>NZ_JBNGZG010000001.1:0-114314 GCF_052049815.1 Candidatus Pelagibacter sp.
TTAAAGAATATTTTTAATATCAATTTTAATATCTTCATAAGAACAATCCTTCTAACATTTTCTTTTTTATGGTTCACATTTTTGGGTACAAATATTGGTGAAGAATATGTTGCTGCAAATACAATCTTAATTAATTTAGTCTTTTTATCAGCATTTATTCTTGATGCTTACGCTTTTTCAACCGAAGGGATGGTGGGTTATTCTCTTGGGAAAAATAATTTATCTTTATTTAAAAAAATTTTAAAAAACTCATTTATTTTAAGTTCTATTACTGGATTTGTAATTTCAATTATCTATTTTCTATTTAACGATTTTGCAATTAACTTGATGTCTGACATTGATGAAGTAAAAAAATTAAGTTCATCATTTGTAGTTTGGTTAATTATTTTACCTTTTATTGCATCCTTCTGTTATCAATTTGATGGTATTTTTATTGGAGCTTCACAAACTCAAGAGCTAAGAAATGCTATGATGTTTTCTGTATTTTTTTATTTGTTGATTTCAATTGTATTAACAAAATATTATTCAAATACCGGGGTTTGGATTTCACTTTGCTTGTTTATGATTTTAAGAGCTTTGTCTTTATTTTATTATTTAAAAAATATAATTAGAAGATTTAATTAATGACAAGCTATTCCATACTTTTTTAATCTCCAATAATTATATGGCCATGGTGTCAAAAAACCAATAATCAACATTATTGGAACAACCCACCAAGTTAACATAGCGCCGCCTGTTAAAATGTAGTCAGTCAAATTCATTGCTACTTCCATACTAATCATAGAAATTAAACTCATACCCGCTGCTGTTTTAAGTGCATTAGATAGACTAAAGTTTTGCAGCATTAAAATTATTGTCTCTAAAATTATACTTGTAATTAAACCATTTATTATTGCTAAAACCATTATTACCAATACTGGAAAAGGAATTTGTGAAAGCTGAAAAAATAATATTGTTCCAAAATCACCTATTGCACATCCTAGTACACACCATGCAGTATTCTTAGCACTTGTTTTCCAGGTGTGTTTACAATTCCAATCAAGCTTAGACGTGTTCATAACTTTTATATAATTGCTTTTAAGAAAATTTACATATGATAAATTAACATTATGATTTTTAGGCAGTTGTTTGATTTAAAATCAAGCACATATACTTATTTGATAGCATCAGGAAAAGAAAGAGAAGCAATTATTATTGATCCTGTTTTAGAAAATGTTCAACAATATTTAAGTATTTTAACAAATCTTGATTTGAAGTTGGTAAAAGTGATCGATACCCATATTCATGCAGATCATATTTCCGGTATAGCTGAGCTTCGAGATAAAACAAACTGTGTAACTATTATGGGAGATCAAACTCCAGCTGATGTAGTTGCGATGCGTGTGAGCGATGAAGATAAAATACCTTGTGATGGTTTTGATCTTCAAGCTATCTATACTCCTGGTCATACCTCCGAAAGTTTTAGTTATCTTATGAAAGACAGAGTTTTTACTGGCGATACTTTACTGATTAAAGGTACAGGTAGAACTGATTTTCAAAATGGAAATCCAAAAGACTCTTATAATTCTATATTTAATAAATTACTAAAACTTCCTGAAGACACATTGGTATATCCTGCGCATGATTATAAAGGAGAAACAGTAAGCACTATTGGAGAAGAGAAAAATTTTAATCCAAGATTACAGGTGAAATCAATAGATGAGTATGTGGAGATAATGAACAATCTTAATCTTCCAGATCCACAAATGATGGATATAGCTGTTCCAAGTAATTTGAAATTAGGAATAGATTTCAATAAACAAAAAGTAAACAACGGAATTGAGCCTGAAAAATTCAATCAAATAAAAGAAGATGAAAAATCGTTATTAATTGATTTAAGAGAACAATGTGAAATTGATAAAGATGGGATAATTAAAGATAGCAAAATTATTCCAATGAATAAAATTAATGAATACTTAGAAGAAAATAAAAAAGATTTAATAAATAGAAAAATACTTTTTTATTGTGCTCATGGTCATAGATCAACTTTGGCAGTTCAGATTTCAAAATCTTATAATCTATCTAATTGTTATCATTTAATTGGAGGCTTAAAAAATTGGAAAGATAAAGGTTTAAGTCTTTAAAAATCAATAATCAAAATGACTACATATATTTCATTCACATTTACAGTAATACTATTCATGATTGTTCCTGGTCCATCAGTATCTGTCATTGTTGCTAATACTTTGAGGTATAATTTGAGTGCTGGAGTTAAAACTGTTATTGGAACTGTAAGTGGTGCAGCATCAATGTTTGTTATTTATGCATTTGGGTTTGATTTATTAAGTAAAAATTTTCAAACTTTTCTAAATTTTGTTCAATGGATCGGTATCCTCTTTTTATTTTATATGGGTTTTGTAATGATAAGAGACTCAAAAAATTTAAATATTAAATTAGAGAATAAAAATAATAAAAATTTTTATTTACATGGGTTTTTAGTACTTTGGTCAAATCCAAAAATGTTAGTAATGATGGCAAGTATCATTCCAGTTTTTTTAGATTTAAATCAAGATACTTTTAATCAAGTAATAATATTAGGAATAATTTTTTGTACTTTAGGTTTAATTTCTGACTTAATATATGCTCATTTAGTGAACTATATTAAAGAAAACTTTTTCAAAAAAGATTTGTCTTTGATTGGAAAGTTTTCAGGGACTTGTTTAATCTTAGGATCTTTTTGGCTATTAAGTCTTAGATTATAAGACAGATTCAATAATTGAGTAAATTTTATCTTTCTCAATTTGACCGATAGATCTGTGAACTTCTTCGTTATTTTTAAAAATCAAAAGCGTTGTTTGATATTGTACATCAAACATTTGTGCGATTTCTTCAATTGTTACATCAAATTTAAAGTATTCAATATTATCAAAATCATTTTTAGCTTTATCTAAAATCTTCATTTGACTAGCGCAAGATGTACAATAATTAATCCAAGAACTAACTATTACAACTTTGCCGTCTGCTTGGGCTTTATCGAACAATTCTTTTTTAAAAGTTGTTTCTTTAGCAAGTGAGATACTGTTGAAAACAAATAAACAAGAGATAAATATAAAAAATTTTTTCATAAGTCTTTATATAACAAATATAATAAACCAATACGAAACTAATCCTGAAATTATTGTCGCAATAATATTTTTACTTAAAACTCCAATAATAACGGCAACTATTGATGCATAAATCTTAGGGTTATTTTCTAAATCATAACTCCCAGTTTCATTTAAAAATATTGCTGGAAAAATAATTGCAGGAAATATAGCTGATGGCACGTATGCTAAAATTTGTCTAACTATTGGATTCATTTTGCTCGCATCAAAATAATTTAAAGATAAAAATTTTGATAAAAAATTTAAAATTCCTGCTGCAATCATTCCTGCCCAAATCATGAATTATTTCCTTTTTTAAATTTGATAATTAAGAAACCTACAAATAATGCAGTAAGACTAGATAATATAATGTAAGATTTTAAAGGTGCATTAAATAATACTAGAGACAAAATTCCTGAGACTAAAATAACAATAAGATGATCAATTTTTCTAAAATAGTTTACCAGTAAAGCAATGAATGTAAGTGGTATTGTATAGGCTAAACCAAGTTCGTCAGGAACAATTGAGCCTAAAAAAATCCCTAATAAAGTTGAAATCTGCCAAATAGACCAAAGTGTAAAACCAGACCCTAAAAGGTAATAATGTTTTAAACGATTATTTTCATTTGCTCTAAAATAAGTATTTGATACAGCAAACGCCTGGTCAGTTAACAAATAAGACAAGATAATCTTCCATCCCATTGGAAGTTTATTTAAATACTCGCTTAAAGTTGCTCCATATAAAAAATGTCTAGAATTAACAACAAATGCAGATGAAATTGCAATAATTTGAGAGGCCCCACCAGACAGTAATTGCAAAAAAACTATTTGAGACGCTCCTCCAAAAATAATAAATGAAGTTGCAAAAGTTTCTAAAACACTAAAGCCCAATTCCATTCCGATTGCACCAAGAATTATTCCAAAAGGAACAACAGGAATTAGTAAAGGTAAAATATTAAAAGATCCCTTTAATGTAATTTTTAATTTTTCATTCATTTGTGAGACGTTTACTAAAAGCAAACTATATGATCAATATGAATCGGTCTTTTAATACCAAATTTTTCATCAACTTCGTGTTGATGAATGTGATGTGAATGAACAAAAACAGGTATTAACATTTCACTTGGTGTTTTAAGGGTATAAATAAAGTTTGTACCTCTAAATTTTCTATCAACTACTTCTAATTTTAAATTACTTTTATCATCATGTTCAAGATCTTCAGGTTGAAGAAGTAATTTTACCTCCGAACCTTTTGGGTAATGCTTAATAAAATTTCCCTCTATAGTACCAAGATCTTTATTTTCTAATGAGTTTTCACCTGTAACTTTTGCGGGAATTAGTATTCCTCTATTTAAAAAATTAACTACTTCAACTGAATTTGGGAAATGATAAACATTGTAAGGATCATCGTACTGTTTCAGTTGACCATTTAAAATAATCCCACACTTACCTCCTAAGTAAAATGCCTCATAAGAGTCGTGGGTAACAATAATTGTTGTTATTTTGTATTCACTTAATATCTGCTTTAATTTAACTTGAATTTCTTCTTTAAAACTTTGATCAACATTTGAAAGAGGTTCGTCTAGCAATAATAAGTCTGGCATTGACAATAATGATCTTGCTAATGAAGCTCTTTGAGCTTCTCCAGAACTTATTTGGTGAGGATATTTATTTATAATATGATCAAGATGTAAAAAATTTACTACATCGTTGACCTTTAATTTCTTTTTACGTTTATTTCTTTCAGCACCAAAAGAAATATTTTCTAAAACTGTATAATGTGGAAATAATGAATTATCTTGAAAAGCCAAAGATATATTTCTTTTTTCAGGCTCAACATGTTTTTCTTTTGATGACAATAATCTGTCATTTAAAACTATTTTACCTGAATTTATTTTTTCTAACCCTGCAATTGTTCTAAGAATTGTAGTTTTGCCAATACCAGATGGTCCAAGTAGACAAACAACATCTCCTTCATTTTCAATGTTAAATGAAACATTATTAACTTTATTTTTATTGCTAGCTGCAAAAGTTACGTTTTCAATTTCTAAAAAACTTTTTTTCATTAATCTCTCAATATGTATTTAGATGTAGTTAAAATAAAAATACTTGCAATAACAATTAATATTAAAGATGGAGCGGCAGCAGCTTCTAATAAATCTTGTGATGCAAAAGTATAAGCCTTGGTTGCAAATGTTTCAAAATTAAATGGTCTCATTATTAATGTAATTGGTAACTCTTTTATAATCTCAATAGATAACAAAATTCCTATTAATAAAATTGAATTCTTTAAATATGGTAAATGAATATTGGTAAAAGTTTTAAACTTTGAATAACCCAATAAATAAGCACTTTCATCAATAGAATAATTTATTTTTAAATATCCAGATTTAATTCCATTATTTGCCAAAGAATAGAATCTAATAAAATAAACTATAACTAATCCAAAGATTGATCCTATAAAAATTGATTTAAGATTTAAAAAATTTGACATTGTAAAATCTACAAAAGATATGAAACTTATAAATGCTACAGCTAAGATTATTCCTGGAATTGCGTATCCAGAAATAGAAAAGGTAGTTAAAGCCTCTAAAAATTTACTTCTTGATATTCGATTTCCATAATTAGAAAGAAAGGCAAACAGAATTAGCACTAAACAAGACAAAATTACTAAAGTAATGGTATTAAATATTAATTCTAAGATATTTAAATCATTTAAATGTTTTGGAAAAATTATTGTCCAGTAAAGCATTTGTGATACTGGAAATACAAAACTTATAAAAAATATACTTCCACATATTAAACTAGCTATTTTAGATTTATAACCTTGAAGTTTAATCTTTGATTTAGTTTTAAAACCACCTTTAGATGATGAATGATACTGGGCTTTTTTTCTTGAAAAATTTTCAATTAAAAACAAAGCTAAAATAAAGATGAGCAAGAAAAATGATATTCTATTGGCTAAAACTAAATCATCAAATGCAATCCAAGCATTATAAATTCCAGTTGTCAAAGTAGATATTCCAAAAAATGATACTGAACCAAAATCAGATAATGTTTCCATTGCAACTAAGGAAAGTCCTGCAATTATAGCTGGTCTTGCTGAAGGTAATATTATTCTGAAAAAAGATTTTGATTTGGAAAATCCTAAATTTTTTCCAAGATCAATTAAATTTTGAGATTGATAATTAAATGAAGCTCTTGTTAGAACATACACATATCCAAATATTGAAAACGAAATAGAAATTATTGCTCCAATCATGCCATCCAATTTAGGAATAAATTTATTATAATTTCCTTCACCCAATAGGTTAGTTAAAATTGCAAATGCTGTGCCATAGTTTTCAAAAAATGCTGTTAATGAATATGAATAAATATAAGCAGGCACTGCAAATGATAAAATTAAGGCCCACTTATAAAAATTAACTCCTGGAAATTCATAAAATGAAACTAAGTAAGCAGCTCCTACTCCAATAATAAAAGTAATAATTAAAACTCCAAATAAAAGTAATATTGAATTGAAAATATACTCGAATAAAAAAGTATCTTTTAAAATAGAGCTATAAGAACCAGTGCTTTCAAAAAAACTTCCAAAAACTGTTAAGATTGGGATAGCAACAAATAAAGAAATCAAAAATGAACTCAGATACCAAATATTTATTCTACTAGACATCTATTTCCATCCTGAAATAAGCATTAATTTAAATGCATCTGATTGATAATTAATAAATTCTGCCACAGGTGTTTTTAAATCTTGTTTAAAGTTTCCCATAGATTCAATTAATTCATGAGACTTAACTTTATCAAGAATTGAATATTCAAAAGTGTTTTCTACGATATGCTTTTGTGCTTCTTCAGTTAGTAAAAACTCAATTAGTTTTAAAGCATTGTTAGGATTAGGAGAATTTTTTAAAATCCCCACTCCACTTATATTAATATGAGTACCTCTATCATTCTGATTTGGGAAATAAGGGATTACTTTTTTTGCTGCTTCTTTTTGTTCTTTTCCCTTTTGACCTGACAACATTAACGCATAATAATAAGTATTAGCGATAGCTAAATCTGCTTCACCAGCCGCAACTGCTAAAATTTGAGCACGATCATTTCCTTTGGGTGATCTAGCAAAATTAGACACAAAACTTTTTAACCAAGATTGAATTTGGTCTTTTCCATTATTTTGGATTAATGAAGCAATCAAAGATTGATTATAGATATTATCTGATTTTCTTATAACAATTCTATTTTTCCAAATTTCATTTCCTAAATCTTCGTAACGTAAATTCTTAATTTCCTCATCAGAAACTCTATCTTTTGAATAAAAAATTATTCTTGCCCTTTTAGCTATACCCGTCCAATTACTAGATCTTAATGTTTCTGGAACTTGTTTTTTGATAAATGGTGAAGTGGTTGTTTGAAACATTCCATCTTTTTCAAACGATCCTAATCTTCCAGCATCCGCTGTAATGTATAAATCTGCTTTTGAATTTTTACCTTCTTCTTTAATTCTTTTTTGTAGTGCTTTATCTTTTCCAGAAACAACATTAACTTTTATTCCCGTCTCAGCTGTAAATTTTTTATATAACTGAATATCAGAATCATAATGTCTTGAGCTAAAAACATTAACTTCTTCAGCAATTGCTAAATTGCTAAAAAAACTAATTACAAATAATACAACAGCCAATAATTTCATATTTAATGATTAAATAATTGAGAATTAATCTAGTTGCGAATGATTATCAATCGCAATATGGTTTGTCAACCTTTATATTTACGAATTCCAATCTCCTATTTTACTAAATAAGAAATTTCTAAATGCTTGAACTCTTGCAGTATTCTTTAATGATTGAGGATAAACGAAATGCGCTTCAGTTATTGGTCCTTCTGATTTTGGAAGAACTTTTATCACATTTGAAGAATTTGTAACTAAATATTCAGGTAATGCTGCTAATCCAACCCCAGACTCTACTGCTAGAAGCAAACCCATTACACTGTTTACTTTCATGATAGTTTTTCTTTTTTTTCCATCAGGCATACCCAATTTTAATGCCCAGTCTGGATTATAAACTGGTGAAGGGGCACCTTTACCAAATGAGATAAATTTATGCTTATTTAAATCATTTACAGTTTTTGGCATTCCAAATTTCTCTAGATATTTATTTGATCCATAGATGTAATACTTAAGATCAATCAATTTTTTTTGAATATAATTTAATTGCTTAGGTCTTCTCATAAAAATACCAATGTCTGCTTGTCTTGTGCTCAAATCTAATTCTTTATCCTCAAAGATTAATTCAATTTCTATTTCTGGATTAAGCCTCATAAATTCTTGAATTCTTGGTGTTAACCAGTGAGTTCCAAAGCTTCTTACTGTTGTAATTGTAAGTTTTCCAGTTGGCTTATTTTTTTGATCTCCTAAAGAAGTTTCTACTTCTTTTAATTTACTAATTACTTCGTGAGCTGTTTTAAATACATATTCACCATTTTCTGTAAGTGTAAGTCCTCTTGCATGTCTTTCAAATAATTGAACTTTTAGGTCTTGTTCTAAAGATTGAATTTGTCTACTGATTGCTGATTGACTTAAATTTAAATTAATTGTTGCGTTAGTAAAACTTCCAGCTTCTGCAACTGCATGAAAAATTTTTAATTTATCCCAATCCATTACTTATTAAGATCAACTAAAACTCTTCCTGATATTTCTCCTTTTAATATTTTAGGATAAGTTTCAATTAACTCCTCTAAACTTACAGTTTGAACAGATGGTTCTATTAAACTAAAATCAATTAAATTTGCCGCTTCTCCCCAAATAAATTCTCTTCTTTTAATACTACAATTTGCTGAATCCATTCCCCATAATTTAATTCCTCTCAACATAAATGGAATTACATTTGTATTAAGTTCATTAGTATTTGCATTTCCACAAACAGCTATTATTCCATTTGGTTTTGTTTGAACTATTGTATTAGCTAATATTTTTCCACCAACAGTATCTACAACTCCATCCCATAAACCTTTATCAATTAATTTTGGATCTTTATCAAATTCAGATCTATTTATTACATTTTTTGCTCCTAGTGATTTTAAGTAATCTGCTTTAGAATCTTTTCCCGTTACTGCAGTAACATTGTATCCAAGTTTACTTAAAGCAATCACAGCAACACTACCTACTCCACCAGTTGCACCAGTTACCAAAACATCATTTACTTTTTCACCTAATAATATTCCTTCACGAGCTTGGATTGCAAATGCACTCATCAAAGATGTAAAACCAGCTGTACCTAAAATCATAGCTTGTTTAGAAGTAAGGTTTGATGGTTTTTTTACTAAAAAATTTCCATCAACTTTTGCTATTTGAGAATAACCACCATAAAAAACTTCACCAACTCTAAATCCTGTAAGAATAACTTCATCACCTTCTTTGAATTTTGAGTTTTCACTTTCAATAACTGTCCCTGAAAAATCAATACCAGGTATATGAGGAAACTCTTTAACAAGTCTTCCACCATTTTTTAAGATCATTCCATCTTTAAAGTTAAGATCAGAATAATCAACCTTAACTGTTACATCGCCATGTTTTAAAAAATTTTTGTCTATTGATTTAATTTCTCTTGTAAAGTTCTCACCTTCTTGATTGAGAACTAGAGCTTTAAAATTATCTGACACTTTATTTACTTATAAACCTTAAATATCTATTTTGAATTGAAAGATCTTCTTTAAATTGGCCAAGGAAATAATTTGTTACAGTAGTAGCATTCTCTTTTTTAATTCCCCTCATAGTCATACACTGATGAGCTGCATCTATAGTAACAGCAACACCCTTAGCATCAAGAGCTGTCATTAAAGATTGTGCAATTTGCATTGTTAATCTTTCTTGAGTTTGTAATCTTTTCGAAAATACCTCAACAACTCTTGCAAGTTTACTTAAACCCACAACTCTGTCTTTTGGGATATATGCTAAATGCGCTGTACCTACTATCGGTGCCATATGATGCTCACAATGGCTTGTTACTGATATGTTTTTTTCAACAACCATGTCATCATAACCTTCAACATCACCAAATGTTTTCTCTAAAACTTTATTTGCATCTAAGCTGTAACCACCAAAGTACTCTTTATATGCTTTTAAAACTCTTTTTGGAGTTTCAATTAACCCTTCTCTACTTGGATCTTCACCCATCCAGCTAAGTATAGTTCTGAAAGCATCTAAAGCTTCATCATCTGAAACTTTTTTTGATTGTTCATTTAAATTGGTATCTTTTACTAACTTCATCGTAGGGACTTATACATTTAAATTAATATTTTTAAAATATTTAATATAAACAAAATTGTGCTACAAAATCACTTCTTATGTTCAAAAAAAGAGAAAATGTTGAGGAAATAGAAGAAGGAAATCTTCTTTCACCAAAATTTGATAATGACGGATTGATTCCAGTCATAACTATGTGTGCAAAAACTAAAGATATTTTAATGCATGGTTATATGAATGTTGAGGCATTTCAAAAAACAATAGAAACTAAAGAAGCCCATTATTTCAGTAGATCAAGAAAAGCTATTTGGCATAAAGGTAAAACAAGTGGTTTTGTTCAAAAAGTTACAGAGATCAGAATTGACGATGATCAAGACTCTGTTTGGCTTACAGTAGATATTGGAGAAGGTGCTAGTTGCCATGTTGGATACCGTTCATGTTTTTATAGATCAATTCCTTTAGGTCCAATTGATAATGCGAGAAAAATCGAAATGAAATTTCTTGAAGATGAAAAAAAATTTGATCCTGAAGAAGTTTATAAAGGTCAACCTAATCCAACAAAAATTTAATGTCAGAAAAACAAAAAAATGTTCTTGGAGAAGAGCTTGAGGATTGCTCACAAGATCCACTAACAGGTTGGTATAGAGACGGATGTTGTAACACTGATGAAAATGATCGTGGTGTTCACACTGTTTGTGCAAAAGTTACAACTGAATTTTTAGAATGGTGTAAAGAAGCTGGTAATGATTTAATTACACCTCATCCAGAATTTGGGTTTCCAGGATTAAAAGATGGAGATGGATGGTGTGTTTGTGCAACTTGGTATGCACGAGCAGTTGAAGCAGGTAAAGGTTGTCCAATTAAATTAAAAAGCACTCACAAGAATACATTAAAACTAATTCCAATTGAAACTTTAAAAAAATTTGCAATAGATCTTTCTTAAAGATCTACATATTTCCATACTTAGGACCACCACCACCTTCAGGAGTTACCCAAGTAATATTTTGAGACGGTTCTTTTATGTCACAAGTTTTACAGTGAATACAATTTTGAGAATTTATAACAAATTTATTTATATCTCCTTCTTTTTGAACTTCATAAACACCTGCTGGACAATATCTTTGTGCAGGCTCATCAAATTTTTCTAATGTATATTTTATGGGTAATTCTGGATCTTTTAATTTTAAATGAACTGGCTGATTATCTTCATGGTTAGTACCAGTTAAATATACTGAACTTGTTTTATCAAATGTAATAACATTATCAGGTTTAGGATAATCAATTTTTGGCATTTCATTAGCTGGTTTTAAAGTTTCGTGATCTGCATGCTTATGTTTAAGAGTAAAAGGTAATTTACCTCTAAATAAAATTTGATCTATACCTGTAAAAATTATACCTAAAATTAATCCCCAGCTAAAACTTGGTTTTACATTTCTTGCTCTAAACAATTCTTCATGCAACCAACTATTTTTAAATCTTTCCTCAAAACTAGATAAATCTTTATTTTCTTTTAAATGATCAACTATTGTTTCAGCTGCAATCATCCCACTTTTCATAGCAGTATGAGATCCTTTTATTTTTGGCATATTTAATGTTCCAGCATCACAACCGACTAATAATGCTCCTGGCATAAACATTTTTGGTAAACTTTGAAAGCCACCTTCAATTAATGCTCTTGCTCCATAAGAAATTCTTTTTCCACCCTCAATTATTTTTTTTATTACTGGATGGGTTTTAAATCTTTGAAATTCATCAAATGGTGAAAGATGAGGGTTTTTATAATCTAAACCAATAACATAACCTAGAAACACCTGTTTATTTTCTGCATGATACATAAAACTTCCACCGTAAGTGTTATTATCTAAAGGCCATCCAGCTGTGTGCATAACTAAACCTTCTTCATGAGTTTTTTCACTTACTTCCCAAATTTCTTTAAAACCAATTCCATATTGTTGGGGATCTTTTCCCTTATTTAATTCAAATTTACTTATTAATTGTTTACCTAAATGACCTCTACACCCTTCTGCAAATACTGTTACTTTTCCATGTAATTCCATGCCAGGTTCATAGCTGTCTTTTTTATTACCCTCTTTATCTATACCCATATCTTGAGTAGCAACACCTTTTACAGAACCATCATCATTATAGAGAATTTCACTTGCTGGAAAACCTGGAAATATTTCAACACCTAAAGCTTCTGCTTGTTCTGCTAACCATCTACATAAATTAGCTAAGCTAATAATATAATTTTTATGGTTCTGCTGTACCGATGGTAATAACCATGTAGGCCAACTAATTGATTTTTCTTTTCCTAAAAATAAAAATTTTTCCTTACTAACTTTAGTTTTGATAGGTGAATTTAATTCTTTCCAATTAGGCAAAAGCTCATCTAAAGCTCTAGTTTCAAAAACATTTCCACTTAAGATATGCGCTCCAATTTCTGAGGCCTTTTCTAAAAGACAAACATTCAGATTAGAGTCTAATTGTTTAAGTTTAATTGCTGTAGCTAATCCTGATGGTCCTCCACCAATAATTACAACATCATATTCCATCGACTCTCTTGTCATGAGATAATTTTGTACAGGATTTGTTATTTTTGTATAGTGTTTAATTTGTTCAATTCTTCTAAGAATTGAGGAAGCGCTTCAAATAAATCTGCTTCTAAACCATAGTCGGCTACACTGAAAATTGGTGCTTCACCATCTTTGTTGATTGCAACTATAATTTTACTTTCTTTCATTCCGGCTAAATGTTGAATTGCGCCTGAAATACCAACTGCAATATATAAATCTGGAACTACTACTTTTCCAGTTTGTCCAACTTGATGATCATTACTTATATAGCCTGCATCTACAGCAGCTCTTGATGCTCCGATTGCTGCATTTAGTTTATCAGCTATTGCTGTAATAAGTTTAAAGTTATCTCCATTCTGCATTCCTCTTCCTCCAGAAACAACAACTCTAGCTGTTCCAAGTTCAGGTCTATCAGATTTTATTTCTTCTCTTTTTACAAATTTTGTAGATGTAAATTCATCACTTGGATCAACTTTTTCAATTGGAGCAGAGCCACCGCTTGTTTCACAAGGATCAAAAGAAGTTGGTCTAATCGTTACACATTTTTTTGGGTCATTGCTTTTAACTGTTGCAAATGCATTGCCTGCATAAATAGGTCTTAAAAAAGTATCTGCAGAAATAACTTTAGTTATATCACTAATCTGAGATGTGTCTAAATTTGCTGCTATTCTAGGCATTAAATTTTTTCCAAACGTATTAGCTGAACAAACAATGTGAGAAAAATTTTCAGCTAATTTAATTACAACTGGTGCAAAATTTTC
Source organism: Candidatus Pelagibacter sp. (assembly GCF_052049815.1). GTDB lineage: Bacteria > Pseudomonadota > Alphaproteobacteria > Pelagibacterales > Pelagibacteraceae > Pelagibacter. Next base: position 13,699 of record NZ_JBNGZG010000001.1, read on the forward strand.
TGCAACAAAGTTTTCATAATATGGTGCTTCAACAGTTAGAACTTTCTTAACCAAAGGTAACTCGGATAAAGCTTTTGCTGCATCTGCAGAATTATTTCCTATAACTAAAGCATGAACATCTGCATCAATTTGTGAAGCAGCTGTTACTGCATTTAAAGTGAAAGGTTTAAGTTCTTTGTTATTGTGTTCTGCTATAAGTAAAACCGCCATTAGATTACCTTTGCCTCATTTTTTAATTTTTGAACTAGTTCAGCAACATTTGCTACTTTAATTCCTGCTTTTCTTTTTGGTGGCTCTTCAACTTTTAAGACTTCCACTCTTGGAGCAGTATCAACACCAAGGTCTGCTGCATTTAATTGTTCTATTGGTTTTTTCTTTGCTTTCATTATATTGGGTAATGAAGCATATCTAGGTTCATTTAATCGTAGATCACATGTAACAATCGCAGGTACATTTATTTCAATTGTCTCTAAACCTTCGTCAATTTCTCTAACAACTTCTAATTTTCCATCTTTAACATCTATTTTTGAAGCAAAAGTTGCTTGAGGCCATTTTAATAAAGCACTTAACATTTGACCAGTTTGGTTACAATCATCATCAATTGCTTGTTTACCCATAAATACTAAATCTGGATTTTCTTTTTCTACAACTTTTTGTAATAATTTTGATACTGCTAAAGGTTCAATCGTTCCATCAACTTTAACATGAATACCTCTATCAGCGCCAACCGCTAAAGCTTTTCTAACTGTTTCTTGAGCTTTTTCTTCTCCAATAGTAACTGCAACTACTTCAGTTGCTTTTCCCGCTTCTTTAATTTTTACTGCTTCTTCAACTGCATTATCATCGGGTGGATTAGTTGACATTTTAACATTGTCAGTAACAACACCTGTTCCATCTTCTTTAACTCTTATTTGGACGTTGTAATCAATAACTCTTTTTACTGCGACTAAGATTTTCATTAAGCTCTTAATAAATTATTTTCTGGATCGTATGGACTTTCATCTAAGACTGTAGCGTCATACATTTTACCTAAAATATCAACTTTTAATTTTTCGCCAACTGTCGCAACATCAGGCTTCACCATTGCAAGAGCTATAGATTTATCTAATCTAAATCCATATTCTCCACTGGTTGCTCTACCTACAACTTTGTCATTTTGATATATTGGGTTGTTGCCTAATACGTCTGCATCTTCAGTATTATGAACTTCTAATGTTACAAGTTTATTATCAAAACCTTTTTCTCTCCATTTATTTAGGGCTTCAAGACCAATAAATTTTCCTTTGTTAGGATGTATGAACCTATCAAGACCAGACTCGTAAGGTGAATATTCAATTGAAAGTTCTGTACCAACTAATTTATAAGATTTCTCAACTCTTAAACTATTCATTGCTCTAATTCCAAATGGTTTAATTCCGAATTCTTTTCCAGCTTCCATTAATTTATCAAATATATGATTTTGATATTCAATTGGATGATGCAGTTCCCAACCTAACTCACCAACAAAGTTTACTCTCATTGCATTTACTGGTGCATACCCAACATCTACTTTTTTAGCTGTTAACCATTTAAAGTTTTCATTTGAAAAATCGTCTTTAGAAACTTTTTCCATTAATTTTCTTGCTTTTGGACCAGCAACAACCAACACACCGTTGCTGTTTGTAAGATCTTCAAATATTACTGATCCATCTGTTGGCATCCACTTTTGTATCCAATCATGATCTAATCTTAAATTGGCTCCAGCTGAAACCAAATAATAACTATTCTCTGCTTCTTTCATGATTGTAAATTCTGAATGAACACCACCCTTTGTATTAAGGGCATGACATAAATTTATTCTTCCAACTTTCTTAGGAAGTTTGTTTGCAACTAAGAAATCTAAAAATTCTTCTGCTTTTGGTCCTTTAATTCTACATTTAGCAAATGCTGTCATATCAAGTAGACCAACATTTTCTTTTACATTCTGACATTCCTTTTTAATTGCATCAAACCATTTTGATCTTCTAAATGACCAATCATCTTTTTGTTCCATTCCATCTGTTGCAAAAAAATTTGGTCTTTCCCATCCAAATTTTTGACCAAATACTGCACCTAAGTTTTTCATTCTCTCATAGCAAGGAGAAGTTCTTAAAGGTCTTGCAGCAGGTCTTTCTTCATCTGGATAATGAACAATAAATACATGACTGTAAGCTTCCTCATTTTTAGCTTTTAAATATGATTTAGAACAATAATTACCATATCTTCTTGGTTCTACACCAAGCATATCAATAGTTGGTTCACCATCTACAATCCATTCTGCTAATTGCCAACCTGCTCCACCCGCAGCTGTAATACCAAAACTGTGACCTTCATTAATCCAGAAATTTTTTAAACCCCACGCAGGACCAACAATTGGATTTCCATCTGGTGTATAACAAATTGCACCATTATAAACTTTTTTAACACCCACTTCTCCAAAAGCTGGAACTCTATGAATTGCACCTTCAATGTGTGGCGCAAGTCTATCTAAATCTTCTTGAAATAATTCATACTCAGATTCTTTTGATGGACCTTCAACATAACAAGCTGGTGCTCCATCTTCATAAGGACCTAAAATTAATCCACCAGCTTCTTCTCTCATGTACCATCTGCTATCACTATCTCTTAAAACTCCCATTTCAGGTAAGCCTTCTTTTTTTCTTTTTTGAATTTCTGGATGGGGTTCTGTAACAATGTATTGATGTTCAACAGGTATTACTGGTATTTCCAAACCAACCATCTCACCTGTTTGTCTAGCAAAATTTCCTGAACAAGATATTATATGTTCACATTCAATAGATCCTTTGTCTGTTTCAACAATCCAACCATCTTTGGTTTGTCTCATTGCTAATACTGTTGTGTTTCTATAAATCTCTGCTCCTCTATTTCTTGCACCTGTTGCAAGAGCTTGAGTTAAATCAGCTGGTTGAATATATCCATCTTCAGGGTGTTGAATTGCTCCAACTAAATCATCTGTATGGCACAGTGGCCAAATTTCTTTTACTTGTTCTGGTTTTAAAAATTTTACATCTACACCAATTGTTTTTGCTACACCTGCATATTGATAGTATTCATCCATTCTATCTTTAGTGCTTGCAAGTCTAATGTTTGATACAACACTAAAGCCAACATTTTTTCCTGTTTCTTCCTCGAGTGTTTTATATAAATTTACTGCGTACTTATGAAGTTGTCCAACTGAGTAACTCATGTTGAATAAAGGAAGTAAACCTGCTGCGTGCCAAGTTGAACCTGAAGTTAATTCTTTTCTCTCAACTAAAACTACATCTGACCAACCTTTTTTTGCTAAGTGATAAAGAGCACTTACGCCAACAACTCCACCACCAACAACGACTACTTTTGTTTTAGTTTTCATTTTTCAGATTCCTACTAAATTTTTTGATAATCCGAAACAAAAATGTATCTGTGGATAATTAAATTGAGTTACCTAGGGATATAGGTTGGGACACCATGGTCGTAAGCCAACAATCATTGAGTGGTCCTTCAGAGGTTAATTTTTCAACCTGCCAATTGAATTTATGATAGTTCTTATCTTTCCCTAAAATTATAACCTCAAACTGAGCCCAATTGTCGCCGAATGCAAGCTGGGTAACCGTATGTTCTAAATGATCTATCATCATTGAATAAGACTTTCCTTTTAGCATAGTCTTAAATCTTGGAAGAGGGCCTGTAACTTGCTTGTTGGCTGGGTGTGCGAAATTCCAGGTTTGCTCAATGCCACTATCAGTAAAATCTTTGTCATTATTCATTAATCCTTTTAACTGAATTTCCACTACTTGTTTTGGGGAGATATCTTTATTTGGCTCTATTAAGTCTGCTTTTGCCATACAAGTAAGCAGCAATAGAATAGTAAGTGACCTAAACGTTATTTGCAGTTTCTCTAACATCTTTTAAAAACTCTTTTCTTTTTTCTTCACCTACAAAAGGAACGGCAAAGTATCTTCTATAATTAATATTATATATTCCACACATATGGAAAACTCCTCTTTTTAATCTTCTTATCGGTAAGTTTAAAAAGAAAGTTGTAATAGCTAATCTTGGAGATCCATATGTACAAAAAATTACAGCTTTTTTATTTTTTAAGTTTCCAATTGGATAACCATAGTTTCCAACTAATTGTTTAAATCTGAAAGCCCAAGGTGGCGCTAAAACTTTATCTATCCAACCTTCAACAATTGCTGGCATTCTGAAATTCCAAATTGGAGCAATTAAAACAATTGTATCCGCTTCTTCTATTCTTTTTCTATGATCTAAGACTTCTTTGTCTGGTTCTTCACCTGCAAAAACAGGATTGAACTTCTCTTTATATAGGTCAACAACATCAACTTGATTGCCCTTTTCTTTTGAGGTTTTTATGAACTCATCTCTAATTGCAGCATTAAATGATGCGTCATTGTAGTGTCCGTATACTAAAAAAATTTTCTTCATAATTTTAAAACTAGTTATATAAGGATTTTATGGAAAATTACTATGTAATTGAAGGTGAGCATGCTGATCCTAATGATATAAAATCAATAAAGGAAGATACAAAAAACCAACATGGACCTTTTTCTAAAGATAAAGCTGAGGATTTTGCTAAAAGTTTAATTCAAAAAAATATTGATAATTTTTATCACCGAGCTTGGGTTGTAGGCTCAAATAACCTAACAATATAAAATCCAAAAAACATCGATACAACAAAAGTAATTGAGTAATAATTGATTAGAGCAATTGATGAAATTGCTGGACCTGGACACAGACCACCAAGTCCCCAACCCGCTCCAAAAATTGCTGAGCCTAAAACCAATTTTTTATTTATCTCTTTATTATTTGGAATATTGAATGAAACTTCACATATAGGTTTTTCTTTATATTTTATAAGATGGAATAAAGGTGAAGATACCACTAAAGCTCCTATCATTACGAAAGCTAATGAAGGATCCCAATTACCAAATAAATTTAAAAAACCTAAAACTTTTTCAGGATTAATCATTTCACTTATAACCAAACCTATTCCAAAAATAATTCCTGAAACTAATGAAATCACTCTAGTCATACAAAATTTTTAATTAAAACTGTTAAAATTCCAACAACCATAAAAGTTATAGTTGCTATAATTGATCTTAAAGAAAATCTGCCAATCCCACTAATACCATGACCGCTTGTACAGCCTCCACTTATTCTTGTCCCAATACCAACTAATAATCCTGCAATAATTAATAAAGGTAAAGAATTTGAAATTGAAATATTAATTTCTTTATTTGAAATTAAAGCATATAGAATTGGACCTACAATTAAACCTACTAAAAATAAAATATTATCTATTCTTTTTTCTTTTTGATTTAATGCATTAGCTGCAATTCCACTAATTCCAACTAATCTTCCATTAAATAAGAAGAAGATTACTACAGCTAAACCTATAATTATTCCTCCGATCAATGCAGAATAAGGCGTGAAATTTACTATTGTCATTAATTATTTAAAACTGGAAACGCTTGTCTGATTTTTAGAAAGTGTTTTTGGTATTCCATTTTTGTACATCGGTTTTCAATATACTCAATATTATTTTTTGAAGTAATACTTTTAGCTTTTTCACATTTAATACCGAGTTGGAGCCATAAAGTTTTTGCTTTTATTTGTACAGTTTCATTTGCAAAACCTTCTGCTTCTTTAGAAGGCCTGAAAACATTAACTATATCAACTTGTTCTTTTATTTCATTTAAACTTCCCACAAACTCCTCACCTAATACTTTCTCACCTTTAGATCGTGGGTTTACAGGAATAACTTTAAATCCATATTCTTGCATATATTTCATAACTATAGTCGAAGTTTTACTTGTATCTTTGCTAACTCCAATCATTGCAATTGTTTTAGAATTTGACAAAATTTCTTTTATTTTTTCATCTGTCATTATCTATTTTTCCAAACAGGTTTTCTTTTTTGAAGAAATGCAGAAATTCCTTCTTGAGCATCTATTGCCATCATATTTAAAGTCATCATTTTACTCGTATAAGCATAAGCTTTACTTAATGGCATTTCTAATTGCTTATAAAAAGCTTGCTTACCAATTTTAATTGTAAGATTAGATTTTGAGGCAATTTTTTTAGCAACTTTTAAAACTTCATTGTTTAATTTTGATTTAGGAAAACAGTCATTAATTAAACCTAATTCTTTTGCATAATCTGCTTTAATCGGTTCCCCAGTTAATAACATTTTCATCATAGGTTTTCTTTGAATTTTTCTGCTAACCGCAACCATAGGAGTACTACAAAATAATCCTATGTTTACTCCTGGTGTTGCAAACAACGCATCTTTTGTGCTGTAAGCTAAGTCACAACTTGCAACCAGTTGGCAGCCAGCAGCATAAGCAGCACCATGGACTTTGGCAATAACAGGTTTTTTTCCTTCAACAATTTGTAACATCAATTTTGAACAAAGATTAAATAGCTTTTGATATTTATTTTTAACTTTTAAACTTTTGACCTCTTTCAAATTGTGTCCAGCACTAAAACCTTTGCCAGCTCCCTCTAAAATTATAACCTTAGTTTTGTTATCTTTATCAAGTTTCTTAAATACTTTGATTAAATCACTTAAATTTTTAAATGATAAAGAGTTATAAGTTTTTGGTTCATTAATAGTAACTAAGGCAATACTGTTTTGAATAAACTTATATTTAATATTCATAATAAATTAGAACCTATATTAAAATAGATTTAATTTCTTTCTTTAAAATTAATCAAGAATAATAGCAGGTTTTCCTAATATATCTAAGTCTGGCTCAACTCCTAAACCTATACCATCAGGAGCTGAAATTTTTCCTTTTTTTCTAGCAGGTCCATTTTTGTCTAGTCTTGGAGAAACGTAACCAGATAAGTCACAAACATTTAATAATCTTGAAGGTTCGCAACTAGTGCCTAGATGCAATAATGCTGAAGTTGCTATATCACTCCCCCATGTGTCCTCAATACACATTTTAGTTCCAAAATAGTTACATAATTCTCTAGCATCTCTTACTGCACTAATTCCTCCAAATTTAGAAAGTTTTAAAGCAGCTACATCCATAATTCCTTTTTCATGTCCTTCTAAAAGAGTTTTTGTATCATAAACTCCTTCATCTAATTTCATTGGAAGACCTGTTGCTTGTTTTACTGAAGCACACTCAGATAAGGTAACACAAGGTTGTTCTAGCATAATATCTAAATGAGCTACAGCTCGACTTGTTCTTATTGCATCAAGTGGTGTTGCTCCACAATTCCAATCACCATAAACTAAAAAACCATCATCAATAACTTCTCTAATTTTAATTAATCTTTCAGTGTCAATTCTCCAATCATTATCAACACCAAGTTTAACTTGAAACTGAGTTATACCTTCCTTTTGTTTTTCCTTTGCAATTTTAACCATTTCATCTGGAGCAATACAAGTTATGGAATGATATAAAGGCATGTCTTTTTGTTTTTGACCACCAAGTAATTTATATAAAGGTAAATTTGCAACTTTTGCTGTGATATCCCATAACGCAATATCTAAAGGTGATTTTGCATAAGGATGCCCTTGTAAATATTTATTTACCTTTGTCATCAAAGCCTCTGGTCCAACTGGATCAGATCCTATAATTACAGGTGCTATCTCTGTTAATGCGGGTGTTATTCCTTTTGCATATGCTGGCAAATAATGAGGAATTGGACAACATTCACCCCAACCTTTAATGCCACTATCAGTATCTACTGAGATAATTATACTCTCTACTTCATCACAAGTTTTATTACCTGCCATAAAATATGTTTCATGACTTTTCAGATTAATATTCCAAATTGATAATTTAGTTATTTTCATAATTTACTAACTCTCTTTGCAACACCTTCTTCTTGTTTTTTATTAAAATCATTATCATTTAATTTATACAATTCTTCAATTCTCAAATTTTTAGTATTAATTGATGGTAAATTATTTTTTTTCATTCCTTGGTGCCTTGCATATACTGCTTGTTTTTTTGTGGTTTGATGAGGTTGAAAATCTTTTATATCATCAATAGTTATTTGATCCCCTTTCACAAGATATCCATTTTCAACAGCTTCATTAAAAATTTTGATTCCTTTTTTTGTTCGCATTACTGCAGCATTGAAACCTTCATCTTCTCCTTTTGGAGAACCGCCCCTCCAAGTATCAAGTGCTGCTATATCTGCACTTTCACCAATTGCATCTGGACAAATTTTACATCTAAAAGGAACTTTCCAATTACTTTCATCTCCCCAGAATGAATTATAATCTTTGTCAAACTCTTTTTGATCTTTAGTTTTTATATACATTCTACCTGGATTTCCAAAACCTCTATACCTAAACTCCTCAAGCTCATGTTCTTTAACATTAAAACTATCAATAAATTCTTGTGACTTTGTTAATTCTTGAAAACCACCACAAACTAATGTGAAAATATATTTGCAATATTGATCAACTCGTTCATCGAATTTAGCAAGTAATCTTATCGCTCCTGCATCACAAGGTTTTCCAACAAATGTGAAAGTTTGTTTTTTATCCAATGCTTTATGGAATTCACTCAAAGGTGATGATGGACCATATCTTGATCTACTTTCACAATTTAATAAGTCATCTTTGGAATAGCTATATTTAACAACGTTACGCATTGGGTTTTCCTTATCACCAGCTGTATGCATAATAAAATCAACTTTATTTTTTTCTAGCAAATATAATGATAATCCATTTAACAACCCTCCTGTTGAACTTTGAAATCTAATTTTTGGATCACTAGACCATGAATAATATAAACTAAAATAATTTCCCCAGATAATATCTTTATTTGATCCTTCGTTTTCCTCTTGATCCTCTGGTCCTTCTGCAATTACTCCTGGGCAAACTTTTTTAATATTTTCTAATGTTTGATTGCTAATAGATTTTAATTCTTTAGGTTCTAAATTACCTTTGTCACTCATTTCCATCTTTAGTGAATTATTACCTGCAATACTTTTGCAAAGTCCACAGCCAATACAAAGGCCATTGTCTACAATGTCAGCTAAAGAATTTATTTGTATCATTACTCTTTGTAAGATGGATCTTTAGCATCACACCTTCTTAGTAATGCTGGCCACTCATTTAATCCTGGTGAAAATAAATCATACTGTTTTTGAGATAATTTCCACATTTCCTCAGTAGCTCTCTCAAGAGGCAAACCTGAACTTGTTGCTTGAATAGCAACTTCACACATTCTAATTGCATAATACATATTCATAAAAGCTTCACCGGCTGTAGCTCCAACAGTCAATAATCCATGGTTCTTCATGATTAAAACTTTGTTGTCTCCCATGTTTTCTGCAATTCTAACTCTTTCATCTTTGTTTATCGATAAGCCTTCCCATTCATGATATCCGACTTTTCCATAAAGCATTGAACTATCTTGAACTAAATGAGGAATACCGTCTTTAAGAGCTGTAGCAGCTAATGCTGAAGGTGGATGAGCATGAAATACAAATTTTGCATTAGGATGATTTAGATGAATTGCACTATGAATAATAAATCCTGCAGTGTTTGCTTTTTCTGGTCCCTCTAAAACTTTTCCATGTTCATCAACTTTAATTAAGTTTGACGCTTTAACTTCTTCATACAACAAACCCATCTCATGCATAAAGAATGTATGATCTGTTCCTGGTGCTCTGGCAGTTATATGGTTCCAAACAGTATCATCCCAACCCATCATATTAGTCAATCTAAACATGGCTGCAAGATCTACTCTTACTTTCCAGTCTGCTTCACTGATGTTATTTTTCATCTTCCCTCCTTTGAAAAAGTTAATTTATTATTTTGTTCTAAAAGTTTAATTACTTTTAAGTGATTAGAATTAGGTCCAAATTTTTTAATAGCTTTTTTATAAATTTTTGATGTTAAATTCATTATTGGTAGATCTAATTTTTGTAATTTAATTATTTCATTAGCAAGATTTAAGTCTTTCATTGATAAACCTAAAAAGAATGAAGGATCATAGTCACCATTAATCATATTTGGTCCATATCTTGTGGATGTATAACCGCCACTTGCGCTCTTATCTATAATCTCCAACATAGTTTTTGGTTTAATACCTGATTTTACTCCAAGCATTAGAGACTCCGAAAGGGAAAGATAATTCAAATAGCAAAGGCTTACTTGAGCAATTTTAGCAGCATAACCTGCTCCAGCTGTATTTAGATAATAAAGATTTTTGCCTAAAATATTGAAAATAAATTTAAGCTTATTTACTGTTTTTTTTTGGCCTCCCACGAATATGGATAGATCTCCTGATTGAGCTTTTAAATTTCCACCTGATATTGTGGCATCAACAAATTGATTGATTTTTCTCTTAAGTTTTTTTTTCAAAAAATTGAAACAACTAAGAGAATTAGTTGAACAATCTATCCAAACTTTATTTTTGTCTAATTGATCAATAATTTTATTTTTTCCTACTGATAATAATTTTATTTGTTTGGGTCCAGGTACACAGCTTATTATGATGTCAGAAAAATTAATCAACTCTTTCAAAGAGTTAGTTGCTTTTGCTTTTTTTGATTTAAATTTTTGAATTGTTTTTTGACTAACATCATATCCTAATAAATCAATTTTTTTTGATTTATGAAGATTTAAAGCCATCGGCATTCCCATATTACCTAAACCAATAAAGCCTACTTTAATCATTAATCTACCAAATCATCATCACGTTTTTTATTTCTTTCATAATGAATAGGCATTGCTCTGCCATAAACAATCTTTGAATGTGCGGGGGTGTTAACTCTCCAGCTATCCAAAACATAAGTTGGTAAAGCAATGTAACGAGTTGTGTTACCTTTAATTTTCGTTACGCGATGCATTGAAAATCTTCCTTTAAAAATTTGAAGATCACCTTCTCCTAACTTTAATACTCTCACTTTTTCTCTATCACCATTTAAAACTCTTTTGACCTCTTCAAATTTATTGTCACTTGGAGCTCTTAGGTTTGGAACATATTCAAAATCTCCTCCTTCATCTGCTTTTTTTACTAAAATACTTAAAGTAAATTCATTACTATCAAAATGCCAAGGTAGTGTGTGCCCTGGATCCATACAGTTATAAGGATTTCTACCTAATGGATCTGCCCATTGAAAAATAGGTTTAACTCCTAGACAATCTGAAACAAAATCTTTTAATTCGTCAGTTTCGTAAATATATCTTAAATCGCTATCATCACTCAAAACATCGGAATTCAAATAACCATTTTTTCTCTCATTAAATGTATTTATTGGATGATCTTTTTCATATTGATCATCTTTGACACTAAAATATGGATTATGACTTTCATCTGACCAATAGATATGTTTTCGTCTTGCTATAACCTCCTTAAACATTTTATCAAGAGATTCTTGTTTGATAAAATTTGGAATTTTACAACAACCAACTTCATCAAGCTCATTTTTATAATGAGAAATCATTTCCTTACGTTCTTTTGAATGAACGTCGTGAATTGGATATCTTTTTAAATCTACTATTTCTTCTAATTTATTCATTTTCCTCCTTTTAAAATAATTTATTTAGATTGCCTAAGAAGGAAATTTTAAAGTTTGGTAGGAGTAGAAAAATTTAAATGATTTTTACAATCTGTCTTTTCAAGTAATAATGAGAATAATTTTGAGGATAGTTTAGAACCTAATCCAACTCTTGCAAGTCTATGATGGTGAGTTGACAAATTAAAATTCATAAGATTACGTTATTATATTTTAATTCTTTGGTAAATATAAATTATACAGATTGATCTAAAGTTTTCCTTCTTCTCTCATTTTAGCTCTAATCTTGGTAGCTGAGATTTTTTGAATTTCTTCAGATAAGACAATTTCTTCAATCTTATAACCAACACCCCTTCCATAACAAATATTTGTAATATTTGGTACTAACATGATTTTAAATCTACCCTCAAACTCAGGGTTAAGTCTTTCCTCTATATTTTTTTTAACTGTTTCAAAATCAAAAGGATTATCATCAACTCCTTGTACATCTCTAATTTGAATACAAACTTGTCCAGTTTTTTTAATTATTTCTTTAAATAAAGTGTAATGGCCATCATGAAAAGGTTGCCATCTTCCTAACATTTGTGCGGTTGGTTTTTTATTATCCCATTCGTAAGCCATTATTTTATCTCCTTTAATATTTTTGGTGCCCAGTTTTTAGCATCTTGTGTTGTTACATGAAAGTCAAACTTGTCAGGTTTAATAAACATTTTATTTGTATCGTCAAATCTACCTTCTTTTATTGTATCTACCCAAATAACAAAATCAGCTGGAAATAATTTTCTTGCTTCAGGTGTTGGACAAATAAAATCTGCAACTACATTATTTCCATTTTCTTTCATCTTTAGAGCAAAGTCAGCCATTCTTTTTGATTGTCTTTTTCTTCCTTCCTCTGAAAAATCCCAATCATTAGCTTCTTTTCTAACTTCATCAGCATTAAGTCTCTTTGCATTTAGCAATGGTGCTAATTCATTAGCTAAAGTTGTTTTTCCTGATCCTGGAAGACCCATGATTAAAATTATTTTCATAGTAAATTAATTGCAACCCACTTATGAAATTGATGTGTTGGTTGATCCATAACTGGAGAAAAATTTCCTCCATTATATACTGGTGAATTTCTACCCTCTTGCATTCCTTCTATAGCTTTTATGTCTTCTATCATCACATCTTTCCAAAATCTGGAATTTTCTTTTCTTAATTCTTTAAGTTCCTCACCGTTAGCACTTTCATTTCCAACATAATACATTTGCATATGTTCACGAGTTTTATTCATTGCTAAAGGCTCTAACCAATAAACATAAAAATGATCTATGTGTAAACCTATCATAACATTAGGGAATAAAGCTATATATTCAGAATTCTTAAGTTTTGTTTTGTCCCAATTAGGAAAAGTTTCAAATTTTTTATTTCCTTTTACAGGTTGTTCATATTTTTTACTTCCTTGACCTGCAAATCTATTTGGCAAACCTTGAATATGATAATGATCATTGATATTTGAAACTTTATTCAGTTCAGGATGAATTGTTGGTAAGTGATAACTCTCACAATAATTTTCTATTGCAAACTTCCAATTACAGTTTACGTCTAAATTAAAATAACCATAATCATTAGAATGAACGATTAATTTTTGATCATCTTTATTGATAAAACTAGACCATCTATCTTCGAGAGGTTTAATATAATCATCAAATTCTATTTCATTAGAATTGATATTTACAAAAATTATATCCATCCAAACTTTAGATTTTACCTCTTTTAAATTACTTTTATTTTTATCGAATTTTTCTGATTGGTGATTATTAAGACCGCCAATATGCGGAGTTGCAACTAAGTTTCCTTTAAAATCATAAGACCAAGAATGATAAGGGCACCTAATCACATTTTTTAAAGTACATGGTTTATCAACAAGCTTAAATCCTCTATGGCTACATACATTATGAAATACTTTTATTCCCATATCTTTATCTCTTACCAAAATTAAAGGAATCCCGAGCAGATTATATGGTCTAGCATCTCCTGGATTTGGAATTGAGCTTGCGACACCTATTACAATCCATTTATTACAAAAAATTTTTTCTCTTTCGTAATCTAAATAATCAGCATTTGTGTAACATTCATTAGGGAGGCCATTTGCATTCTCAATTGGCATGTCTACATTTTTAAGCTTATCTATTTCCAAAATTCTTGAGAGGGTTGAATTTGTGAATTTCTGAGACATAGAAAAAATTACCATGGGTTAAATTTTTAGCAATAAATTTCCTAAGAGTAAGAAATGAATTTCTTTGACAGAGATTTTCAAAAAAGATACGAGTCGGGGAAGAATGAATTTTTCTTTAGAAATTGGTCCTCATACGGATCTTAGCACTCTTCCTGCTGTGACGGATGTTTACGTAACACTATTGCCTGGAGGAGACTATAAAGAGACAGCAAAAAAATCAGGAGATTTAGTTAAAGAGGGTTTTAACCCTGTTCCACATGTTCCAGCTCGTTCAATAAGCAACGATGAAGAGCTAAAAGATTATATGAATATGTGTAAAGATTTAGGAGTTAAACAAGCTTTAGTTATTGGTGGAAGTAGAGAACCAATTGGAAAATTTGATAGTTCATTTCAAATTCTTGAAACAGGATATTTAGAAGGAATTAAAATTGGAATAGCAGGACACCCTGAAGGAAGCCCTGATATTTCTGACCAAGATTTAGAAAAAGCAATGATAGATAAAAAGCCTTATGCTGATTATATTGTAACCCAATGGTTATTAGATACTCAGCCTATTATTGATTTCATTTCTAAACAAAGCGTACCAGTGCATGTTGGAATTACTGGGCCCATGAAAATTTCAAGCTTAATAAAGTTTGCAAATATCGTTGGTGCGAAAAATTCCATTAACTTTCTTAAATCTAATTTTAGTAAGGCGTTAGATTTATTAAAACCTAAAGACCCTAATGATTTAATTGGGAAGGTTAAATCGCATACTGATAACTTCCACATTTATACATTCGGCGGCTTGAAGGAAACAAACAAGTGGTTGAAGGAGAACAAATATGTCTAAAGAGTTCGATTACGACAAAGTAAGGCATGTAACGTCAGTAGATCAGTCTGACAGAAAGGTACCATATAACTTAAGACAAAGTGGTCCTACTAAAGTAGAAATGTTAATATCAACGAGAGTAAGAAAATCTCCATATTGGCATTTATCAATGAAAGCAGGTTGTTGGAGAGCAACTGTTTACAATCGTATCTATCACCCAAGAGGGTATGTAAAACCAGAAGATGGTGGTGCAATGGTTGAGTATGATGCAATTGTAAATCACGTAACAATGTGGAACGTAGCTGTAGAAAGACAAATTCAAGTTAAGGGTCCAGATGCAGAAAAATTTGTTGATTACGTAATTACTAGAGATGCAACTAAGATCTCACCTATGAGAGCTAGATATGTAATTCTATGTAATGCTTATGGGGGAGTTCTTAATGACCCAATCCTTTTAAGAATTTCTGAAGATGAGTTTTGGTTCAGTTTATCTGATAGTGATATTGGAATGTATCTTCAAGGAGTGAATGCAGATGGAAGATTTAATGTCGATATAAATGAAATCGATGTCAGTCCAGTTCAAATTCAAGGTCCAAAATCAAAAGCATTAATGAAAGATCTTTGTGGAGATCAAGTTGATTTTGATGACATGCCATTCTACGGTTTAGCTTCTGCTAAAGTTGGAGGAAGAGATGTTATTATTTCTCAATCTGGTTTTTCTGGAGAAGCAGGATATGAAATTTACCTAAGAGACTCTACTTTATATGCTGAGGATATGTGGAATGCTGTTCTTGATAAAGGTAAAGCGCATAACTTAATGGTTATTGCACCAGCTCACCATAGAAGAATTCAAGCAGGAATTCTTTCATGGGGTCAAGATTTAGATCAACAGCACAATCCTTTTCAATGTAACTTAGGTTACCAAGTTTCATTATCTGGAAAAGGTGAATGGAAAAAGAAAGGTGATTATGTTGGAAAGGCTGCTCTCGAAAAAATGGGAGCTGATCTTAAAGCAGGTAAAAAACCATACAAACTTCAGTTAGTTGGTCTTGAGCTAGGTGGAAAACCTATTGAAGAATACGCTCCTGATTTTTGGTTAATATCAAATGCAGATGGTGGTGATCCAGTTGGTTTTGTTACCTCTCCTTGGTATCACCCTGAGAAAAAACAAAATATCGCAATGGGATATGTACCTTTTGATGGAACATTAAATGCTAATGGCTTTCCAAAAGGTAAATTAGGCACAAAGTATAAAATACATTTACCTGATCAATATGCAGATAAACCAGGTCAACCTGTAGATGCTGTGGTCGTTGATATTCCATTTAAAGAATCTTACAACGCAAATACAAGAGAAGTTGTAAAAGGTTAATTTTTATTTTTAGGGGGCAAATACATTGCCCCCTTTAAATTATGTCAAAAACTTTCTTAATCGCTGTTTGCATTATTATTGCGATTGCTTTAATAATATTTCCACTAATTATTTCATATAAAGAACAAAAAGATAAAAAAAAATAAAATATGTTTGGTGAATTTTTAAATATTGTTTTTAAATCAATTAAACTAGATCGATCACTCTACAAAGATAATAAAAACTTTGGAGAAGCTGCAATTTATTTTGCTGGTCTTATCATGATTTTAGATGGTGTGGCTGGTGCAGTTGCAGCTAACACAGTTGTTAAAACTGCCATTGGTGTTTCAGGTTTAACTGCAATTATTACATGGTTTGTATGGGCAATATTGATTTATGTTATTGGTGTTAAGTTATTTCCAGACAAAGATACTAAAATACCATTTAAAAAAGTACTTACTGCTGTTGGTTTTGCGCATGCACCAGGCTTAATTAGGTTTTTTGCTGTAACACCAGAATTAATGATACCAATTATTTTTCTTACGCAATTTTGGATTTTTGCTGGTTTGATTATTTCAACTAAACAAATTCTCAATCTTAAATCCAATATGAAATCATTTGGTATAGTGTTCTTATCTTTTCTAATAATTGTATTTTTATCTATCTCATTTGTAATGAGCAGAATGGATGCAATGCCAATAAGTCAGGTAAGTTAAAGAGGGAATATAGTTTTAGAAACTCTACAAGATTTACAAATTTTATATCCAGTTAATATTAGGTTTTGAGTAACACTTTGATGTTCTTGTTTACATTCATCGCATATATTATTTAATTCTTCCTCATTAATATCTTCTAAAATAAGCTCATCATTATTTTCAATCATTATCTGTTAATCCCGCTCCTGCTCCACCTTGTTTTAAACTTTCAGATTCTTCAACAAATGTATCTTCACTCAATTTATAAAGATTTTTCCATTCATCTTCAGAAAATGAATCAGTATTTTCTAAAAAACTAATTTCAACATCTTTACCTTTTAAAATTAAATCTGAAAAATTATTATCTGAATAAATATTAACATTAAAATTAAGTATTATCTGTGCTTGATTAAATTTTAGCTTAATTCTTTTTCCAATAATTTCTGAACTTCTGCTTAAGAATGGAATAAATAATATTGGATAAGCAATATTGTTAATTGAGACAATCTTATCTTTTAAATTATCTATCTGATCTAAGAAGCTGATACCAGTTGAAATTGGGCAAAAATGATTTTTATTAGATTTATTTGTTTCTGAAATTAAATTTAAATTCTCAAATCTATTATTTTTTTTTTCTGACAAAAATAAGTTTAAATTTTTTATTCCTGGTAAACCAAACAATTCTAATAATCTTATATTTTTTCCTATTTCTTCTGCTTCTCCCCAACTAAAACCAACTGCTCTACTAGCTCTTTTCGATACTGTTTCAATTTCACTGAGAGATCTCATTTTAAATCTGGGTTTTATAAACCCATTGCTCATCATAATTTTTTAAATCATTTGGAAGAGGTGCTCCTTGAAACATACAAATTCTTAACCATTTGTCTGATCTAGGATCAAACTTTAATGCTCCAAAATATGATAACTTAAGCCTTAACATGTCTATCGGCATAATTGATTTACCTATGGTGTTATCTTGAATTTCAGAATAAGGAAATTTTTCAATTATAAAAACACGTCTTACAACATGTCTCAAATCAGCATTTTCAATTAAAAACTCTGCAACAGAAATTGTTTTTTTTAATTTTTCTACTTTTTGATGTAATTTTTTTATATCTCTTGCAATAGCTAGTGGTTGCTCTAATTCAGATCCTTGTTCATCAAATCTATCTGCAAGTCTAGGTTCTTCTTTATTTTTGGATATAAACCAGAAATTTTGATTGTTTTCTTTATTTTCAAAATCAATTTTTAAAATTTCTGAATATCTATCTTTTAAAATTTTATTTAAATCATCTGTTGATCTATTTGTTGGAATATTAAAATATTTTTCTTCATCAGAACTCATTTTTTGAATTAAAGGTTCTAAAATTTCATCATATGGTTCAAGCATGATTGAAACTATATATTCAATTGCCTCTTCGCACATATTTTGATCGATCCAGTTGTAAATTTCATTAAATAAATAATCTTTATTCGTATCAAGTTCATTATCTATAAATTTTAAAAATTTATTTATATCAATTAAAAGAGATTTAATTTTCTTAATTTGATATTCACTATCAGAGTTCCAGCTAGTTATATTGGTCAAAGAATTTTTCAAACAAGTACAAAATAATTGAAAATCTTGATCTTTAACATTTTTGATTTCTCTAATTTTTTTTAGGGCTGTTTCTCTCATCAATATCCAATTGTTCAACAACGTTGGGTGATTTACTATAAAAGGTGCCATACCTAAACCAGTTGAGTTGCCTATGCCTAAATTTTTAGAAATTTTATTATCTAAAGAGATTGCTTTTTTAGGATTTCGACATTTTGCAATATGATTTACTTGGTCAAAAGTAAATTGTCTTACTAAGTAAACTAACATCATTTCTAATCTAAATGGACCATTGATTTCCTCTCTATTCTTTATTCTAAACCTATCTGCCAATCCAAATTTTCCAGAACCATATACAGCTGTAGTTCTGTATAAATATCCAACCTTAGACAACAATTCCAAATCAGGTTGTTCTCCGTTACTTAATTTTTCAACAACATGATTAAAAACTCTTACAGATTTATTTGCTCTAGATAAGGTTAGTTCTTTGTAAGACATTCTTCCAACTTCTTGCTTTGGAACTTCATTTCTTAATCTTTCAATATCTTTTTTTTCAGGAATTCCATCGTGAAGAGTGAAGGCAGCATCCCATTTTGTGGCAATCACTCTATCTGATCTTTCATTGTCATCAATTTGATTTGCAAAACATACTAGAGAATAAACTCTCTCATCTTTTCTAAATGAATATACAGCAGTTCCAAATCCTTCTTTATTAAGATCAAATAAATCTCTTCTATACTCCCAATCTTTAAACTCCTTTAAAAAACTTCTTAAAAAAGAAAGTTTTGATTGATGAAATGATCCAAGTCTTGATAATTTCATAACTTTGTCTGGACTTCGTAACTCAATATTCATATTCAAATATTTTTATAAAAATTGTACCAATTGTTTCCTAAAATTCCATTCACATCTTCCTCAGAAAATCCAATCTTTCTTAAACCACTTTCAATATTATCAAATCCTCTTGCATCTTTGAACCAACTAGGTTGATCTGGAAAACCAGGTTTGCTTTTTGAGCCTTCACCATAATTTTTAGTTTTAGTCCATGTTCCATTACGCATCCATTCAACAACTTCATCAGGTTGATTAAGGCAAAGATCAGAACCAATACCAATATTTTTTACATCCATAATTTCTGCAGTTTTTGCAACCATTTCGCAAAAATTTTCTAATGTGCATTTACTATTATTATGTAAATGATGAGGGTACAAAGAAAGACCTAACATACCGTTGCTATCATTTAATGCCTTTAAAAGATCATTTGATTTATTTCTTTTTGCTGGATGCCAAAAAGATGGGTTGGCATGTGTAATCGCTATTGGTTTTTCACTTATCTCAATTGCATCTAAACTGCTTTTTTCTGCCGAGTGTGACATATCAATTACAATTCCCACTCTATTCATTTCTCTGATTACTTCTCTACCAAAATTTGTTACGCCACTATCATTTCTTTCATAACAGCCTGTTGCTAGAAGAGATTGGTTGTTATATGTAAGTTGCATAAATCTACACCCAAGTTGATGCACTTTCTCAACTAACGAAATATCATCTTCAATTGGTGAACAATTTTGAAATCCAAAAAATACTGCGGTCTTATTTAGTTTTTTTGCTTTCTCTATATCTGTCGAATTATTAGCTAAAAAAATCAAATCAGAATTATTTTCAGCTAATTTTTGCCATTTCTTAATTTCTAATAATAATTCATCATAGTCCTCGTGATAAACTATTGTTACATGTACAGCATCTAATTTTGCCTCTCTATTGATCTGAAAAATTTCTCTAGACCAATTACAATACTGAAGATTATCAATTCTATAATTATTGCTCATGATGATCTAAATAGTCTATCAATCTCATGTTCAATTTCTATAAATTTATTGAAATTTTACTAAGAGTTTGAAATAAAGATTCTAAAGGTTTCAATGAAGAAAAATAAAAAAGTATCAATAGTTATGGGTAGTCAATCTGACTACAAAACTATGAAATTAGCTGAAAATATATTAAAAAAAATTGGCGTTTCTTTTGAAACTAAAATTATATCAGCACATAGAACTCCTGATAGGATGTATCAATTTGCTAAAAATGCTGAAAAAAATGGCACAGGCGTAATAATTGCTGGCGCTGGTGGATCAGCACATTTGCCAGGGATGATTGCAGCGATCACATCTTTACCTGTATTAGGTGTTCCTATTGAGAGTAAAAAATTAAAAGGACTCGATAGTCTGCTTTCTATTGCTCAAATGCCGAAAGGTATTCCAGTAGGTACATTAGCAATTGGTGAAGATGGAGCAATTAATGCAGCCTTATTATCAGCATCAATTTTGGCGAATGATAATAGTAAAATTAAAAATAAGTTGAAGTCTTGGAGAAATTCACAAACAAATAAAGTTAAGAAGAGACCCAAATAAAGTAAATGTTAAATATTTCTTTAGGGATAATTGGTGGTGGACAACTAGGTAGCATGTTAACTGTTGCTGCAAAAAAGTTTGATATAAAAGTTGTTGTATATTGTGATGATAAAGATGGGCCAGCACAAAATTTCTGTGATGAATATATTCATGCAGCTTATAATGATCAAAACAAAATAAATGAATTTGTTCAAAAAGTAGATCTAATTACATACGAGTTTGAAAATATCCCTTATCAAACTTTGAATGAAATGAATAATTCAAAACCTGTTTTACCTAAACCTTCTGTAAATAGAATTATACAACACCGTATCGCAGAAAAAGATTTTGTTAATAAATTCAATATAAGAACAACAAGATATGCGGTGGTTGAAAAAAAATCTGACTTAGAAGCTTTAGGAGATTTATTACCAGGAATTCTTAAAACCACAACTTTGGGATATGACGGTAAAGGTCAATACCCAATTAAATCTCATGAAGATATAGAAAAATTAAACATAGATTTTTCTAAAGAATACATTTTAGAAAGACTAATTAAGTTAAAACAAGAGATTTCTGTTATTGTTACTAGGTTTGGTGTTAATAGTTATGAGGTGTATGAACCAATAGAAAATAAACATGAAGATCAAATTTTAAAATATTCAGAGATACCAGCGAATATTAGTGAAAATATTTTAAATCAATCTAAAGAGTGGGCCATATTGCTTGCTGAGGAATTAAAATATGTTGGGACTATGTGTGTAGAATTTTTTGTTGATAGAAACGACAATCTTTATGTTAATGAAATTGCACCTAGAGTTCATAACTCTGGTCATTTAACAATAAACGCATTCAATGTAAGCCAATTTGAAAATCATATAAGAGCAGTTTGTAAATTAGACAAAATACCTTTAAAAAAATTATCAAATGCAAAAATGATTAATCTAATTGGTGAAGATATCCTACATTATAGACAGAACCCTACACTTGAAAAAAATCAATTCTTTTTTGACTACTTAAAAAAAGAAGTTAAAAAGAAAAGAAAAATGGGTCACCTAACAACACTAATATAATGATTAAATCAATTGAAGGAAATTTTGAAAATCCTGAAGTTAATGAATTGCTTATAAAACATTTCATAGAATTGAGAGCTGCATCTCCAGAAGGAAGTGCACATGTTTTGGATATTCCAGGTTTAAAAGATCCAACAATAAAATTTTGGAGTTTATGGGAAAAAGATAATCTAATGGGATGTGGAGCACTAAAATTTTTAGATAAAGAGCATGGTGAATTTAAATCAATAAGAGTTCACGATAAATTTAGAGGCCAGAATAATGGAATAAAAGTCATTAATCATCTTATTGAAGAAGCAAAAAAACTCAAAATTAAAAGATTAAGTATAGAAACTGGTGCTGGAAAATTTTTCTTACCAGCAAGGAAATTATTTGATAAGTGTGGTTTTAAAGTTTGTGAGCCTTTTGCACATTACAAAGAAGATATTAACTCAATGCACTACACAAAACTTATTAATGAATAGGATTAATTAATTTATGATTGGTATTCTTGGTGGAATGGGAACTCAAGCAGGACTTGATTTTTGCAATAAACTTGCAACTCAATATAGAGGTAAAATAGATCAAGATTATCCTCTTTTCTTTTTATATAACAAATCAAATATTCCTGGAAGACCTGAGTCTATAGGCAAAACTACTGGAGCACTCTCTAATAGATTTGAAAATATTTCATCAAAAAGAAAGTATGAAAAAGTTTTAAAAAGTTTAATTGATGGATGTAAAAAATTAGAAAAAGCAAAGTGTAGATTTATTGTTATACCATGTAACACCGCACACTATTGGTACGATGATTTACAAAAAAAGATAAGAATACCAATTATAAATATGCCAAAAGAGGTTTTTAATCATACCAAAAAAACATGTAAAAAAAATTCAAAGATTGGTCTTCTTGCAACTGAGGGTACTTTAAAAACAAAAGTATATGATAAAATTTTTAGTAAAGATTATGAATTATGTTTTCCAACAAATAAACTTCAAAAACAAAGTGTAAACAAAGCTATTAAAGAAGTTAAAATGGGTAATGTGAAAAAAGCAGCTAAAGTTATTCAATCATCAATAAAATATTTAATTAAGAATAAATGTAAAAAAATTATTTTAGGTTGTACTGAACTTCCAATTGCTATTTTTGCATTTAAATCAATCAAAACAGCAAAAACTTCAAAAATTTTTTTAGATCCAAATTTAATTTTAGCTACATCTGCTGTTAAAAAATATAAGAAATAGAAAGTGAAAATTTCAAAAGAGAAACCATATATTCTTTATGTTGCTGAACTAATTTATTTAAAAGTAGTTCAGATAAAAAAAGAAAACCCTGGAATAACTAATATCGATGCTGTTGATAGATTTATTGGGTCTGAGTTTTACAAAGAAATTAGCAGTGGAAAATTTCATGATGATTGGTTTGAAGAATTAAAAAAAAATAATTTTGTAGATAAAAAAACAAAAAAGAAAATTCCTGAAGAAACTATCAGACTTTTAAATATCCAAAAAGATATGATGGTTAAACAATTAATCAAATTTTCTGGATTATACTATGCAAAAAGTCATTATCCTTTAGAGATATCTCAAAGAGCTTTTGATCATTTATGGAGAACTTGTGAAAGTTATGAATTATGGTGTAAAGAAACTAAACAAGAAAATCTAATCAAATTAGATATGATTGACTGATAGTGATTAAAGTATTTCCATTTATATTTATCATTCTTTGGTCTTCTGCTTTTATAACAACAAAACCTCTTACTGATAATAGTGATCCATTTTCAGCTCTGGCATTTAGATTTTTTTTGGTTTCATTAGGATTTGCCATTTATTCAATTTATACAAATCAGAAACTTTTAGTTAGCAAAAAAAATATTTGTGAGTCATTGTTGAGTGGTGTTTTATTTCATGGACTTTATTTAGGTGGCGTTTTTTACTCAGTATCAAAAGGAATGCCAACAGGTATAGCTGCTTTAATAGTTACTCTTCAACCAATTCTAACAAATGCTTTAAGTGGGCCTATTTTAAATGAAAAAGTAACTTTCAAACAATGGCTTGGAGTAATACTTGGTTTTACTGGATCAGCAATGGTTTTAGGACTAGATATTGGTGTTGAGATTCCAGTTTTGGGTTTAGCTGCAACCATTATAGCTTTATTAGCTATTACAACTTCAACGCTTTGGCAAAAAAAAATAAGCAACAATTTATCATTAAGGGTTAGTAATTTTTATCAAGCAGTCGGTGGTTTTTTGTTTCACATTGTAATTATTGTCTTCTTTGCAAATCCTTACATAAATTTTAATAAAACCTTTTTAATAGCAATGGCACATCAAGTTTTTCTTGTATCTTTTGGAGCTTTTACAATTTTGATGTTTCTAATAAAAAAAAATTCAGCTAGCAAAACAGTTTCTATATTTTTCTTAATTCCACCGACCTCAGCTTTGATGGCATGGTTTTTTTTAGGAGAGAAATTAAGTAATTTAGATATAGTTGGATTTCTGATTGCTACTTTTGGTGTATATATTGCAACAAGAAAATAGATTAAACTGACTTATACCCAAATTCTAAACAAGCATCAGTTATAGAATGGTGTAATGACTCACCAAAGCTTCTCAATCCTGATATTCTAACTTTCTTTGGATTATCTGAGATAAAATCTAATGTTACTGTAATTCCATTGTAAACAGAATTCGCACAATCACCTTCTTTTAGAGAATTTATATCTAATGGGCATCCTTTTTTTAATACTTCATCTACTAAATTTCCCTCTATTTCTATAATAGTTCTCGAGTGTGAAATATCAGTGATTGCTAAATGCTTATCATCAAATTGATCCTTTTCTTTTTGAATTAGATCTAAACTAGAGGAAAAAACTAACCAATTATCAGGTCCTAACCATAGTATTCTTGTCTTTGAATTTGAAGATGATTTTAAAGATGATGGTAATTCAAGATTATCGATTTTAATTTTTGATGTATCAAAATCAGAATTTCGATATTTTGCAACTTGGAATATTAGTAGTTTGTTTATTTCTGAAACTTTTAATAAGTCATTTTCATTTTTCCCTTCAAAATCTCCAAATTTGCCTGTCTTGTGCACAAAATTAAGTGGTGAAACATTTGTCATGATCTAACTCTCTTTCCCTCGTGATCGACATAATGAGAAGATATAACTTCAACTTCAATTGCAGTATTTTTTAATGGAGATACAGCAAATAACTTTTTACCAATCATATTCTTTCCATCTTTAACAATTGCTAATGAAAAAGGATTATTATTTTCAACACTCCAACAAGAAGAAGACACATGACCTAATTTAGGGTTAGGTAATTTTGCGTTTTTATCTATAACTAAATGAGATCCTTCTGGAATGCTAGATTTTTTATCTAATGGGACAAGTCCTACAATTTTTTGTCTATCATTCGTATTAAAAGCTTCTTTTTGCAATGATCTTTTGCCAATAAAATCTTTTTTCTTAGATACTAATCCTTCTAAAGAGACATCATATGGAATTGTTCTTCCGTCTAATTCAGGTCCAGCGACATGTCCCATTTCTATTCTCAGTGTTGATAGCGCCTCTGTTCCATAAGGTTGAATATTGAATTCTTTTCCGACCTCCATCATTTTTTTCCACATAAAAAGACCATGATCAGAAGCAACATTTATTTCATAAGCTAATTCACCCGAGAAAGAAATTCTAAAAATCTTTGCATTAACTCCGAATAAATCTCCTTCTGTGTAACCCATAAAAGGTAAAGCTTCATTACTTACATCTAGATCTGGAAATAATTTTGATAATACATCTCTTGATTTTGGTCCAGCTAATGCTGCCCCAGCCCATTGTTCAGTTGTTGAAATTACATTTACATTCAATTCTGGCCAAACAACTTGTAAGTAATATTCTAAGTGAGATAAGACATTAGCTGCTTGAGCAGTTGTCGTTGTCATATGATAATGGTTTTCTGAAATTCTTGTTGTTGTTCCATCATCCATTACAATTCCGTCTTCTCTTAACATTACCCCATATCTAGCTTTACCAATTGGTAATTTTAACCATGCATTAGTGTAAACTCTGTTTAAAAATTCTGCAGCATCTGGTCCTTTAATATCTATTTTTCCAAGTGTTGTTACATCGCAAATACCAACATGATCTCTAACATTTTTCGCTTCTCTTTTAGATGCCTCAAATAAAGTTTCGTTTCCTTGCTTATAATACCTAGGTCTTTTCCAAGCTCCTGCATCAACAAACACAGCGTTGTTTTCTTCGTGCCATGAGTGCATTGGAGTTTTTCTTGTTGGCATGTATTCCATATCAACTTCTCTTCCAACAATTGTACCAATAGTAATAGGAGTAAATGGTGGTCTAAAAGTTGTATGTCCAACTTGTGGAACAATTTTTTTCTCAACATTTGCAACTAATTGAAGACCATTTAAATTACTTGTTCTACCTTGGTCTGTTGCCATTCCTAATGTTGTATATCTTTTAACATGTTCAATTGATCTGTAACCTTCTCTTAAAGCCACTTCAATGTCAGACACTGCAACATCGTTTTGAAAATCTACAAATCTTTTATAATTTTTTCCTTCTGGTAAAGGTGAACACCAAAATTTATCATGAACATTTTTTTTAGGTTCATTTGAGTTTGGAGTAGGAATTGATACATCATTATTTGTTAAATTTTTTGAGACTTCAAATCCAGTTTTAAATCCTTCATCTAAAGTTTTTTGTAAAGTAAAAGTACCTTTTGATGCACCTATAGATATCTCGTTTTGTTTTGATTTATCTGGGACAAAAGCATCTATCTGATCATTAAATTTAAGTTTATTTCCTGATTGTGAAGCTAAATGCACTGTTGGTGTCCAAAAACCAGAAACACAAAT
Organism: Candidatus Pelagibacter sp.; assembly: GCF_052049815.1. Lineage (GTDB taxonomy): Bacteria > Pseudomonadota > Alphaproteobacteria > Pelagibacterales > Pelagibacteraceae > Pelagibacter. Next base: position 40,228 of record NZ_JBNGZG010000001.1, read on the forward strand.
ACAATCACATTCAATTATTTCGGACGATTCAAATCCAGTTTTATCTTTATTGAGTTTACCAATTTGAGCTGATTTTACTTTCTTATATCCATTAGCAGCTATTACTGCGTGAGAAAATTTAATTTTTATGTTTTGATTTTTTGCTGCATCTATTAATTCAGATGATTGCTCTTCTCTTGTATCTAAAATAATTGGTTCAACACCTTGTTTTTTAAATTCCAAAGCAGTTTCATAAGCACTATCGTTGTTAGTAAATATTAAAGGCTTCTTTCCAACTAAAACACCATAAACTTTTATGTATTCCTTAGCTGCTGCAGATAAAAATACTCCCGGTGTATCATTGTTTCCAAAAACTATAGGTCTTTCAATCGAACCTGTTGATAACAAAACTTCTTTTGCTCTTATATACCATAGTCTTTGTCTTGGGGTGTATTTGGGTTTTTCTTTTAAATGATCGCCTGTTCTTTCAAACATCACCATCATATTGTGATCATAGTATCCAAAAACTTGAGATCTATTTTTCACAATCACATTTGGCATTTCTTTTAACTCTGTAATGATTTTATCAGTCCATGCCTTTCCAGATAAATTATCAATTGTAACATCGTCTGTTAAAAGTGTTCCACCAAATCTTGGTTTGTCTTCTGCTAAGATTACTTTTGCGCCATTTTTTGCTGCAGCATATGCACTTGATAATCCGGCTGGACCTGATCCTGTAACTAACAAATCACAATATTCATATTTATGTTCATATCTTTCTTTGTCTTTTTCTACTGATGCAACACCTAGACCTGCTGCTTTTCTTATAAAAGGTTCATATATTTTGTACCAAAAGCTTTTCGGCCACATAAATGTTTTGTAATAAAAACCAGCTGGAAAAAATTTATTTAAAAAGTTATTTATTGCTCCTACATCAAATTCGACTGATGGCCAGCAGTTTTGACTTGTAGCTTCTATACCATCTACTAGTTCAATTTCTGTTGCATTCACATTTGGTTCTGAATGACCATTCAATTGAATTTGTAATTTTGCATTAGGTTCATCAACACCTGCACCAAAAAAACCTCTTGGTCTATGATATTTAAAACTTCTTCCAACTAAATGAACACCATTAGCTAATAAGGCTGAAGCTAAAGTATCTCCTTCGTAACCAATATATTTTTTTCCATTAAAAGAAAAAGTTATTTCTTTATTTCTATTTATTAAACCCTCATTAGTTAAACGGTGTGATTGACTCATTTTATTTCTTCATTCATTTTTGCAGTTTGAAAAATTTCGTGAGTAACTGTGTCTCTATGAACTTTAAACCATTGTCTACAACCTGCTATATGATGCCATAACTCAATATGTTTACCTCTTGGACTTTTTCTCAAATAAACAAACTCATTCCATTTCTCATCTGATACTTCTTGATTTAACTCAGGTCTTTTTACAGTTCCATCTCCGCCATAAGCAAATTCTTTATGGCCTCTCATTCCGCAATATGGGCATTTAATATTTAACATTTATGAAATCCAAGTTTTTGTTCCAAGACCTTTTTCGTCTAACAAATAACCTTTATCAAATCTACTTAGACTTAATTCAGAATTTAATTCATGTATTCTATCTTGAGCGATTGTGTGTGCAAACGTCCAACCAGATGCTGGAACAGATTTAAAACCACCATAGCACCAACCACAATTTAAATACAAACCATCTATATGAGTTTTATCAATAATTGGTGAACCATCCATAGACATATCCATGATACCACCCCATGTTCTAAGCATTTTAAGTCTACTTAAAAAAGGAAATAGAGCTATACCTCCAGTTAAAACATGTTGGATTGTTGGTAAATTTCCTTTTTGAGCATAACTATTGTAACCATCTAAATCACCACCCATTACCATTTCACCTTTGTCTGATTGACTTATATAAAAGTGGCCTGCACCAAAAGTTACTACTCCGTCTAAAATAGGTTTGACTGGCTCTGATACGCATGCTTGTAATAAATGTGTTTCAATCGGTAACGTCATATTAAGTTGTTCAGCTAAAACATTTGAACTTCCTGCAACACATAGACCAATTTTTTTTGTTTTAATATTTCCTCTACTAGTTCTAACACCCTTGATTTTACCATTGGCTACATCAAACCCTGTTACTTCACAATTTTGAATTATATCAACTCCCATTGAGTCAGCTTGTCTTGCATATCCCCAAGCTACCGCATCATGTCTTGCAGTTCCTGCACTTGGTTGCGCAAGACCTCCAAAAATTGGATATCTAACATCGTCTGAAAAATCAGCCATAGGTATAATTTTTTTTATTTGCTCTCTATTTAGTAATTCAGCATCAATTCCGTTCAATTTCATTGAATTACCTCTTCTTGCGTAAGCATTCATTTGTGCATCAGAGTGAGCTAAATTAACTATTCCTCTTGGAGAAAACATTACGTTGAAATTTAATTCCTGACTCATATTTCTCCATAAATCCATTCCAAATTCATTAAATCTCGCATTAGCATCGTACATAAAATTTGATCTGATAATGGTAGTGTTTCGGCCAATATTTCCTCCACCGATCCAACCCTTTTCAATTATCGCTACTTTTGTAATTTTATGTTCTTTAGCTAGATAATATGCTGTAGCTAAACCATGACCTCCACCACCAATTATTACTACATCGTATTCTTCTTTTGGTTCAGGATCTTTCCAAGCTAAATCCCAATTTTGATGATTAGAGAAAGCATTTTTGACGAGACTAAAAATTGAATATTTTTGCATAAAATGATTTTAGCGAAAAATATCTAAACTTTTCTTATTATTTTTTATATATATTTTTTAGAAGTTTAAAACAAAATGAAATTGAATAAAAGATCGTGATTATTTTATGCCAAAGTCAGATATAGAAATAGCAAGAGAAGCAAAAATGCAACCTATCAAGGAGATCCTTGATAAGATTAATGTACCAGATGAACCTGAAGCCTTTAGTCCAATGGGCAGACATATTGCAAAAATAAATCTTGAATATCTTGACAAATTAAAAAGTAATAGAGACGGAAAACTAATTCTAGTTACAGCGATTACTCCTACTCCAGCTGGAGAAGGTAAAACAACTACATCTGTAGGTTTAAACGATGGATTAAACAAAATAGGAAAAAAATCTATAGTGTGTTTAAGAGAACCAAGCTTAGGTCCTTCATTTGGAATGAAAGGTGGAGCGGCAGGTGGTGGTTATGCTCAAGTTGTTCCTATGGAACAAATCAATTTACATTTTACTGGTGATTTTCACGCAATTACATCAGCACATAATCTTCTTTCTGCATTAATAGATAATCATATTTATTGGGGTAACAAATTAAATATTGATGTCAGAAGAGTTACTTGGAAAAGAGTTATGGACATGAATGATAGAGCTCTTAGAGCTATCAACATTAATTTAGGTGGAGTTGCTAATGGTTTTCCGAGAGAAGACGGTTTTGATATTACGGTAGCTTCAGAGATAATGGCTATTTTCTGCTTGGCTAATGACTTAGAAGACTTAGAGAATAGAATTGGAAACATTACTATTGGATATACTAGAGAAAGAAAACCAATTTTTGCCAAAGACCTAAATGCTCAAGGTGCAATGACAGTTTTATTAAAAGATGCAATCAGACCAAATGTAACTCAAACTTTAGAAAATAATCCTGCAATCATACATGGTGGGCCATTTGCAAATATTGCTCATGGTTGTAACTCTGTAATTGCTACTAAAGCAGGGCTTAAGTTGGCTGACTATGTTGTTACAGAAGCAGGCTTTGGTGCAGATTTGGGTGCAGAAAAATTCTTAGATATTAAATGTAGAAAATCAGGTCTAAAACCTAGCTGTGTTGTTATTGTTGCAACAATAAGGGCTTTAAAAATGCACGGTGGTTTATCAAAAGATGAATTAAAAAATGAAAATGTTGATGCGTTAAAAAAAGGTTTAGTTAATTTAGAAAGACACGTAGAAAATGTGAAAAAATTTGGACTACCTGTTGCTGTTGCAGTAAATCATTTTATAGCAGATACAGAAAATGAAGTTAATGAATTATTAGCATCATGTAAAAAAATGGGTGTTGAAGCAAAACTTTGCACTCACTGGGCAAATGGTGGAGAAGGTACAAAAGAACTTGCTTCTCATGTTGTTGAGTTAATTGATAAAGGAGAAGCGAATTTCAAATTTCTTTATGAAGATAAAACTCCATTGTTTAAAAAAGTAGAAACAGTAGCAAAAGAAATTTATAGAGCGAGTGAAGTTACTGCTGATACTAAAATAAGAGACCAATTAAAATCTTTTGAAGAGCAAGGTTACGGAAATCTACCAATATGTGTTGCAAAAACACAGTATAGTTTTTCAACAGATCCTAATTTAAAAGGAGCTCCATCAGGTCATGTTCTACCAATTAGAGAAGTAAGACTTTCATCTGGTGCAGAATTTATAGTTGTGATTTGTGGAGCAATAATGACAATGCCTGGTCTTCCAAGAGTTCCTGCTGCAGATGCAATTAAGTTAAATGATAAAGGTCAAATCGAAGGTTTATTTTAATAAATAAAATTTAACCAATTTCTAAGTTCCATCATTGTTTTATCTTTATTAGATATTGCAATCTCTTTTTTAATAAAATCAATATGATTATCAATATCCTCTAAAGATTTAAACGCTTTACGCGTCTCAACAAGTTTTTCTTTTCTAAATTCAATAAGACTTATCATTTTTTCATAAGTAATTTCAGGATGATATTGAAGTCCCCAAACTTTAGTTTCATTAACTTCAAAATATAAACTTTGAACATTATTTATTTTATTGGAAGCTAAACAAATTCCATTATTAGGAATTTTAACTACCTCATCAAAATTAAATGCTGGTGTATTAAAAATTTTATCTTTATCTCTATACAAAGGATGATCTAATCCTTTTTCATTAATCTTTACATCGTTTGCTATACCAATATTTGAATTGTCTGCTTTTTTTACTTCACCACCCGCGGCGGTGACCGCTACTTGCATTCCCCAACAAATAGCTAAAATTTTTTTAACGTTCTTTTGACACTCTCGCATGAATTCAATTTGTCTTCTTATCTCTGGAGTATCATTATAAATATTTAAGCTACTCCCTCCCCATATCAAACCATCATAAGTTGAAAGTTTTTGGACAATAGGTTCAATATTTTTATCTGATGAAGGATTTACAACATCAAACGTTAAATCATTTGTGAAATAAGCCAAACTATCTTTTAAGCTTTGAGTGTGAGTTTGTATTCCAACTTTTGAAAAGCTGTCATTTTCTTCTCTTAGATTGCCCTCAACAATTAGAATTTTTTTCATAAAACTAAGATCCTTAGTCGCACTTAGGATAAAATAATTTGTTGATAATTTTATCCTATTTAGATTATGATAATCTATTAAGAAAAGGGAGAGAGAAATTATGACAAAAGTCGCATTAATAGGTGCAGGTCCGTGTGGTCTGTCATTTCTAAGAGCAATAGAGCAAGCAGAGAAAAAAGGTGAAAAAGTTCCTGAGTTAGTTTGTTTTGAAAAGCAAGAAGATTGGGGAGGTTTGTGGAATTACAGTTGGAGAACAGGTTCAGATCAATATGGTGATCCAGTTCCTAATAGTATGTATAGATATTTATGGTCTAATGGCCCAAAAGAATGTTTAGAGTTTGCTGATTACTCTTTTGATGAACATTTTGGTCGACCTATTCCTTCTTTTCCACCAAGAGAAGTTCTATACGACTATATTGTTGGAAGAGTAAAGAAAGGCAAATCTAAAAATAAAATAAAATTTAATACTAGAGTTGCAAATATTGAATTTAAAAATGATAAGTTCGATGTAAGTTACCAAGACAAAGTTAATAATGAGATGTCTAAAGAAACATTTGATTATGTTGTTGTTTCATCTGGACATTTCTCTGTTCCTTTTATTCCTGAATATAAAGGAATGAATTCTTTTCCTGGAAGAATAATGCATTCTCATGACTTTAGAGACGCTGAAGAATTTAGAGGTAAAGATGTAATAGTGTTAGGTAGTAGTTATTCTGCAGAAGACGTTGCGCTTCAATGCAACAAATATGGTGCAAAAAGTGTAACTATTGGCTACAGGCATAATCCAATGGGTTTCAAATGGCCTAAGGGAATGAAAGAAGTTCACTATCTAGATAAACTTGAAGGCAAAAAAGCTATTTTTAAAGATGGAACTGAGCAAAATGCTGATGCTATTATTTTATGTACTGGTTATCTTCATCACTTTCCATTCATTGATGAAAGTTTGAAATTAAAAACTCATAACAGATTATATCCACCAAAATTATACAAAGGTGTAGTATGGCAGGATAATCACAAAATGATGTATCTTGGTATGCAAGATCAATTTCATACATTTAATATGTTTGACTGCCAAGCTTGGTTTGCAAGAGATGTCATCATGGGCAAAATTAAAATGCCTGACTCTAAAGAAATTGAAACTGATATTAATAAATGGGTTGCGATGGAAGAAAAACTTGAAAATCCAGATCAGATGATTGACTTTCAAACTGAGTATACAAAAGAGTTGCATGAAATGTCTGATTATCCAAAAATTGATTTTGAATTAATCAGAACTCATTTCAAAGAATGGGAGCATCATAAAGTAGAAGATATAATGACTTACAGAAATAAGTCTTTCTCTTCACCAGTAACAGGATCTGTTGCACCAGTTCATCATACACCATGGGAAACTGCGATGGACGATTCTATGAAGACTTTTTTGGATCAGTAATTTATTTACTTCCAATCAATTTTGAGTTTTTCATTGTTACAAATGCATTCAATCATGCTGAGTAACAATGGAAACTCTTTTTTATCAAATTCTTTTAATATCTTTGGGCCAATAGCAAATGCAAGATCAGCTCCTTCAACTGTGATTTCTTTCATAAATTTAGCTTTAGCATCTTTAAAGGTGTGTCCCTTTCCAAGATAAAAACCCATTTTACTATTTCTTCCACCAGCAGAACTTACATGTAAATCTCCTAAACCGGCCAATCCATAAGCAGTTTCTGCTTTGCCATTAAGTTTTTTTGTAAGATTTTTCATTTCTGATACTGCTTTATAAACTAAAGAAGCAGCAGTATTTAAATAATACTTATTTTTTATTTCATCATTTTGATCTTCACTACTTAAACCCTCTGAAGCTCCAATTAACATTGAATATATATTTTTTGTTGCAGCACATACTTCAACACCCATAAGATCATCTGAATATTCTGTTGAATAATATTTTGTTGATATCATTGATCCTATTTTTTTTACAATACCTAAATTTTCATTTGCTAAAACTACACTACTTTTAATTCTATTTGCTAAACCACTTGCTAAACATGGTCCACCTACTGCTGAAATTTTTGCATCTTTAATTTTTTTTTCTTCTAAAATTTTATTTAATTTTTCAGCTAGAGTCTCAAATTTATTATCAATCACAGCTAAACCTTTTGTAAGTAAAAGAATGTTTGTTGAATGATTATAAAATTTAGATAATTCTTCTCCGATCCACTCTATCCCTTTTGAACTTACACCTACCACCAATAAATCAATATCTTTTTTAATTTCTTCATTAAATTCAGAAAATTTTAATACTTTAATTGAAGATGGAAGTTGACATTTTAAAGTTGGATGAAAATTTTTATTCGAATTTATTTCTTCAATTACTTTATCTTCTAAGAATGAACCGACTAAAAAAACTTCATTGGAATTGTCTGCACAAGGAACTGCAAAAGCTGATCCCATTGCACCTGCACCTATGATTACAATCTTACTCATGAATTTTTAGACGTACCTAAATACAAATATTGCAAAAACAAATGATAAAATAGTAGCAATCCAAAGCATTGGTCCAATTAAACCTAGCCAACCTAAGTGAATATAAGCTGAGCTTAATAAAGAAATAAATAACCTGTCGCCTCTAGTAGTATCTAGTCCTAGAACTCCTCTTCTAGGACTTCCACCAGGTTTTTTCTTTTCCCATAAAACCATCACTACAAAACATAAAATTATGAATAAAAAGAACGCTGCAGTCTGCCAAGTCCAAGCCATCCATGTAATGAATTCAAAATCAAAAAAACCTTTTTTTTGAGTTTCTGCAACAGAGCCCCAAGTATTAGTTTCAGCTGCAAATGAATTAGTAAAAATCATACCCTACCTAGCGCAAATCCTTTCGCGATATAATTTCTTACAAAATAAATTACTATAGCCCCTGGAACAATTGTTAAACTACCAGCTGCAGCCAATAATCCGAGTTCGTATCCTGATGTACTGGCGGTCCTAGTCATCGTAGCTGCAATTGGTTTTGCGGCAACTGCGGTTAATGTTTTAGCTAGTAATAATTCAACCCATGAAAACATGAAACAGAAAAACATTGTAATTCCAATTCCTGCAGTAATTGTTGGTATAAAGATTTTAAAGAAAAATTTAGTAAATGAATATCCGTCAACATAAGCTGTTTCATCTAATTCTTTTGGAACTGCTGACATAAACCCTTCTAAAATCCAAACAGCTAAAGGAATATTGAATAAACAATGCGATAAGGCTACAGCCACATGTGTATCAAACAAATTTACTGAAGAATAAAACTGAAAGAATGGTAATGCAAATACTGCTGGTGGTGCCATTCGATTTGTAAGTAGCCAGAAAAATAAGTGTTTATCACCTAAAAACTTATATCTTGAAAAAGCATATGCAGCTGGCAATGCAGCCGCAACAGAAATAATGGTATTTAAAACTACATAATAAATTGAATTTAAATAACCAGTATACCAAGTGCTATCTGTAAAGATTTTTTTATAGTTTTCTAAAGTAAATTCTTGAGGCCATAATGTGTAAGTATTTATAATTTCAGTTGTTGTCTTAAAAGACATGTTTAATAACCAATAGATTGGTAGCATTAAAAAAATTATATAAATTGTAGGTACTAACCACTTAACTTTTTTCATGACTGGCTCTCATTTTTCATCATTAAATTATAAAAAACCCAACAAACAGTAAGAACAATAAAGAAATATATTAATGACATTGCAGCTGCTGGTCCTAAATCAAATTGTCCTAATGCCATTTTAACTAAATCAATAGATAAGAAAGCTGTTGCATTTCCTGGCCCTCCCCCAGTTAAAACAAAAGGCTCAGTATAAATCATAAAACTGTCCATAAACCTTAGAAGGATTGCAATAGTTAAAACTTTTTTCATCTTAGGTAACTCTATGTGTCTAAATACAGCCCATCTTGTTGCACCATCGATTTCAGCTGCTTGATAATAAGCAGGTTGAATAGATCTCAATCCTGCATACGAAAGTAAAACAACCAATGAAGTCCAGTGCCAAACATCCATCAAAATAGTAGTAAACCACGCATCACCACTTTGTTGTGTAAAATTATAATCAAAACCCATTGCATTTAATGAGTGACCTAAAAAACCAATATCTGGTAGCGCAAAAATATTCCACATTGCTCCAACTACATTCCAAGGAATTAATAGTGGCATAGACATTAAAACTAAACAAATTGGAACTCCAATTCCCTCTTTTGGCATATTCAATGCTATAAAAATTCCTAAAGGTATCTGAATAACTAAAATAATTAATGTGAATAAAACTTGTCTACCTAAGGCAGCATGAAATCTTTCGGAAACTAAAATTTGTTTAAACCATCTTGTTCCTTCCCACATAAAGACATTATTTCCAAAGGTTTCTTGAAAGGCATAATTAACAACCGTCATCAATGGAATGATTGCGTTAAATGCAACAAGAACAAAAACAGGTATTACAAAAAACCAGGCTTTTTGATTTACAGTTTTATTCATTAATCTACTATCCAGTTGTCCCCATACACATAAGTGTATTCTTTTTTAAATGTTAAGAAAGCTGAGCCTTCTGGTATTTTTTCTGAAGCTTTAGTAATTAATTTTATTTTTCCACTATCACTTTCAGTTTCAATAATCTTATTTTTTCCAGTGTTACTAACGTTAAGTATTTTTACTGGTAAACCTTCCTTATTAAAGGAAATAAATTCAGGTCTCACACCAACTTCTATTTTGGAAAAATTAGAATTATCTATTTTTGAATTTGAAGTCTTAATTTTTGTTCCATTAACAGCGACTGCCCCTTTATTGATTTCACATGGAAGAATATTCATTCCTGGAGAACCTATAAAATGACCAACAAAAGTGTGTTTAGGTTTTTCAAATAATTCCACGGGTGTTCCTGTTTGAACTATTTGACCTTCATGCATAACAACTACTTGATCAGCAAAAGTTAAGGCTTCTGTTTGATCGTGTGTTACATAAATCATAGTTCTCTTAATTTTTTGGTGAAGTTCTTTAAGTTTTGATCGTAACACCCACTTCAAATGGGGATCAATAACAGTCAAAGGTTCGTCAAACATAATTACATTTACATCCGACCTAACCAGTCCTCTTCCGAGTGATATTTTTTGTTTTCCATCAGCTGTTAAGCCTGAAGCTCTGTTATGTAATGTTGAAGTAAGTTCTAACATTTCAGCAATCTCATTAACTTTTCTTGTTATCTCTTCCTCTGGAATTTTTCTGTTTCTCAGTGGGAATGCTAAATTTTCAAAAACAGTCATAGTGTCGTAGATTACAGGGAACTGAAATATTTGAGCTATGTTTCTTTCTACTGGATTTTTTTCAGTAATATCTTCATCATTAAATAAAATTTTTCCACGAGTAGGAATTATTAATCCTGAAATAATATTAAGTAATGTTGTCTTTCCACATCCAGAAGGTCCAAGTAAAGCATATGCTCCTCCATCCTCCCAATCAATATTTACATTTCTAATTGCCCAGTCTTCATCTTTTGTTTGTGATTTTAAATAACTATGGCTTAATTCATTTAAAGTTATTTTAGACATTTCCTACCAATCTATTATTGCTGTCAAAATATAAAAATTCATCAGCATTCATGAAAAGTTTTGTATTTTCTCCCACATCTTTTTGATGAATTCCCTCTGACAATGATACCCAATTTAAATTTCCATTGTTAAAATGAATCATACTTTCAGATCCACTCAGCTCTGAAATGATTACCTTTCCATTTATTTCTATAGAATTATCCCCTTCTTTATATGTTGTTATATTATGAGGTCTAATTCCTACTTTATAATTTCCATCTTTTAGATTTAGATTTGTTTTCCAGCTAACTTTATCTGATAACAATGAACATGTTTCTCCTTTTTTGCTTATATCCGCAATGTTCATAGGTGGATCACTAAAAACCTTTGCTGAATCTAGATTATTTGGTTTGTTGTACACATCTAAAGTTTTACCATGTTGAATTACCTTTCCTTCTAAAAGTGTTGCAGTATAACCGCCAATCAATAAGGCATCCGATGGTTCTGTAGTTGCATAAACCACAATACAATCTCTATCTTTAAATAATTTTGGTAATTCCTCTCTTAACTCTTCTCTTAGTTTAAAATCCAAATTAGCTAAAGGTTCATCTAGCAAAATTAAATCTGAGTCTTTTACTAAAGCTCTAGCTAATGCTGTTCTTTGTTGTTGGCCTCCAGATAATTCCATTGGTTTTTTAGTTAACATTGGAGTAAGTTTTAATAAATCTGCAACTTTACCAACTCTTTGCTCTATCTCACTTTTTTCAATCCCAATTATTTTTAATGGTGATGCAATGTTTTCGTAAACTGTAAAATTTGGATAGTTTATAAACTGCTGATAAACCATCGAAACATTTCTTTTTTGAACTTTCACACCAGTTACATTGTTCTCGTTAAACCAAATCTCACCTGATGTCGGCTTATCCAAACCGGCCATTATTTGCATCAAAGTTGTTTTTCCAGCTAAAGTAGAACCTAATAAAACATTGATAGTATTTTTTTCGAATTTTAAATCTGTATTGTAAATATGAGTTACTTCACCTACTTTTTTTTCAATGCCTTTTAATTCTAAACTCATATAAAAAAATTTTGTGATTAAAACAAAGAGGGGTTTTAACCCCTCTTTGATATTGATTTTATTTACAAAATAAAGTTAGTTCCAAGCTTTTGCGTATGGAACAGTTTTACCTTGTGGTTTTTCATCACGCTTAGCCTTTGGTGATCCTGGTTGACCTAACCAATAATCTGCACCTTTTGGTTCAGATAATCTTGGACCACATCCACCGTATGTATTGTTAGCTTTATCTGCAGCTTCCATACGTGACATTACTAAGTTCATCTCTTCTGCAAGACGATCCATAGCTTCTTGTGGAGTAAACGCACCTGAGTTCACGTCTCCAATTTGTTGCCACCAAATTTGTGCTAGCTTCGGATAATCCGGAACGTTAACACCAGTTGGCGACCACAATACTCTGTTAGGAGATCTGTAGAATTCTACCAATCCACCTAACTTAGGAGCTCTCTCAGTGAAAGATTTGTGATTAATATCACTATCTCTAATGATTGTTAAACCTACGTGGCTTTTCTTTAATGATACAGTTTTTGATACAACGAACTGAGCATATAACCATGCAGCTTTTCTTCTCTCAACTGGAGTAGACTTAAATAAAGTCCATGATCCAGCATCTTGATAACCAAGCTTCATACCTTCATCCCAGTAAGGTCCTTTTGGTGATGGACCCATTCTCCATAAAGGATTACCATTGTCATCAACTGTTTTATTTCCAGAACTCTTAGGTGCTACCATTGATGCAGTAAACGCTGTGTACCAGAAAATTTGTTGAGCAACGTTACCAGATGATAATGCAGGTAGTGACTGATAGAAGTCCATACTTGCAGCACCTGGAGGAGCATAAGCTCTTAACCACTCATCCCATTTTCTAATTGCGTAAACAGCAGCAGGACCATTTGCAGCTCCACCTCTAGCTACATCAGCACCAACTGGGTTACAAGTACCATCTTCCATTCTTATACCCCACTCGTCCACTGGTATTCCATTAGGTTTTCCAACTGAACCTGCTCCAGCCATTGATAACCAAGCATCAGTCATTCTCCAACCTAAGTCCGGAGCTCTTTTACCATAGTCCATATGACCATAAACTCTCACACCATCAATTTCTTTAACATCATTAGTAAAATATTCAGCTATGTCCTCATAAGCTGACCAGTTAACTGGTACACCTAAATCATAACCATATTTTGCTTTGAAGCCTTTTTTGATGTCTGCTCTGTCAAACCAGTCTTTTCTAAACCAGTATAGGTTAGCAAATTGTTGGTCTGGTAATTGGTATAATTTTCCGTCTGGACCAGTTGTAAATGATTTACCGATGAAATCATCGATATCTAAAGTTGGTAAAGTAACTGCTTTACCTTCTCCAGCCATCCAGTCAGTCAAATTTACAGCAAGCTGTAATCTTGAGTGCGTACCAATTAAGTCAGAGTCGTTGATATAGGCATCATATAAATTTCTACCTGTTTGCATTTGTGTTTGTACAGCTTGTACAACTTCACCTTCTCCTAAAAGTTGGTGATTGACTTTAATACCTGTAATTTCCTCAAATGCTTTTGTTAGTGTTTTAGACTCATACTCGTGAGTTGGAATCGTTTCAGAAAGTACATTGATTTCCATTCCTTTGAATGGTTTTGCAGCTTTTTGAAACCACTTTAGTTCTTTAATTCTTTCTTTTTCAGAAAGAGTAGAAAGACTAAACTCACCAGTTGCATACTTCTTAACTGCGTCTGCATAAGAAGATGTTGCTAGTAATGAGAATGAAACAACAAAAGCTAGGAAAGTCTTGATATGTTTAAACATTTATTTTCTCCCTTGTTGTTTTAAGTACTCTAGCCTAACAAAGAAACAAGTTTAATGTAAAGGGGCTAATTTAACTTGTGTATAAATTTTTCAATTACAAGTTGTTATGTAATGAGACTTCTTTGGATTGCTTTCTCCCACCCACTAATAAGAGTTTTTCTTTTTAAATTTTTCATTTTTGGTGAAAATTTTTTGTCTAATGTCCAATTTTTAGAAATATCTTTTAAAGATTTATAAACGCCAATTTTTAAACCAGCCATAAATGCAGCGCCTAGTGCAGTTGTTTCATCAACTTTTGGTCTTAAAACTTTTACATTAACTACATCACTCAAAAATTGAGAAAACCAATTATTCTTTACCATACCGCCATCAACTCTTACTAGTTTGGGTCTAAGACCATCATTTTTCATCGCTTCAAATAAATCATAAGTTTGATAAGCAACAGACTCTACTGTTGCTCTTACAATTTCATTTACACCTGTGTCTCTTGTTAAACCACTTAATACACCTCTAGATTTTGCATTCCAATACGGTGTCCCTAATCCAGTAAACGCAGGAACTAAATAAATTCCACTATTTGAATTTAATTTTTTGATTAATTTTTCTGTGTCAGATGCTTTTTTTATAAAATTTATTTTATCTCTTAGCCATTGTACTCCGGCACCTGCAATAAATATTGAACCTTCAAGTGCATAAGTTGTTTTTCCGTTCAATCTATATCCAATAGTAGTTAACAGTTTATTTTTTGAATAAATTATTTTATTACCAGTATTTAATAGTAAAAATGCACCAGTACCGTATGTACTTTTTAAAGAACCAGGTTCAAAACAACATTGGCCTACAGTTGCTGATTGTTGGTCTCCTATCATCCCTGTAACCGAATAAGACTCGCCTGTTATTTTTGGATCTGTATGTCCAAAATCATCAGAACAATCTTTTACTTCGGGCAATATGTGCTCGGGTATTTTAAGCATATCTAAAATTTGTTTATCCCACTTGTTGTTAGTTATATTAAACAACATTGTTCTGCTAGCATTAGAGGCGTCTGTAAAATGATTAGTGCCTCCTGTTAATCTCCACAATAAAAAACAATCTACAGTGCCAAATAATAATCGTTTTTGTTTAATTAGTTCTTTTGCCTTAGGAACATTATCAATTATCCATTTAATTTTTGTTGCAGAAAAATAGGCATCAATTAGTAATCCTGTTTTATTGTAAACGATTGTTTCTTTTTTTTGTTTAATAAGTTTATTACAATAATCGACGGCTCTTCTATCTTGCCAAACAATTGCATTGTATACTGGTTTACCTGTGTGTTTATCCCAAAGAATTGTAGTTTCTCTTTGATTGGTAATTCCTATTGTTAAAATTTTACCTTTTAATTGTTTACTTTTTTTTATTACATCTCTCAAAACTTTTTGAGTAGTTGACCAAATTTCCTCGGGGTTATGTTCAACCCATCCATCTTTTGGAAAGTATTGAGTAAATTCCATTTGAGATACAAACTTTGGTTTACCTCTCAAATCAAATAATATTGCCCTACTCGAAGTTGTTCCTTGATCTATAGAGATTATAAATTTTTGCATTAAGCTATTCCAAGATGTTTCTTTTTTTGATCTACCCAAGTTCTAATTAGGTTATCAAAAATTAAACCAATGAATGCAACACAAATTCCAAGTGTTAAACCTTTTCCTCCACCTTGCTTGTCCGATAGAGCTTTTAGAATATATTGACCTAAATCTTCAGTTCCAATGAATGCACCAATAATTACCATGAATAAAGCAAACACAATTGTTTGATTTAAACCTAACATTATGTGTGGAAAAGCTAATGGAAACTCAATTTTTGTTAATCTTTGAAATTTAGTTACACCTGACATTGTTGCTGCATCATGTAAAGCAGGTGAAACTCCTCTTAATCCTTCAATTGTATATCTTGTTGCTGGTATTGTTGCATAAACTATTACCGCAATTAAAACCGATGTGTCTGTTATTCCAAATAACATCATAACTGGGATTAAATATACAAAAGATGGGAATGTTTGAAATATATCGCAGACACCCAACATAAAATTTGTAGAATGTTTGTTTTGAACACAGATAGTACCAACAATTAATCCTATTATCATTGATACTACTACACCAAAAGTTGCCATGTATGTAGTAACTAAAGCTCTATCCCACCATGGACTAAAAGCTATAAATAATGTCAGCCCACCAACAACCATTGCAGATCTTACTCCACCAATAATGTAGCCAGCACCTACAACTAAAACTAAAGTTGCAACAGCAGGCATTCTTAAAAAGAGTGCTCTCATTGGCTGTAACACTTCTGTTATAAGCCACGTATTAAAAGCTTTTATGTAAACAAAAAAAGTTTCAAAAATCCAATCTACACCTTTATTCCAAAATGCAGCTGTTGAAATACCTTTGTTATGTGGAATTTCATATAAATAATTAAAAGTATCTTTAAAAATTAAAGTTCCAGAATATGCAAGTATCGATCCAATAATTACAGCTCCAATAAAAAATATAGAGTTCTTATATTTTTGATAAAAAGTTAAATTTCCAAAATAGTCTTCTTGTTTATTTGCCCAAGCTAATGACATTTTGTCTAGAAGAATTGCAATTAAACTAATACACAACCCTGCTTCTAAAGCTAAACCTATATTAAGTTGATTAAGAGCTAATAATAAATTCCAACCTAAGCCTTTCGCTCCAATAAAGGCTGCAATAACCGCCATTGAAAAACAAACCATAATCACCTGGTTAACACCTATAAGAATATCTCTTCTGGCTGTTGGTATTAAAACTTTAGTCATTAATTGGAAATTTGTACAACCACTCATTTTGCCTGCTTCAATTACTTCTGGTGGAACTGCTCTTAGTCCGAGCAGTGTTAAAAGTATCATTGGTGGTATTGCAACAACCATTGTGATTATAACTGCAGCATGATCCCCAATCCCAAATAATACCATCGCAGGAACTAAGACTGCATATTGAGGCATTGTTTGCATAACTAAAAGAATTGGATAAAGAGCTTTTTCTACTCTTTTACTTTTGAAAGCCATAATCCCTAAAGTTATTCCAAAAATAAAAGATAATGGTACAGCAACTAAAATGAACGATAAAGTTTGCATTGATGGTTTCCACTGACCAAAAATTGAAATGTAGATCATTGTGAAAGCAGCAAAGATAGCTAATCCTTTACCACTTAACTTGTAACATAAAATCGTAACACCAGCTGCAACGATAGTCCAAGGTAAACCTGGTAATTCTGCCCAAGGATTTGCATCTATCCAGTCCCAACTAGTAAAAGAAACTATTGTCTCAACACCTCCTAATAAAAACTCTCTAAAAAATTCAATTAAGAATGTCATGAAAGAAGTTATATTCCTTGTAATTTGAAGAACTAGTGGACGAGTTTTGTATTCTTGAGTGTCCTCATTCCAAATTTCGATCGGCATCCACTCTTCAAGTAGAAAAAATAATCCATCATTAATCCAGATGGGCAACCAGCCTAGTAACGGGGGTAATCTCCAAAAATTATCAAAAGCATAATATCGAACTTCTTTTCCAAGAAAGAAATATACGCTTTGATTAGGGTCTTTAACAAATTCTGCTTGACCTCTTATAAATTTATAAGTTTCAGGTACATCAATTGCAAAACATAAACCAAAAAAAACTGCCAGTAAAAACAACCATTGAAATGTTTTTGGATGTTTTTTTAATAGCTCCATAAATTTTAGTTTATTTTTTTCCTCCAAAAACAGTATCAATTATTTTAGAGGGTTTAATTGAACCAATGATTTTGTTATTTTCATCTGTAACTCCTACAATACTTTCTTGAGTTAAAATTTTTTCTGCAACATCCTCTATAATATCATTTTTTGAAACCTTAATGCTTCCCAAATTATCAGTATTTTGTTTATCCATAACATCTTCTATTTTTAAAACTTTTTCTCTTGGGACTTCTTCAGTGAATTTTCGAACATATTCAGTAGCAGGATTTAAAACTATATTTGCTGGTGTATCTAATTGTTCAATTATACCATCTTTCATAATTGCAATTCTATCTGCAAGTTTTAAGGCTTCATCAAAATCATGTGTGATAAACATAATTGTTTTTTGAAGTTTTTCTTGAAGTCTTAAAAATTCATCTTGCATTTCTTTTCTGATAAGCGGGTCTAGTGCTGAAAAAGGTTCATCTAGAAACCATATATCAGGTTCTACTGCTAGTGATCTTGCAATTCCAACTCTTTGTTGCTGACCGCCAGAGAGTTCTCTTGGAAAGTAATTTTCTCTACCCTCAAGACCAACTAATTTTACCATGTCTAATGCTTTATTAATACTTTCTTCAGTTTTAATACCTTTGATCTGAAGAGGAAAAGCAATGTTTTCAATAACTGTTTTGTGAGGTAACAGAGCAAAACTTTGAAACACCATACCCATTTTATTTCGTCTCAATTCAATTAAATCTTTATCTTTTAAAGATAATAAATCCTGTCCTTCTATAAAAACTTTTCCAGCTGTAGCATCAGTTAATCTTGAAATGCATCTTAATAAAGTAGATTTACCGGAACCTGATAAACCCATGACAACTAACATTTCGCCTTTCGCAACCTCAAAGGAGGCGTTGTTAACACCAACTATACATCCATTTTCTTGAAAAGTTTTTGCATCTACATTGCCGTCAGCTTTTTCAAGCATCTCTTTGGCATTAGCACCAAAAATTTTGTAAACACTTTCACATTTTATTACTGCTTCTGACATAAATTACTAATAGCCTACACAAAAAACTAAATAAAATAAACTGTATAAACTTTCTCTATCCTCCTAAAAATTTTTTATATAATAAACTCTGGTATCAATACCTGTGCTTAAAAAACTTAATGCTTCCCCACTAACTGTAATTGATTCAATTGTACCATCATCTAGTGGTCCTTCTAGAGTAAAGCCAGCAAAACATTTGTCGTTTTCCCATTTTACAAATGTTTCTTTAATCAAATTTCCGTTATTAGTATAAATTTGAAAAGCTTTATAATTAATTAAATTTGCTCCCATTACTGCACGTTGTGGAATTAATTTTGTTACTTTACATACTGACTCGTAAATTTCGTCAGTTAATCTATGATTTTCAGTACCATCATACGCTACTAAAATTCCCGATGGAAGTTTTGAAATAACTTCATTCAATTTTCTCTCTTGGGCAATTCTTTCCTCTTCTGCTTTCATCTTTGCAATAAGTTCATCACCACCACCAAAAATATTATTTAAAATTGTAAAAAATAAAATTACAACTACAGTGACAGTAATAAGACCTACAAATTGTTTTACATTACCAGGAAGAGTTTTAAATTTTTCAACCATAACTTATTTTTGAAGCTCTCCGTTTTTCCAAACTCCAACTGTTTCTGTGCCATCAGGTAATGTGAATTTTCCTTCTCCATTCATAAAACCATTTTCCCAATTACCTTCATATTTTGAACCATCAGGAAACGTTAAAATACCTTGGCCGCTCCAAACGCTATTTTTAAATTCACCTTTATAGATATAACCATTCGGCCATGTCTCTGTTCCTTGGCCATGTTTTTTTGTTGCTACCCACTCACCTTCATAAGTTGTCTTATCTGTATAGATCCATTTACCATAACCATTTTCGCAATTTCCCTCCTTACAGCCGGTGCTTCTTGCCAAAACCGACGTTGAAATTAACAAAGTAAAAATTAAAGTTAAAAATAAATTTTTCATTTCATTATCTTACATAAAAATAATTAAAAAAAAAATCTCCCCCAACTAAGTTGGGAGAGATTTAAAAGTTTATTTTGATTTACCTTTATTTAGTAAATGGCTTCCAAACACTCTCATTATCAGCTAACCATTTTTTAGCAGCATCTTCATGAGAAAGTTTGTCGATATCAACTAAAGATGCCATTGCACCAATGTGACTTGTTGAGAAAGACATTTTCTTAAATGCTGCAGCTGCTGCTGGATGAGTTTTTGGGAAATCTGCGTTAACAGCTTTCTTCAAGTAACCATCAGGAGAACCACATTTTCCATCACCACCATCTTCTGGTCTGCAACCAGCTGTGTATGGAGGGAAGTCGATAAATGTAAAACCAGCACCATCAGTAAAGTTTGGTGTCCAGTTGAAAATAATAGTTCCTCTACCTTCTTTTTCTGCTGCTGCTAATTCTGCCCATAATGCATCTGCACCACCCGCAAATTTAACAGTCCATAAATCACCTAATCCAAGAGCTTCAACTCTTTGAGGGATTAAGTCACCGTGCCAAGATTGTGGACCTTCTAACATTCTGCCTTTACCACCAGAGTCAGGTGTTACAAAGTTTTTTGCACAGTCAGGATTTTTTAAAGCAGTCCAGTCTGGAAGACCTGGGCATAGACCTTTTTCTGCAACCCAGTTTGGATAACCCATATCTTCAAGAGTTCTTGCTTCATGATCACCCCAGTCAAGGATACCACCTTTTTCTAGAGCTGTTGTAAATGATTTACCAAAAGCTGACTCCCATACTTCATGTGAGATTGTTACATCGCCAATTCTGATTGACTCGTAAACAGCTTGAGAATCTGCCGGTACATATTTTACATTGTTACCCATAGACTCAAAAATACCACCGATTACATAAGCCATTACTACTTGTGAAGACCAGTTATGAGTTGGGATAACTATTGGTTTTTTACTATCTGCTGCATTAGATACTCCAGCAAAACTTACTAGAGAAATAACTAATGCCGATAGAATAGACATTAACTTTTTCATTTTTTCCCTTTCCTTATTCCTAATTAAGAATATCTAACTATAAAATTAAACCACCTTCAACATTAATTATTTTTTTTATATATAAAAAATATAAACAAGTTATAATTATTATTAAAATATAAGTGTTTCATGAAAACGACTTTGGATATTAAAGAGCCTGGACTAAATGTCCTACCTCCAGGAGTAGAAAGACACGTCGTTAACGGTGGAGGGCTAACAGCTTTTCAATTGTTTCCTGACGATGAAGTTGAAATCATAAATGATGAAGGAAATCAAATTTGTGAAATAATTTGTTTTAATAAAGATGGTAAGTCAGAAGTCGGTATTCTTAATCTTAAAGAAAATTCAGATAAAAATTTTATTAGAGATATTTTAAATGGAAAAGATGAAACTATTCTAGCAACAAATTATCAATTAAAAAAAAGAAACTTAAATATTACTCAATCAAAATCATCTATAGTTTTTGACAAAGATACTCCTCCAGGTGAAAAAATTAAATTAAAATCAAAAGATAAATGTTATGCGATCTTCTCAGCACCAGGTGAAGATATGTTGGTGACAAACCAAAATCCTCCAAGTGAATTAACTATTTTTATTAAAAGAGCAAAAATTATAAATGATAAAGAACTGAATATAATTCCTGATCCAATATTCGAACCTTTGTATGAACAAAATATAGATAAAGAAACTTCTATTGCCTATGAGGTTAAAGAAGGTGATTATATTCAGGTAATTAGTCCAACTGGTAGACAATGTTCTGACTTTGTAGCTTTTGATACAAGAAAATTAAATAAAGGAATTGAAAAAGGTTTAGATTGGCAAACAACAAGAACCTTTATGGGAAATACATTTCCAGGCCCAGGATTATTTTCGAAATTTTATGATACAGATCATGAACCATTAGTAGAAGTTATAAGAGATACTGTTGGAAAACATGATACTTTCAACTTAGCATGTACTTCAAAATATTATGAAGATGCAGGTTACTTTGGACATCCTAATTGTTCAGATAATTTAACAGATTCCATGTTAAAGTATGGTGTTCAAAAACAAAAAGGATGGCATGCAATAAATTTATTTTTTAATACATCAGCTGCTGGATTAAATTCTGTTATATCAGATGAATCTTATTCAAGGCCTGGTGATTATGTGATGTTTAGAGCCTTAAAAGATTTAACAATAGGTACTACAGCATGTCCAAGCGATATCGATGCATGTAATTCATGGAATCCTACAGATATTTTTGTTAGAACTTACGATAAAAAAAAAGAATTTAGCAAATCTTTTGCATTTAGAATGAAAACAGACTCTGAAAAAAAACTTACAAAAAATTCCGGTTTCTATGAAAGAACATCAAAGCTAACAAGAAACTTTGTTGATGCTAGAGGTTTTTGGTTGCCTAATGATTATACAAAACATGGTTTGGTTAACGAATATAATGCTTGTAGAGAAAAAGCTGTTTTAATTGATTTATCATCTTTAAGAAAATTTGAAATCATTGGACCTGATGCAGAAGAATTATGTAACTACACACTAACTAGAAATATTAAAAAATTATCTGTTGGACAAATTGTTTATTCTGCAATGTGCTACGAAAATGGAATGATGTTTGATGATGGAACATTATTAAGATTAAGTGAAACTGGTTTTAGATGGATTTGTGGAGATGAGTATGCTGGTGAATGGTTAAAAGAAGTAGCCAAAAAGAAAAACTATAAAGTTATAATAAAAAATTCTACTGATCAGATTAGTAACGTTTCTGTGCAAGGACCAATGAGTAGAGAAATTTTAAAAAAAATAATTTTTACTCCACCTACTCAACCATCTATTGATGAACTTGGTTGGTTTAGATTTACAATATGTAGAGTTGAAGAATTACAAGGTATCCCTTTAATAGTTTCAAGAACTGGTTACACAGGTGAACTAGGTTATGAAGTATGGTGTCATCCAAAACATGCTCCTGAAGTTTGGGATAAACTAATGGAGGCTGGAAAAGAAGATGGAATTATTCCTGCAGGCTTTGCTGCTTTAGATAAACTTAGAATAGAAGCAGGATTAATTTTATTCGGTGCTGAATTTGATGGTCAACAAGATCCATTTGAAGCCGGTATAGGATTTGCTGTTCCATTAAAAACGAAAGAAGAAGATTTTATTGGAAAAGAAGAATTAAAGAAAAGAAAAGAAAACCCTCAAAAGAAACTTGTTGGTTTAGAATTAATTGGAAAAGAGCCTGCGGGACATGGTGATTGTGTTCACATTGGTAGATCACAAGTTGGAATTGTTACTAGCGGATGTTTATCAACTGTTTTAAATAAAAATGTAGCTTTATGTAGAATCGATACACAGTACTCAGAAATTGGAACTGAAGTAGAAATAGGAAAAATTGATGGTCATCAAAAAAGAATTTCAGCTAAAGTGGTTAGGTTTCCTTTTTATGATCCTGACAAAACAAGAGTAAGAGCGTAAATAAATGCCAAAGTCATCAAAAGATCTTCTAGAGTTTTGGGAAGAGCAAATGAAACTTTCACATACATCTAGCAATTATTTTTTTAGAAAATCACCTTCTCATTATCATATGATGTTAATTGTAATGCATTCATATAAGAAGAGTGAGAATCTCTCGGTAGAAGAACTTAAAACAAGATTGTTTAAAACTTCTAGACCTAAGTCTGCTCTGATGATTAAAGAAGCGTGTGAGAAGAATTTCTTTAGTTTGGAAAAAAAAGGAAAAGACCATCGGAAAAAATATGTTGTGCCTACCCAAGGATTTATTGAGGAATTCAGTAATTATTTGACAACTCTCAAAAGTCTTAGCTTCTAAAATTTATCAACAATTAATAGTTGCAGATCTAAAACTTCTAAAAATTATATATAAAAAATAATATATTCTTTTGTTTTACAAAAAAATATGGTTTAAATTATGTCTATACCTTCAAAAGCAAAAGTTGTTATCATTGGTGGTGGTATTCATGGATTGAGTACTGCTTGGAAATTATCTGAAACTTATAAAAACCCTGGCGATATAGTTGTTCTTGAGAAAAAAGATACAGCAGCAGGTGCTAGTGGAATTGCATGTGGAGTTGTTAGAAATAACTATTTCCAACCTGCAATGAGAGAATTAATGGCTCACTCAGTGGAAGTTTGGGAGAGTGATCCTAAAGCATTTAAATACAATGCTGTTGGTTACTTACAAATATCACCAGAAGTAATGCATGCGGATGTTGCAACAATTTATGAACAACAAAAAGCTATTGGATATGAATCTGAATTTATCGAAGGTGAAAAAGATTGTATGAAGTACATGAAAGGCATGTTTGATGACTGGCAAGCGCAAGGTATTACGTCTGTGCTTCATGAAAAAAAAGGTGGATACGCATTCAACAAAGATTCAATTAAAGCACTAGAAAACAAATCAACTTCTAACGGTGTTCAAGTTATTAAAGGCGTAACAGTCAATGGTTTCAAAAGAGGTAGTAATAGTAAAGCTGTTACAGGAGTAGAAACTGACAAAGGTGTTATTGATTGTGAACAAGTAGTAATTGGTGCTGGCCCTTGGGCAAGAGATTTTTGGAACATGTTAGAACTTCCAAAAACAGCAAATATTAAAGGCAAAGATGGTAAAATGCACACAACTGATATGTGGACATACTGGATGTTACAAGAGGGTGTTATAGGTGTTGAGCCAGATTTTTTAAAAATGAATAATGGTGAACAGCCACCGGTAATACACGTTGACAGTACTGCACCTTTATATTCAGATAAAACAAAAAAATTAATAACAGATAAAATTTGGGGAATTTATTACAAACCAGATATTGAAGGTCTAGGCGTTCAAGGTGGAACTTCTCCTTACATAGTTGACAAACATTTTGATCAAGTAAATGTGGACCCTTACGGAATAGAGTCACCAGAGTACCAAACTACTGAAGCATTTAATGAAATGTGGTGCTCTGCATTAGCTCATTGTCAAAAAAGATTTGAAGGTAAATCTCATCTTTATAGAAAAGGGCCATCTGGTGGACTAGGATGTATGACACCAGACTCTTTTCCAATCTTTGATAGATTTTTAGAAAATGTATATTTAATTGCTGATGCTAACCACGGATATAAAATGATAGGAGTTGGTGAGCTTGTTGCAAAAGAAATTTTAGGACAAGAAAGTGAATTGTTAAAACCGTTTAGATTCAACCGGTACGAGAAGGGTGAACTTCACCCTACTTCTAACAGTCCGTTCCCTTGGAGCTAATTATCCAAGTAGACAGGCTTTTTAATTTCAGCTAACTTTTTGTTCTGAAAATTAAAGAGGGGAAAAAATGACTGATCTAGAAAAACATGTAAATCAACCAGGTAGAGATAAGCTTGTAAAAAAAGTTAGAGAAAAAATTAACGAATTAGGAATAACATATATTTATTTCCAATTTATTTCAGTAACAGGAAGAATTGTAGGTAAAGGTATACCAGCAGACCACTGGGAAAGAACTGCAGAAAAAGGTTTCCAACTTGTTTATGGTGCAACAGCAAACTTATTTTTAGATCGTCACAACAACTACATTGGATATGGTCCAGAAGCCAAAGAGTTAGTTGGTATCCCTGATCCAGAAACTTTTGTTCAATTACCTTGGGATAAAAAAGTAGCGAGAGTTTATTGTACGTGTTTTAGAAATAGAGAAGAAAGAGAAAATCCAGGCGGACATTTAACTTCTGACTGTAGAGGAAATTTAAGAATTATAGCTGAAGAATTCAAAAAGAAGCATGGCTACCAAATGAGAGTTGGAACAGAGCCAGAGATGATGTGGTTAACTAAAAATGAAGATGGAACTCCTACTGGAAAAGGTTTTTCGAAACCTTTTTGTTATCACATAGATCAATTTGAGTCTTTAAGACCTGTATTCATGAAAGTTATTGAGTATGCAAATGCAATGGGTCTAGATATGATTCAAGGTGACCATGAAGATGCTCCAGGGCAATTAGAGCTTAATTGGATGTATGATGATGTATTAAGAAATGCTGATAGACTTTCTACCTACAGACAAATCTGCGCGCAAGTAGCTAGAGAACATGGTTTGATTGCATGTTTTATGACTAAACCATTTATGGGTGTATCAGCAAGTGGTTGTCATACAAATATGTCTTTATGGAAAGGTGGAAAAGATAAAGTAAATAAACTTGGTCATAAAAGTTTACCAGGTGTTGATGAAGTATTTACTTATGTTGAGGGTGGAGAAAATACATTTATGCCTGATACAAAAGATATGCAACTTCCAGGAAAAATTGGATTGCAATCTATTGGAGGTGTAATGAAACACTTGCCAGCTCTTACTGCTATTGGCTCATCAACTGTTAACTCTTATAGAAGATTATGGGACCAAGGTTTTTGGGCACCAGTTTATGCAGATTGGGGCTATCAAAATAGAACTTGTGGTCTAAGAGTTTCTGCTCCAGGTAGATTTGAATACAGATCAGTAGACTCAATGCATAATCCATATTTAATGGGTGCAGCTTTGTTAAAAGCTTTTGATGATGGAATATCAAATAACATAGACCCAGGTAAGCCAGAGTCTAGAAATATATATGAAGCCCAAAAAGCAGGTAAGGATGTGAAAAAACTTCCTTTAAGTCTTGGTGAAGCTTTAGATAGATTATCAGAAGACAAAGTAATTCAATCAGCAATGCCAGATGAAATGTATAAGATATTTCATTGGTATAAAAATGATGAGTGGGAAAGATTCCTTGGGGCAACAACTCAGTGGGATCTAGATACTTACTTGGATTGTCTACCATAATAGAATTAAAGGAAAATAAATTAACAATTTAACATAAGGAAAAAGATATGTGTGGAATAGCTGGACTTATTCATAGAAATAAATCTTCTAATGTTGGAAGCGAACTTCAGGGAATGCTTCAGGCTTTAAAACATAGAGGAGAAGATTCTACTGGTTATGCATTATACGGTGATACTGATGGAAAAAATTTCATCATGAGATTTAAAGTAGGTGAAAATGTTGGTGAAGGAAGTTCATCAGTAATGGAAGATGTTTCTGTTTATGATGAAAGAATAAAAATCGTAAATGCAAAATTGAAAGAATTAGGTGCTAACATTGTTAAGGAAGAAAGAATACTTCCCTACTCACTAAGATATGAGATTACTTATGACGCAAAAGATTTAAGAGATTTGTCTGAAAAAATCGAGAGTGTTCCAGGAGTAGAAATATTGTCTTTAGGTAAATCTTTAGAAGTAATTAAAGATCTTGGAAATGCTAAAGAAGTTTGTGACAGATATAGCTTAGGTAACTTAGTTGGTACTCACGCAATAGGTCATGCTAGAATGGCAACTGAGTCTGGTGTAGATATTAAATCTGCTCACCCATTTTGGGGTTATCCATTCAGTGATGTTTCTGTTGTTCACAATGGTCAACTTACAAACTATTGGAATAATAGAAGAGTACTTGAAAATAAAGGCATGAGATTTATGTCAGAATGTGACTCTGAACTTATTGCAGTATACCTTGCTGACAAAATGAGAAATGGAGCTTCACTTGAAGAAGGAATGAAAGACTCTTTACATGAGTTAGACGGAGTATTTACATATTTTGTTGCGACTAAAAATTCGCTAGGAATGGCAAAAGATACAATGGCAGCAAAACCGTTAGTATTATATGAATCAGATGATCTTGTGGCAATGGGATCTGAGGAAATAGCAATTAGATCAGTGCTACCTCAAGAGATTGACACTTATGATCCATTTAATGGGGAGGTTAAAGTATGGCAAATTTAAAGACTGAAAAATCAAAAGCTCGTTCAATGGGTATGCACACTGAGGTGCTTACTGGAAGAACTCAGCAAAAATTCTTTAACCCTGATGAGGCTGAAAATTTCTTTTATTTTGGAACATACGATGTAGATTTTAATAAAAGAACAGAGCTTGATGTAAAAGATATGACTGCAACTGAAGCTAATAAGGAAATAGATAACCTTATGAGCAAAGGTTTCGGAACTATAGTAATTAAAAATCCTCAAGGAAAACACAGTTTGGGAGTTGGAATATTAAATAAACTAAATTTAATTTTTGAAGGTAGCTTAGGTTACTTTGGTGTTGGATCATGTGATGGACCAGTTGTAAGAGTGAATGGTCGTGTTGGATGGTCTTGTGCAGAAAATTTGATGGCTGGTAAGGTGGTGATTGAAAAAAATGCTGGCTCTTCATTTGGTGCTGCTATTAGAGGTGGCGATTTAATTTGTAAAGGTAGTGTTGGTTCTAGAACTGGTATCGATATGAAAGGCGGAACTATCATAATTGGTGGTGACGCTGGTGCTTTTACAGGTTTCATGATGCAAAGAGGAAGAATAATTATTCTAGGCGATGTTGGAATTAACTTAGGAGACTCTATGTATGATGGAATTATTTATATTGGTGGAAAAATTGAGTCTTTTGGAAGCGATGCTGTAACAGCAGAACTTACATCAGATGACGTTTCTTGGCTAAAAAGAAAATTAAAAGTTGCAGAGATTGGTGAAAACTTTGACGTTAGTAAGATGACTAAAGTTGTAGCTGGTAAGAAACTTTGGAACTACGATAATTTAGAACCTACAGAGAAAAAAGGAGCAATTTAATGGCTAAAAAGAAAACAAAAGCTAAAAAGAAAAAATCAAATGGACAAGCTGGAGTTGGTGGAAAAGCTGATGTTCATTTAAATAAAAGTGGAGGAAGAAATAAAAGTTTACTTGGCTTAAATGCTATTTTTACTCCAGATGTAATTGACGATATTCATATCAAAGCTGAATTAGGAAGATACAGAATGCGAGGAATGGCATTGATGAAAAAGATTCCTGATTTTGATGATTTAACATTCTTACCTGGGACACTTACAAGATTTGTAATTGAAGGTTACAGAGAAAAATGTGAAACAAAAACTGTAATTGGTCCAAGATGTGAAAATCCAGTAGAGCTTGATATTCCTGTTTATATCACTGGAATGAGTTTTGGTGCTTTATCTTATGAAGCTAAAACAGCTTTAGCAAGAGGTGCTACAATGGCTGGAAGTGCTACATGTTCAGGAGAAGGTGGAATGATACCTGATGAAAGAAGATATTCTGAGAAATGGTACTACCAATGTATCCAATCAAGATATGGTTTTAACCCGCATCACGCACAGTTAGCTGATGGTATTGAAGTGTTTATTGGTCAAGGTCAAAAAGTTGGAATGGGTGGTCACCTAATGGGTCAAAAAGTTACTGATCAAGTAGCTGAGATGAGATCTTTACCTGCTGGTATTGATCAAAGATCACCAGCAAGACACCCTGACTGGCTAGGTCCAGATGACTTAGCTTTAAAGGTTCAGGAATTAAGAGAATTGACTAAGAATAAAGTACCAATTCAATTAAAACTTGGTGCAGCAAAAGTATATGATGATGTTCGTATGGCAGCTAAGTGTGATCCTGACTCTATCTATATTGATGGTATGGAAGGTTCAACTGGTGCAGGTCCACACATTGCAGCAGCTAATACTGGTATTCCAGGAATAGCAGCAATCAGAGAGGCAAGAAGAGCAATTGATGATGTAGGTAAAAATGGAAAAGTATCATTAATTTACGCTGGTGGTGTTAGAGATGGTGCTGATCTCGCTAAGTGTCTTGCATTAGGTGCAGATGCAGTAGCAATTGGAACTGGAGCAATGATAGCTCTTAACTGCAATAAGGAAATCCCAGAGTCTAATTTTGAGAAAGAAATGGGAGTTAAAGCAGGTGAATGTTACCACTGCCACACTGGAAGATGTCCAGTTGGAGTTGCTACTCAAGATCCTAAATTAAGATCAAGATTAAACCCAGATGATGCTGCTTTAAGAGTGTATAACTATTTACACACAATGACTTTAGAGGCTCAATTATTAGCTAGAGCTTGTGGTAAAACAAATATCCACTCTTTAGAGCCAGAAGATTTAGCGGCATTAACATCTGAAGCTTCAGCATTAGCTAAAGTTCCACTAGCTGGAACTAACTACACAGTTGGTGTTGACAACTTCCATAAAATATAAGGATTATTATGCCTAAGAAAAAAGTTAAAAAAGCTAAATCGAAAAAGGTAAGTAAAGCTGTAATTGGAAAATCTAAAGAGACAGCTAGAGAAAAGATGATAGGTCAACATATCGGTTACAGATATGATGTTAATCTTTTACCTGATTACAAAAAACTAACTCCATTTCTTAAGAAATACGTAGAAGCAATGGGTTGGGATGATTTAAATTGGTTAGAGGATGTTCACATGGGTTATGAAGAAGGAAGACCAGCTGTATTTTGTAGAAATGCGAATGGTTGGGTGACAATACCTAAGTCTATTAAACTACCTAACAATCAACAAGATAGAGATATGATAGCAAGAGAGCTATTAGTTAAGTTTCAAATGTCAAAAAAACACCCTCTTGTTGATTTGAAAAAAGCTTATTTAAAGTTTTAAATTCACTTATTAGTTGATTATTTATAAAGACTAGCGGCATAATAGCTGGTCTTTATAATATTGTATCTCTCTTTTAATTTTAATAAAGTTTAAGAAATTAACATGGGGGAGAGAAAATGACTGATCAGTTAAGTGCTCTTACGACCATATTTACAGAGTTTTACTACTGGGTAACAGTAGTCCTAATGTTCTTAATTCACGTTGGGTTCTGTATGTATGAAGTTGGAGCTTCTCGTTATAAACACCATCAACACACATTAATGAAAAATACAATGCTGATACCTTTGGTAACAGTAACTTGGTTTTTCTTTGGTTGGTGGATCTATTGGGCATTTCCAACAGGACCAGGAATTGCTCCATCAATAATGAATGAAAGTACTGCATTGATAACGGATGAAAGTGCTTTTAGTGCAACGTGGTACACAGCAACTTCAGAATTAATGGCTATTAACTTAAATGACCATATAAGTGGAGTATTCTGGGCTGCGTTTTTATTATTTTCATGGACTGCAGCATCAATTGTTTCTGGTGCAGTGATTGAAAGAATAACTACATTTGCTTTTGGTATTTTAGCAATAGCAATTGGTTCAGTGTTCTGGACAATCGATGCAGCATGGGGATGGCATTTTGATGGATGGATGCTCAAAATTTTAGGTTATCATGATGCATATGCATCTGGAGTAATTCACGCAATTGCGGGTGGATTTGCTTTAGGAGTACTTATGGTTCTTGGACCTAGAATAGGTAAATTTTCATCTAGTGGTGAACCAAGAAATATTGGGCCTAGAAATCCTTGGCTAGTAACAGTTGGATTATTTATGATTTATACTGGTTTCTGGGGATTCTATGCGGCGTGTAATATTCCAATATTTGATCTTGGACCAGAATATGGAATGGAAGGTGTATCGTTCTGGACTGCTACAAACATTTATGTAACACCAACTACACTTAGTGGTATTACTTTTAACTTCTTGATGTCACTATCAGGAGGATTATTAGCTGGATATTGGATCGCTAAAGGGGATCCGTTCTGGACATACTCAAGTGGATTAGCTGGTATTATATGTGCTTCAGCAGGAAATGATCTATACCATCCAATTCAATCAATGATTATTGGTATGATTGGTGTAGTTATATCTTACAAACTTCATTATTGGGTTGAACGTAAGTTCAAAATTGATGATGCAGTTGGAGCAGTAGCTGTACACGGTTATGCTGGATTTATTGGTCTTGTAATATGTGGTTTTGTTTTAAATGGTTATCCTTCGTCTGGTTACAGTGTAGGAGCTATGTGGGATGGAACAACATACGCAACAATTAATCCACTAGGTCAGTTCTTAGGAGCAATAATAATGTTTGTTGTTCTAGGACTAATACCAGGTTATGTCATTGCTAAAGTACTAAACGGTATGGGTAAACTAAGAATCCCACGTGAAGTAGAGTTAGCAGGACTTGACTATGAAATAATGGAAGCTGACAAAGATGCAGAAAAAGCAGTTTCCTCAGCAACAAGGTAAAGGAGAAATATGGCTACAGTAACAAACTGGATAGATCACCTTAACAAACCAGCAGAGGAAGTTGTCGGAGCAGTTTATCCGGGTGCTGGTTCTAGCGAAGGTTTGCTTGTTATTATTGGTATAGTTTTGTGGATAGGTTGGCATGTTTTGACTGCTAGATCAGAGAGCGAAAAGCTTGAGAAACTAGCAAGAAAAAGACGTAGCGCTAACGACTATAAAAACAATATTGCCAATTGGTAATTAAATAATAAAATTAAGGGCGCAGTTAAATTTTTAACTGTGCCCTTTTTTTATTTAAAATATTTATGAATGAAGAAGAAAAAAATTTACCTCCATCTAAAATGAGAGGTGTGGCATTTCCAAAAGCTAAATATGGAGCTATAGCCGCTGTAATCATCATTGTAATAGTGAATTTAATCTATTATAAGGACGCTCTTTTATCTTTAATAAAATAATTTATGTGTGGAATAGTTGGGATATATCTAAAAACCAAAAAATATGAAAAACAACTAGGTAAATTTTTATCTGGAATGTTAGATGGAATGGCAACTAGAGGACCTGATAGTGCTGGCTTTGCAATTTACTCAAAAGAAAAAAAAGGTTTTTACAAGTATTCAATTTGTTTAAATAATTTAACTCAAGATCAGTTTAAAAAAAAAATTTCAAAATTTATAAAAAAACCTAAGATAAATATATTTTCTGATCATATTGTTTTGGAAACAAAAGAAAAACCAAAGAAAGTTTTGGGAATATTAAATAATAGTTTAAATGAAGTTTCAATTGTTGGATATGGTAAAAGCATAAATATTTTCAAACAAACTGGTAACCCAAAAGATGTAGTAAAAAAATTCAAACTTTCATCTTTTTCTGGAACTCATGGAATTGGTCACACACGTATGGCAACTGAAAGTGCTATAACGACTCAAGGATCTCACCCCTACTCTACAGCTGAAGATGAGTGTTTAGTTCACAATGGCTCACTTTCAAATCATAATAATGTTAGAAGAGTTTTAATTAAAGATGGTCAAAAATTTAATTCTGATAATGATACAGAAGTTGCGGCAGGCTATATATCTAATCAAATTTCAAGAGGCAAAGATTTAGAAAAGACATTGAAAAATAGTTTAAGTGATTTAGATGGTTTCTATACTTTTATAGCAGGCACTAAAGATGGTTTTGCTTTGTTAAGAGATGAAATAGCTTGTAAGCCAGCAGTGGTTGCGGAAACAAAAGATTATGTTGCTGTAGCCTCTGAGTTTCAAGCTATGGCGCATCTACCTAATGTAAATGATGCTAAAATTTTTGAACCAAAACCTGGAGTAGTTTATCATTGGTAATTTATGAATTTAGATTTAAAAAAGAAAAAATTAAGAGAAGTAAATTCATTTCTCCAAGACGTAGATAGAAAAAACAACCAAAGAAAATTTGAAATTTTAAACCCACAAGGACAACATGCAATTTGCGCTGGTTTAAAAGATGAGATTGAAGTGAACATCAAAGGACACACAGGTTACTACTGTGCTGGCATGAACCAAAATGCTCATATTAAAATTGATGGAAATGTTGGTACAGGTGTAGCAGAAAATATGATGTCGGGAAAAGTGACTATTAAAGGTAATGCTTCACAAGCAGCTGGAGCAACGGGTCATGGTGGAACTCTAATTATTGAAGGTGACGCTAGTTCTAGATGTGGAATATCAATGAAAGGAATTGATATTATTGTTAAAGGTTCAGTTGGACACATGTCAGCTTTTATGGCTCAAAAAGGAAATTTAATTGTTTTTGGTGATGCTGATGCTGATCTGGGAGACTCTATTTATGAAGCTAAGATATTTGTCAAAGGAAAAGTTAAAAGCTTAGGTGCTGATTGTATTGAAAAAGAAATGGATGAAAAAAATATTCAAATTTTAAAAAATATATTTAAAGAAAATAATATCAAAGAAGATCCAAAAAATTTCAAAAGATATGGATCCGCTAGAAATTTATATAACTTTAAAATAGATAACGTAGGATCATATTAATGAAAAAAAATTTAAAAGAATTCAAAACATTTCCAACATCAACGATTCAAGAAATTCAAAGAGCAGCAAATGAAGGAATTTATCAAATAAGAGGATTAGGAGCTAAAAGAAAAGTTCCTGATTTTGATGATCTAGTTTTTTTAGGTGCTTCTATGTCGAGATATCCATTAGAAGGTTATAGAGAAACATGCAATACTTCAGTGATCTTAGGAGATAGATTTGCAAAAAAACCTCTTCATCTAGATATTCCAATTACAATAGCTGGTATGAGTTTTGGTGCACTAGGAGCAAATGCGAAAGATGCTTTGGGTAAAGGCGCTTCTGCTATGGGAACATCTACAACTACTGGTGATGGGGGTATGACTAAAGAAGAAAGAGGATCTTCAAAATACTTAGTTTATCAATTACTTCCCTCAAGATATGGAATGAACCCTGATGATTTAAGAAAAGCAGATGCTATAGAAGTAGTTGTGGGTCAAGGTGCTAAACCAGGTGGTGGTGGTATGCTTTTAGGACAAAAAATTAATGAACGTGTTGCTGGAATGCGAACTCTTCCTCAAGGAATTGATCAAAGGAGTGCTTGCAGACATCCAGATTGGACTGGACCTGACGATTTAGAAATTAAGATACAAGAATTAAGAGAAATAACAAACTGGGAAAAACCCATCTATATTAAAGTAGGTGCTGCAAGATCTTATTATGATACTACGCTCGCAGTAAAAGCTGGTGCAGATGTTGTTGTTTTAGACGGTATGCAAGGTGGTACAGCTGCCACGCAAGATGTTTTTATTGAACATGTTGGAATTCCAACATTAGGTGCTCTAAGAGAAGCTGTAGATGCTTTAAAAGAGCTGAATATGCACAGAAAAGTTCAATTGATTGTATCAGGGGGAATAAGAACTGGAGCGGATGTTGCTAAAGCATTAGCTATGGGTGCAGATGCAGTATCTATTGGTTCAGCAGCTATGATGGCGCTCAACTGTAATGCTGATTTATATAGAGAGGACTATGAAAAATTAGGTACAGAACCTGGCTTTTGTCATCACTGTCATACTGGAAGATGTCCAGTAGGTGTTGCTACGCAAGATCCAAAATTAGAAGAGAGACTAGATCCAGTTGAAGGAGGCAGAAGATTAAGAAACTATCTGAGCACTCTTACATTAGAATTACAAACACTTGCTAGAGCTAACGGAAAATCTGATGTAAGAAATCTAGAGCCAGAAGATTTAGTTGCACTAACAGTTGAAGCAGCTGCTATGGCAAGAGTGCCTTTGGCTGGTACAGATTGGATACCTGGTTTAAAAGAAAAAGGTTGATTCATTTATCTTAAGTTTATAACCTTTTGATTATGTCAAAAAATTTATCAAAAATTGCTAAACAACAAAAAATAAAATATTTTTTAATCAGTTTTGTGGACTTCTTTGGAGTTTTACGTTCAAAATTAGTGCCTGCCCGTGCAATAGACGAAATGCAAGAGAATGGTGCTGGATTTGCTGGTTTTGCAACCTGGTTGGATATGACACCAGCGGACAGCGATATGTTTGCAATTCCAGATCCTGATAGTTTGATACAATTGCCATGGAATAAAGAAATTGGATGGTTAGCTTCAGATTTATATATGGATGGAAAGCCAGTTAAAGCATCTCCGAGAGTAATTTTAAAAGAACAAATTAAAAAACTATCAAAGAAAAAACTTAATATGAAGTCTGGTGTTGAATGTGAATATTTTTTGATAAGTGAAGATGGTTCATCAATTGCAGATACAAGAGATATACAATCAAAACCTTGTTATGATCAATCAGCTTTGATGAGAAGATATGAATTAATAAAAGAAATTTGTGACAGTATGATAGAACTTGGATGGAATCCATACCAAAATGATCATGAAGATGCGAACGGTCAATTTGAAATGAATTGGGATTATTCAGATTGTTTAATAACAGCTGATCGTCATGTATTTTTTAAATTTATGGTTAAAAGTTTAGCAGAAAAACATGGTCTAAGAGCAACTTTTATGCCAAAACCTTTTTCAAACCTTACTGGTAATGGTTGTCATGCACATGTTTCATGTTGGGATGGTAAGAAGAATAAGTTTTTAGATAAATCAGATAAATTAGGATTAAGCAAAACAGCTTATAACTTTTTAGGTGGGTTGATTAAAAATGCCGACTCTCTATCTGCATTTTTTAATCCAACAATTAACAGTTATAGAAGAATAAATGCACCACCAACAAAATCAGGAGCTACTTGGTCTCCCAGCAGTATCTCTTATACTGGTAATAACAGAACCCACATGGTTAGAATACCTGATCAAGGAAGATTTGAACTTAGATTGATGGATGGATCAGCAAATCCTTACTTATTACAAGCTGGTGTGATTGCGGCTGGTTTAGACGGTCTTAATAACAAAATTGATCCGGGTGAACCATTACATTGCAACATGTATGAAGATCATGCAAAATATCCGGACCTGCCAAAATTACCAAATGATTTAAGTGAGTCTCTTGATAGATTAAAAAGTAATAAAATGATCAATGAAGCTTTTGGAAACGATGTAATCAATAGTTATTTAAAGCTTAGATCAGCAGAATTAGAAGAATTTAACAATAATGAAAGCTTTGATAAAACAAAACCAGTTACTGAATGGGAAAGAAGAAATACACTCGACTGTTAATAAATGAATTCAGTATTAGAGAGTAAAGCTTTTTCTATTTCTAGTTTTGTAAAAAACAAAAACTATAATTTTAATAAAGATCAGATTTTAGAATATCTCCCAAATGAATATATAGACGAAGCAGTCAAAACTATAAGTTCATGGGATACTTATAAACCTACTCCTCTCGTAGAGCTAAACAAATTAAGTGATTATTTAAATATAGATAAGATTTATTACAAAGACGAGGGATTTAGATTTCATTTAAAGTCTTTTAAAGCATTAGGTGGAGCCTTCGCAGTTGATAAAATAATCAAAGAAACCAAGACAAATACAGTTGCAACAGCAACCGCAGGTAACCATGGAAGATCAGTTGCATGGGGTGCACAAAGGTTGGGGGTAAAATGTAAAATTTTTATAAGTGAATTTGTAAGTGAAGAAAGAGCATCAGCAATGAGATCTCTAGGTGCTGAAGTAATTAGAGTTAAAGGAAACTATGATGCTTCTTTAAAAGAATGTCTAAAAAAATCTAAGGAAAATAATTGGGAAATTGTACAGGATGTTTCTTGGGAAAATTATATGGAAGTTCCAAAATATATTATGGCCGGTTACTCAATAATGATAAAGGAAATTATAGATGATTTAAAAGATCAAAAAATAAGCCATGTGTTTTTACAAGCTGGTGTGGGTGGTATGGCTGCAGCTGCCATAGCAGGATTTGCTAAATTTTCAAAAGAAATTCCAAGATTTATTATTGTTGAGCCCGAAGATGCTAAGTGTGTTCTAGAAAGTATCAAAAATTCAAAACCAACATCTATAGATATAAAGAAAGAGTCTATAATGGGAGGCATGTCCTGCGGAGATGTCTCAACAGTTGCATGGGATATATTAAAAAATTCAGCTAATCATTGTTTATCTATTTCAGATGAAGGAATTTCTTCAACAGTAGCCTTGTTATCTAATAAAGTATTTTCAGAAAACAAAATTATTGCAGGTGAATGTGGTGTGCCTGGTATAATTTCTTTGATCAGTCTTATGAAAGAAAAGGAAAAAATAAATGAAGTTGGAATTAATGAAAATTCAAAAATTCTTCTCATCGGATGTGAAGGTTTAACTGACCAAAAAATGTATGATCAACTTTTAAATAGTGGATTAGAAAAAATTAAAGATGTCTAGTAAAGCAATTGTATGGATTAGAGAAGATTTTAGGATAAATTTAAATCCAGCACTTTCTCATGCTAGTCAGAACCATAATGAAGTGGTTGCGCTATATATTTTCAATCCAAAAAATTTTATCAATAAGCGTGAAGCGCAATTGTGGTGGATTTCAAAATCTTTAGAAAGTTATTCAAAAGAATTATCTAATTTTAATATCAATTTAGAAATTCAAAAAGGAGATGAGATCGAAGTACTATCTAAGATAAAGAAAAAAGATAACATAACCCTATATTGGAATAAAATTTATGAACCGGAAATTATTAATCTTGGTAAAAAAATAAGAGATAATATTTTATTAAAAAATGAAATTAATTTTAAATATTTCAAAGGTAATATTCTAAATGAATTTCAAGATGTTACTAAAAAAGACCAAACACCATTTAAAGTTTTTACACCATTCTGGAGAGTTGCGGAAGAAATTTATCTAAATTCAGTACCATCAAAAAATTCAAAAATACAAAAAGTGAAAAAAAAATTTAGCTACTTTAATAATAACATTAATTCCAAAGATTTATTGCCCAAAAAGAATTGGTACAAAAAATTTGATAAATATTGGAAAATTTCTGAAAGTGAGTCGCAAAATTTATTAAATGATTTAATAAAAAATAAAATTAATAGTTATGGTACAGATAGAGATATACCAAGTGTAAGTGGAACTTCAAAACTCTCACCATATATAAAACATGGTCAAATTCATGTTGAGAATATTTATAAAAAATGTGCAGAAGTTAAACCTAAAAATATTAATATTAAAAAATATACGAATGAGCTTGGCTGGCGTGAGTTCTCTCATAGTTTAATAAATTATTTTCCTGAGATGCTTAAAGGAAATTTAAGAAAAGAATTTGATAGATTTCCTTGGGTTAGGAATGAAAAATTTTTAAAAGCTTGGAAACAAGGAATGACTGGCTACCCTATAGTTGATGCTGGTATGAGAGAATTGTATGAAACTGGATGGATGCACAACAGAGTAAGAATGATTGTTGGATCTTTTTTAGTAAAACATTTAAGAATTGACTGGAAAGAAGGTGAAAAACATTTCAGAAATTGTCTTTTAGATTTTAATGAAGCCAATAATGTTGCTCAATGGCAATGGGTAGCAGGTTGTGGGGCAGATGCAGCACCCTACTTTAGAATATTTAATCCAATTTTGCAGGGAGAAAAATTTGATAAAGCAGGTCTTTATGTAAAAAAATGGGTACCAGAACTTAGCAAAGTGCCAGAAAAATTTATTCATAAACCTTGGGAAATGGATATTAAATATCAAACAGCTTTAAACACTATTATTGGAAAAAACTATCCAAAACCAATAGTGATACATGAAGAAGCAAGAGCTGCAGCTTTAAAGGCTTTTCAAACTTTGAAAAAAAATTAATCTCCTAAAAAATGATGAATAATTTTCCTATTTTGAGGATGTATTCGATGTTCAAATAAGAATATACCTTGCCAAGTTCCTAACAATAATTTTCTATCTTTAATACTTAAAGATATTTGATTATTTGTAACAGCAGATTTTATATGAGCAGGCATGTCATCTTTTCCTTCAGTTGAATGAATATAATCTTCATTCATCGGCACTAATTTATCAAAATAATTTAAAAGATCTGTTTTTACATCTGGATCAGCATTTTCTTGAATAATAAGAGATGCACTTGTATGCAAAATACTTAAATTTAATACTCCATTAGAAAATTTATTTTTTTTTATCCACTCTAATGTTTCGTGAGTAAATTCATATAAGTTTTGTCCATTTGTACTGATATTTAATTCAAAAAAGCTTTGTTTCATATTTGATAATCAATTGATGTTAGTTCATATAATCTACTAATTGTTCTCTTGAAAGGATCTTTTAAACTTGATGAAGAATTTATTTCATTTAATTTTTTTTCTGATGTAATTAATAAAGGAATTTTTTTTTCATAAAGTATGTCAATTAAAGTAATAAACCTTTGTTGTTGGTTAGAATTATTTTCATTAAAATTTGGTAAATTTTCTAAAAATAGAAAAGAACAATTTTTGGCAATCTCGATATAATCTTCAGCTCCAATATTTTTGTCACATAAATCTTTAAAATCTAATTTTATAATTCCTTCATAAAAATTTTTAATAGTAAAATTTCTTCCTTTGATATCTAAATTTCTTTCTTGAACCTTTTTATTTTTTGAAATTTCTCTAAAAAATTTATTTGATATAAAATTATTTGTAGAATTAAGCGGAGATAAAAACCTCTCAGATTTTCCTTTAACTAATCTGTAATCATTATCAATTGACAAATTAATTTCAATGCAACATTCTTTTATTATTTTTAAAAATGGAATAAATTGATCTCTTTGCAAACCATCTTTGTATAAATTTTCAATTTTAATATTTGAAGAAAAAAAAACAATTATATTTTGATTAAATATTTCTTTAAACAATCTTCCTAAGATCATTGCATCAGCAATATTAGTCACTTGAAATTCATCAAAATAAATTAAATCTATTTTTTTCTTAATCTCTTTAACAAAAAGTTCAATAACATCATTTTTTTTTGAGTTAACAAATTTGAAATCATGAAATTTAATCATAAATTCATTAAAATGTAGTCTTTGTTTTTTTTTATCCAAATTATCAAAAAAAAAGTTAAGGAGCATAGTTTTTCCTACACCCACATCACCGTGTAAATAAATTCCTAATTTTTTTTCTTTTTGTTTTGAAAAAAATTTCAACAAAGAAGTATTAATATAATTATCTTTAAACTGACTTAATTGATTTATTACCTCAAGTTGAGCTTGATTGACTTCAAAACTTTCAGTTTTACAATAATCTAAAAAAAGATTATTCAAATTATTCATTATTGAATTTAAAATTATATTTAGCCCTAGGCCCTTTTCTTAAACCAAATGGACCAGGAATGAATATTGTTAGTGGGTTAGTTCCTTTTTCCAAATCAACTCTATGATAAGCATTAGCCGAACGAAAACCTATATAGCCAGGCTTTCTCCAAAATTTTCCGTCTTTTGTTGTTTCCCAATATCCACCTCGTAAAATGATTGTGATATATGGGCACATATGATTATGAACTCCATCTCCATGATCATCATCTAACATTTCATGAATTAGAACATTAAAAGGAAACCATTTTGGTCTATTTCTAAACAATAAATAATACCTATTCATCCATGGTTTAGCCAAATCATATCTGGGATGAGATGGTCCTCTGTCTAAAACAATTCTTTTTTTACCCAGTTTTTCTAAAATTTTTAAAAACATTTTAGTTCAATCTAATAATGGAATTATCTTTAATTAAATAAAAGTTTCCATTTCTAACTATTGGCCTTGAGATTCTGTTTCTTGTAATATTTAATATTTCTATCACTTTTCCGTTTTCCAAATTTATTATTAATAGCTTGCCTTGATTTGTACTTAAATAAATTTCTTTACCATTAGATATAAAACCTATTGGCTTTAATCTTTTCTTTTTTTTTACATTAGAATTATCGTATAGTTTGGTAATTCTAACTATATTTCCATTGTCTTTATCTAAAACATACAGATAACCTTGATCTGAAATTGTAAATAAAAAATTTTTAATTAATAAAGGTTTTAAATAAGAATTTATAGATTGTTCCCATTTAGTTTTTCCAGTTTCTACATTTAAAGCATAAAACTTATCTTTATTATTTGATACATATAATGATTCATTATCAATTATTAATTCAGAAATTTTTAAATCCATTATTTCCTCAATAATATTAGATCGAAAAGTATTTTTTTGCCATTTGAGTTTTCCATCTTCTAAATTTAATGAATTAATTTCACCTATAGAATTGACAAAAATTACTGATTGATCTTTAATAACAATTGATAAATTTTTAAATGAATTGACAAAAGGTTTTTCTGTCTTGTAACTCCATAATTCATCTCCGCTTTTTATTGAAAAACATCTTAATATGTTATCAGCATCAACTATAAATATGAGATCATTGAAAATTTTTATTTGAGAATTAAACGGAGACTTATTTACTTTTAACCAATTTACTTCACCTGTATTAACATTTAAAGAATAATATTTAGATAAGTTATCAGATACAATTAATGAATTTTTATATTTATATAAATTTATTAGAGGATTAAGTTTCTTTTCATTTTTTGAATAAATATTTTTTTTCCAAATCAAATTAGAATTTTCTTCAAATTTTAGGATAGAACCTTTGTCATCAAAAAAAAATATATTGTTTTTATCAAAAACTAACTCTGTATCAGTTAAATGATAGTTTTCAATTTTTGAGAACCTATATTCCGATTGTTTATCAAAATTTATGTTAAAGTTAATAAAATTATCATTATTATCTAAATAATTATATTTTTTAAAATCTTTTTCAGATAGTGATAATTCTAAATTTAAATTAGTGTTGAATTCTTTAGGGTCATTGTTAACTTTTTCAAACACAGGTTTAAATAATAAACTTCTTTTCTTTATTTCTTCATCTTTTGACCAAAAACCAGTTGAGTCATTAAAAGAACAGTTGGATAAAAATAAATATATTATTAAAATTTTAAAAATTTTAATCACTCAGATCTCTTCTCAATCTTTTTTCAGTTTGAATTCTTATATCGGGATTTGCGTTTTCTAAGTTTGATATTTGATCAAAAAATTCTTTAGCTTTTTGTTTCTCACCCTTGGAATAAAAATATTCACCTAAAAGATATAAGGAATGAGACTTCCAAACACTATTGGAATTATTAATGGGTTTTAATATTTCCAATAGTTCGGCTTCTTCAATATTGTCTGCATTAAATAAAGCTTTTTTATAAATGACAAGATTTTCTATTTCATCATCTAAAGGAGTGTGGTTAATTAAAATATCAAAGTATTGATTAATTTGACCTTTATCCTCGATTAAACCATTATCAATTATAAAGTATAATGCTAAAGGAGAGTATGTTGGATTTTTCTCTTTTATTACATTTATTAAACCAGTTAAAATCTTACTGTTATTTTCTTTATTATAACCAATAGTTAAAGAATTAAATTCATCTGAAACACTAATCCTATCTCTTTTTTTGTACTCTCCATAACCAAAAAAAAGCAATAGTAAAACCACAATTGAAATAATTATGGTCAATATCCTTGATTTATTATTTACAAGAAAATTTTTTATTTTTTCATTTCTTGTGTTTGCATCAATTAATGCTGTTTCTTCATCCATATTTAAATCATATTTCTTAAAACATACTGCAAAATTCCACCATTCTTATAATATTCTAATTCATTCTTGGTGTCTATTCTGCATAGGGTATCTATAATCTTGCTTTCACCTGAAGCATATTTAATTTCAACTTTAATCTTATCTGATGGGTTAATTCCTTTTTCAAGCTCAACGACGCTTATTAGTTCAGAACCAATTAGATTTAATTTTTTTCGATCAAATCCCTCTAAAAACTGAAGTGGAAGAACACCCATACCAATTAAATTTGATCTATGTATTCTTTCAAAACTTTCTGCTATCACAGCTTTTATACCTAACAATTTAGTACCCTTTGCTGCCCAATCTCTTGAGGATCCAGTTCCATACTCTTTGCCTCCTATGACAACAAGATCAGTATCTCTTTTTTTATACTCAACAACAGCATCATATATTGGCATTACCTTTTCCTCAGGATAGAGTTTTGTAAATCCACCTTCTGTTCCAGGTGCCATTTCATTTCTAATTCTAATGTTTGCAAAAGTTCCTCTCATCATTACCTCGTGATTTCCTCTTCTTGAACCATATGAATTAAAATCTTTTTGCTGTATCTGATGTTTCATAAAATATTCCCCAGTAGGACTATCTTTTTGAATATTTCCAGCTGGAGAAATATGATCTGTAGTAACCATGTCACCTAAAATCAATAATGGTCTTGCATCTTTAATAGCTTTAAATCCCTCAGGCTTATCAGATAGATTTTCAAAGAATGGTGGTTTTTTGACATAAGTTGAACCATCATCCCAATTATAAATATCACTTTTCTCTGTATTGATTTCTTGCCATTGTTTTGGACCTTCAGAAACATTTGAATATCTTTTAACAAACATTTCTGCATTAAGAGAAGATTTCAATGTATCTTCTATTTCTTTATTAGATGGCCAGATATCTTTTAAATAAACATCATTACCATCTTTGTCTTTACCAAAAGAATCTTTATAAAGATCAAATTCCATATGTCCTGCTAAAGCATATGCAACAACCAAAGGTGGTGAGGCCAAATAATTCGCTTTAATGTGAGGAGATATTCTTCCCTCAAAATTTCTATTTCCAGATAATACTGAAACTGCATATAAATTTTCTTTTTGAATAGCACTTACAATATTATCCGCCAACGGACCAGAGTTGCCAATACAAGTTGTACATCCATAACCTACTAAATTAAATCCTAATTGGTCAAGAAAAGTATTTAAACCTGCCTTTTCCAAATAATCAGTTACAACTTGTGAACCTGGTGCTAATGAAGTTTTTACCCAAGGTTTTACATTTAAACCTTTTTCAACAGCTTTTTTTGCGAGTAAACCAGCTCCAATTAAAACACTTGGATTAGATGTATTAGTGCATGAAGTAATTGCAGCAATTAATATTGAACCATCTTTTATTTCATAATCTGTATTATCTACTTTGGAAGTTTTTTGTGTATTATTATTTGTTGCTTCCTCAAATACTTTTTTGAAACTTGATGATGCTTCTGTTAATAAAACTTTATCTTGAGGACGTTTTGGTCCTGAAATTGTTGGAACAATTGTTGACATGTCCAGTGAAACTTTGTCAGTAAATTCTATTTGATCACTTGCCCACAGTCCTTGTTCCTTAGCATAGTCTTCAACAATTTTTACAGTTTCTTTATTTCTTCCAGAAAATTCTAAATATTTTAAAGTTTCTTCATCAATTGGGAAAAAGCCACAAGTAGCACCATATTCTGGTGCCATGTTAGCAATAGTTGCTCTATCTGCTAAAGTTAAATTTTTTAAACCTGATCCATAAAACTCAACAAATTTACCAACAACACCTTTGTCTCGTAACATTTTTACAACTGTTAAAACTAAATCGGTAGCAGTTGTGCCTTCAGGCATTTTATTAGTTACTTCAAATCCAACAACTTCGGGAATTAACATTGAAATAGGTTGCCCCAACATACCTGCTTCTGCTTCAATTCCTCCTACTCCCCATCCTAAAACTGATAATCCATTCACCATTGTTGTATGACTATCCGTTCCAACAAGGGTGTCTGGAAAAATATATTTGTCTCCTTTGTATTCTTCTGACCAAACAACTTTTGATAAATACTCTAAATTT
The DNA here is from genome assembly GCF_052049815.1 of Candidatus Pelagibacter sp. Taxonomy (GTDB): domain Bacteria; phylum Pseudomonadota; class Alphaproteobacteria; order Pelagibacterales; family Pelagibacteraceae; genus Pelagibacter. Next base: position 84,921 of record NZ_JBNGZG010000001.1, read on the forward strand.
ACTTGGTGACAAATTCCGGTACCTGGTGGAACAATCCTAAAGTTATCAAATGCACTTTGTCCCCACTTTAAAAAAGAATATCTTTCACCATTTCTTTGAAATTCAATATCAACATTTTTTTCAAAAGAATCTGATTTTGCAGATTGATCAACTTGAACAGAATGATCAATAACTAAATCCACTGCCGAAAGAGGATTGATTGTGCTAGGATCTTTGTCTTTTTCTTTCACCGCTTCTCTCATAGCAGCTAAATCTGCTACAGCTGGAATGCCTGTATAATCTTGTAAAAGAACTCTTGCAGGTCGATACGCAATTTCAGTTTTAGATTTTTTATCTTTTAACCAATTTTTAATTGCTTCAATTTGATTTTTTGTAACAGATAAATCGTCTTCATATCTTAGTAAATTTTCTAGAAGAACCTTAATTGATTTTGGTAATTTTGATATTCCTTCAAGACCATTTTCTTCTGCTTTCTTTAATGAAAAGTACTTATAATTTTGATTATTAATCTGAATTTCTGAGAGTGAGTTGTAAGAGTTTTTTGTTCCTGGTTTCATAGTTTTATATATAAAAAGTTATTATGCTTAGTAAAAGAAGCCCTGACATAACATAATTAAAGTATTTTATAAATTTCTCATTTGTCGCGAATTTCCTTAAAAATTTACCAATAAATGTCCATAAAGTAATACTGGTAGAGGAGAATAAAAAGGCAAGTAATACAACTTGAGTCGCATAATTTAAATAATTTTCTCCTAACTCTACATAGGTTGATACAACAATTATACCGACCATCACTCCTTTTGGATTTAAGTATTGAAATAAAAATGTTTCTATAAATTTTACTGGATTATCTTTTTTAATTTCATCTGATGCTGTAGAAGAGGCAATTTTATAAGCTAAATAAATTAAAAATAACGTTCCAAGGTATTTAATTATCTCTTGAATAATTGGAAATAATTTAAAAATATTAATCAAACCAATAGTCAAAAATAAAACTAATGATGTAAATCCCAGAGTTACACCTAAAATATGAGGAATTGTTTTTGTTACACCGAAGTTAAACCCTGAATAAGATGCAACAACATTATTCGGGCCTGGAGTGTATGCTGCTACAAACCAAAATAAGCTTATAGATAAAATTTCTGGATGCATTTTAAGCTATAGGTAAACCATTCTCTGCTTTTTGTGATGGATGTAAAAGAGTTACTTTGCCTTCATCATCAATTGAACCTAAAAGTAAAAATTGAGATTTAATTCCAGCAATATTCTTTTCTGGAAAATTACATACTCCAATTACTTGTTTTCCAACTAAATTTTCAGAATTATAATAATGTGTTATTTGTGCTGAAGATGTTCTTACTCCAATTTCTTTTCCAAAATCGACTTCTACTACTAATGAAGGTTTTCTAGCCTTTTCATTTTTTTTTACTGACAAAACTGTCCCAAGTCTAATATCTAATTTTTCATAAACATCGTAGGTTATTTGAGGTTTCATAATAATTATGTATAATTAATTTTTACTATGGCTATAGATAACAATTTATATGAAAAATCAATCAAGATCTTAACTGATCTAATAGGTTTTCAAACTGTTTCTGGAACAGATAATAGTGAATTAATTAATTATTGTGAAAAAATTCTTAATGATCTTGGTATTGAAACTTTCAAAGTTTTTGATGATGAAGAAAAAAGGGTAAATTTATTTGGCACTTTAAAAGCAAAAAAAACTAATGGTAAAAAACCTATAATTTTATCTGGACATACAGATGTTGTTCCTGTTTCAAAAGGATGGTCATCAGATCCATTTACAGCAACAATAAAAAATGAAAAATTATATGGAAGAGGATCTTGTGATATGAAAGGATTTATTGCTTGCACATTGGCTTTCGCTCCTGTCTTTAAAGAGAGTAATTTAGATCGCGATATACATTTTTGTTATACATTTGATGAAGAAACAGCATGTATTGGTGCTCCTTTATTAATTAAAGAACTTAAGAAAAGAGATATCAAAAATGGAATTTGTATTATTGGTGAACCAACAAATATGAAAATTATTGATGCTCATAAAGGGATGAATGAATACACAGTTCATTTTGGTGGACTTGCGGGTCACAGTTCAAAACCTCATATAGGTGTTAATGCAATTGAATATGCATCGAGATATATAAATAAACTTTTAGAATTAAGACAAGAATTAATTAAAAGAGCACCTAAAGACTGTATCTTTGATCCACCTCACTCTACTTTATCTATAGGAGGTATATCAGGAGGAATAGCACATAATGTTATCGCTGATAAATGCAAAGTTGAATGGGAAACAAGACCTGTAAATAAAGCCGATGGAGATTTTGTAACTAAAGAGATAGAAAAATTTGTAAGTGAAAAACTTTTGCCCGATATGAAAAAAGTTTTCCCTAATTCATATATAAAGAAAGAAATTATTGGGGAAGTTGTAGGTTTTGAAAAATTAGATGAGTCTGAGGCATGTGAGTTCGTAGCATCTATAACAGGCGATAATTCAAGAGAAGTTGTATCATTTGGAACAGAAGCTGGTCTTTTTCAAGAAGTTGGAATTAGCACAGTTGTTTGTGGACCAGGTTCAATTGAACAAGCACATAAAATAGATGAATTTATCGAACTAAATGAACTAAAGAAATGTCTAAATTTTTTAGATGGAATAAAAAATAAATCTATTAATTAATTCCAACCACCTACTGCTTTAACTTCTAAAAATTCTTCCAAACCAAGTTCTCCAGCTTCTCGACCAATACCAGAATGTTTATAACCGCCAAAAGGTGCATCAACTGCAATTCCTGCACCATTAACATCAACCATTCCTGAACGAAGTTTTCTTGCAACTCTTTTAACTTTTTCTGGATCTTGTGTTTGAATATAATTTGTTAGTCCATAAGGAGTATCATTTGCAATTTTAATTGCTTCCTCTTCATTTTCAAAAGGCATAACAGATAGAACTGGTCCAAAAATTTCAGTTCTTGCTACCTCCATATTATTATTTACATCAGCAAAAACTGTTGGTTTAACAAAATAACCTTTTTCTAAACCATCAGGTTTTCCAACTCCACCTGCAACTAATTTTGCTCCTTCATCAATCCCTTTTTGAATAAGAGTTTGAATTTTATTATATTGAGTTTCTGAAATAACAGGCCCTATATGTTCACCTTCTTTTTTAGGATCACCTACTTCAAAATTTTCAGCATACTTCTTGAGTCTTTCTACAGCTTCATTATACATTGATTTTTCAACAAGCATTCTTGTTGGAGCATTACATGATTGACCAGAATTTCTAAAACATCTTAAAGCTCCTCTTTCAATTGCTTCTGGATCTGCATCTTTAAAAATAATATTTGCACCTTTGCCACCAAGTTCTAAGCTTACTCTTTTAAAATCTTTTGCTGCATTTTGGGAAATTAAAGCTCCTGCTCTAGTTGATCCGGTAAATGAGATCATGTTTACATCAGGGTGTGCAGTTAATGCATTTCCTGTTGTGGCACCATCTCCATTTACTAAATTAAATACTCCTGCTGGAAATTTAACTTCATCTATGAGTTCAGCAAGTATCATTGATGATAATGGTGCTAATTCTGATGGTTTTAAAATCATTGTACAACCAGATGCAAGTGCAGGTACAACTTTTAAACATACTTGATTCATTGGCCAATTCCACGGTGTAATTAAAGTACAAACACCTTTTGGCTCATAAAGAATTCTTTGATTTGGAGCATGTTCACCTAATGGTTTTTCAAACTCAAAATTTTTTAAATATCTTATAAAAGATTTAATATGAGCGGCACCTGTTCCAGCTTGTAGTTTTGTTGAAAAATCTTTTGGTGCTCCCATCTCCATAGTAATTGCTTCAGCAATATCAGCCCATCTTTTTTTATAAAGTTCATATAGTTTTTCCAATAAACTAATTCTTTCCTCTTTTGAGCTAAAAGCCCAAGTCTCAAAAGCTTTTTTTGCAGCACCCACTGCAGCATCCACATCTTTTTGATTTCCTAAAGATATCACTGCACAGTTTTCTTCTGTTGCAGGATCTATTACTTTAATTTCTTCAGAACTACTTGGTTTTACCCACTGCCCATTGATATAAAAATCTTTTTTATCTAACATGATTTAAAACTATCCTTTCATTATGTTTTTGCAAATAAATTTGTTAATTCGTAGACTATTGTTGCAGCGGCAAGAGAGGTAACTTCTGCATGATCGTAAGCTGGTGAAACTTCTACAACATCAGCTGAAACTAAATTTAATCCTGATAAACCTCTTAGAACATTTACCATTTCTCTGGTTGTCATTCCTGCAATCTCAGGAGTACCAGTTCCTGGTGCAAAAGCTGGATCTAAAACATCAATATCAATTGATAAATAAAGAGGATTATCACCTACTCTTTTTCTTATTTTTTCAGCAATTTTATCTGTGCCTTCTGTTTGAAATTCATCACAGTGAATAATTTTAAATCCAAAACTTTCATCATTTTTAATGTCATCCCTACTATAAAGAGGCCCTCTTATTCCAACATGCATTGAAGCATCATCTAAAAATAAACCTTCTTCTCTTGCTCTTCTAAACGGAGTTCCATGAGTATAAGGCGCTCCAAAGTAAGTATCCCAAGTATCTAAATGAGCATCAAAATGAACTAAAGATACTGGTCCATTCATTTTCTTGTTTATTGCTCTTAATAATGGAACTGCAATCGTATGATCACCACCTAAACTGATAATTCCACCAACTTTATTCAATAAATCTGTAGCACCAACTTCTATTTGTTTTATAGCCTCATCAATACTAAATGGATTGCATGCAATATCTCCAGCATCGGCTACTTGTTGAATTTTAAATGGTTCAACATCATAACTTGGATGATAATTGGTTCTTAAATGTCTTGAAGCCTGACGAATACTTTGTGGTCCAAATCTAGCACCTGGTCTGTAGCTTGTTCCAGCATCAAAAGGAACTCCAACAATTGCAACATCACAACTTTCAACATCTCTTAACTCTGGTAATCTTGCAAATGTTGATGGTCCAGCATACCTTGGAACTTTAGTTCCACTAACTGGTTGAATAGGATTTTTATTTTTCTCTTTTTTCATTAATTAAGCCTACCACATTCTTTTAAATTGGAATATCTTCAATTATCAAAATTATGAGGTTAATTAAATCTTTTTTTATATTAATACTTTTGTGTTTTTCTACTCAAGCAAACACGATCTATGAGCTCATAAAAATACCAAATCTTGAAATCTATAATATAAAAAATGAAAATAAATTAAGGTATTTGTATGCTAAGCAACCTTTCACTATTGGTGTGGATAACAATATAAATTGTTTTAATTCATCTAAAGAAGACTTAGATGAAAAATATATACTCATTAAGAAAAATCTAGACAGGTATTCAAAAGAATTTTTAAAAAAAATAAATTTAAAATACATTGTTCTTTGTGAAGATTTATCTATTTCTGGAATAAACACAGCTGGAATTCCAGATAATGTAATGAAAACTTTGATTATCGATATTAAGTTTAATCAAAAATACTTTGAAAGAGTTATTCATCATGAGGTTTTCCATATAATTAATGATAGTTATAAAAACTTATTTAATTACGGTGATTGGTCAAAATTCAACAATAATGACTTTAATTATGCAGAATGTTCTACATGTACTGAAAAACTTGGACTAGATACTTATTCGAAAACAAATGGATTTATTACAGAATATTCTCAATCAACAGCATCTGAGGATATGGCAGAAGTGTTCTCACATATAATGATGGGATTAATTCCAAATAATGATGATCAAATATTAAAAAATAAAATTAAGTTTTTAAAATCTAAACTCCAAGAATTAGATAAAAATTTTAAATTATGATTAATAAGATCAAACCATCTAGATCTGAAAAGGTTATTTTTATATTTATCTTAACTTTAGCAACTTTCACCATAACTTCATTTTTTCTTTTAAAAAATAAATGTTTATTTATTGAAGATTTCAATCCAAAAAATTTAATATTTGATAACCCAGAAAATATAGCAGTGCTTAATATAGATTGTGGAAATGTGATTATAGAGCTTTATCCTGATCTCTCACCTAATTCTGTAGAAAGATTTAAAACTTTAATCAAATCTAAAGCTTATGATGATGTTGCTTTCCATAGAGTAATCAAAGATAAATTAGTTCAAGCAGGGGATATTGAATTTGGAAAACGAAATAATATTGATTATGGAAAAATTGGTTCAGGTAAATCTGGTTTAGGGACTTTAAATTCAGAGGTAGATAAAGATTTTAATTATAATGCTGGAAGCGTAGCGCTAGCAAGAAGTCAAAAATATAATACTGAGGACAGTCAATTTTTTATAACTTTGCAAGATGAACCTTTATATGAAGGTGAATACACACCAATAGGAAAAGTTTTATACGGATTAGAAACATTAAGAACAATTAAGTACTTAGATAAATCTGTATATGTTCTCAGACCAGATTTTATTAATTCATTAAGAATGTTAATTGACTAAAGGCTTACCAGTAGCAAGAGTGTGTTTTATTCTCTCTTGAGTTTTCTTAGTCTCTATAAGTCTCATGAAAGCATCTAACTCTAATTTAAATAAATCATCTTCTGTTAGAGTTTTTTCAACAGTTGTGTCTCCACCACTCAACACATATGCTAATTCTTTTGCAACCTCTAAACCGTGATCTAGTATAACTTTATCATTGTAAAGTTTTTCTAAAATCTTATTCATTTCACCTCTAACACTCTCTCCTGGTAAGTTAAATTTCAATTCCTCGGTTGGAATGAAATCTTTATTTTCTTCTATAATCTTTTTTGAAACCTCAAGTAAACTGTTTCTATTCATTATAGTTTTATCCTCAGGTCTTAGGTATTTCATAGGAACTGCTTCAACAGGAGAAGTTGCTGTTTTTCCATATCCAATAATATCAAAGACTTTTAAAGGGGCATAATTTGGATCTTTTTTAGCTTCTTTAGTTTCAGACCACCTTGCCAACATTTCTTTACAACCGCCTCCAGCAGGTATCAAACCTACAATAGTTTCAACTAAACCAATCACAATATTAGTATGAGAAGCTACAAAATTACTTTGAACTAAAACTTCAAATCCACCTCCTAAAGTTAATCCTGATGGAGCAGAGATAACTGGATATTTTGAGTATTTTAAGTGCTTACATGTATCTTGAAAATACTTAATAAACTTTTCAATAGACTTAAAATCTCCTTTGTCAGCAAAATCCATTGTATAAGTTAAATTTACACCTGCAGAAAACTGCATACTTTCATTAATGATTATTAAGGGTTTGTCGGTAGCTTTTTTTAAAGCATCCATTGAATCGTAATCCAATGCATTAGCTTTGGTAGTGAACTCAACTATATTGTAATCTTTAAATCTATAAATTTGTGCTGAACTATTCCCATCAACACTTTGGGCTTTTCTTTTAACTTTTCCAACAGTTTCAATATTTGTGTATTTTTGTCTTTCTCCATAAAATTTTTCATCTTTGGTTTTTGACAATTCCTCTAAAAATTTATTTCCCTTAAATTCATCAATTTTGCTAAAGAAGTTTTCAACTCCTATTTCTTCTAACATTTCAAAGGGGCCTTTAGCCCAATTAAATCCTAGCCTCATCGCTTCATCAATATCGTTAAAATCTTTTGTAATTTCTGGAACGAGAGATGAAGCATATTTAATTATTTTTGATAAAACAGACCATGCATACTCCCCATATTTGTCGCCTCTATTTATTAAAGCGTTAAGATCAACCTTGTCTGATTTAACATCAATTTTTTTACTTGGTGAATATTCTCCAGTTTCTAAATTCAAAGCTTCTAAAACTTTTGATCCGCCTTCTTTATTTATTCTATAAAAACCACCCTTACCTTTTCTTCCTGTGTACCCGGTATCAATAAGTTTTTTAACTAATGGAATTTCTTGAGCTACAATATGAAATTTATCTGTTTGTGGAAGTTCCTTAATAAAGCTTTTTAAAACATCGGCCATTAAATCTATACCAATCAAATCATATAAACCGAAAACTCCAGTTTTTGGTATTCCCATTGGTCTTCCAAAAATTGCATCTGCTTCCTCAACGGACAGCTTCATTTTAAAAGCTTCTGTCATAGCAATTTGCATTGCATAAACGCCTACTCTATTTCCTAAAAACCCTGGGGTATCATTACAAACAATTGCTCCTTTCCCTAATTCAACTTCACAAAATTCTTTTAAACTATTAATTTTATCTAAATCATTATTTTCATTTTTAACTATTTCTAATAAGCCCATATATCTCACTGGATTGAAAAAGTGAGTTATACAAAAGTCCTTCTTTTCTTTATCAGTGAGATTTTCAGATAAAACTTTAATTGGTATTGAAGAAGTATTCGATGAAACTATTGCTCCATCCTTTCTAGCTTTAAATATCTTTTCATAAATTTGATGTTTAATATCAATTCTTTCAACAACAGCTTCTACTATCCAATCAGCATCTTTAACTACATCAAAGTTATCGTTTATATTTCCAACTTTAATATTGTTTACTTTAGACTTATCAATAAGTAATGGTGGTCTAGATTTGTGAATTCTTTCTCTAGCGTTTGAAGATATTTCTGTAGTTAAATCTAATAAAGTAACAGGAACGTTTGCATTACATAAATGGGCTGCTATCCCACTTCCCATTGTACCTGAACCAATGACAACGACATTCTTTATTTTCATAAAATGAAAAACTTGTTAATGATTAATTCCTCTGAGTCTTTCTGATCTTCTTCTTAATAACTCAGCTGTAACCAAAATTAAAGTAGATAAAATAATCAAACAGGTTGCAACCGCTAATATAGTTGGGCTCAACTGTTCTCTTAAACCTGTCCACATTTGAATTGGGATAGTTGTGTTTTCTAATCCAGCTAAGAATAAAACAACAACAACTTCATCGAATGATGTCACAAATGCAAATAATCCTCCAGAAATTACTCCTGGGAGAATTAATGGTAATGTAATTTTCATGAATGTGTGAACGGGATCACTTCCTAAGCTTGCAGCAGCTCTTGTAACACTATGATCAAAACCTGATAGCGTTGCTGTTACTGTAATTACTACAAATGGTGTCCCTAAAATAATATGTGCTAAAATTATTCCAGTATGCGTTGCTGCTAATCCAGCTTTTGCCATAAAGAAAAATATTGCAACACCTGAAATAATTAATGGAACAATCATTGGAGAAATTAATACAGCCATTATCAAACCTTTATAAGGCATATGTCTACTGCTCAATCCCAATGCTGCAACTGTTCCAAGTATTACTGACCCTATTGTTGCAAAAATTGCAATTATAAAACTATTTTTAGCAGCTAATCCCCAAGGATTTTTAGTTCCATAAATCATATCTTTGTACCATCTTAGTGAAAAAGCATCTGGATCTAGACGTTTCATACCGTCTGAAAAACTTAAAAACTCTTCAGCGTTAAATGATAATGGAAATATTACAAATAAAGGTGCAATTAAGAAAAAGAAAACTGCTCCACAAATTGTAAGATAAATATAATGCCAAATTCGATAATGCGGTTCGGTATATTTTGGTAAAGCCATCTTATTTATCCTAATTTAATATTATCAATTCCAACTATTTTATTGTACAGCCAGTAAATAACTAAAACCCCAGTTAACAACATTAAGCCCATCGCAGAAGCAAAGCTCCAATCGAGTGTGCTCTTCATATGAAAGGCAATTTGATTACTTATTAAAGTACCAGATGCGCCACCAACTAAAGCTGGTGTTATGTAATATCCAATCGCTAAAATAAACACTAATAAACATCCTGCTCCAATTCCTGGGATTGTTAAAGGAAAGTACACTTTCCAGAATGCTACAAAAGGTGTTCCACCCAATGATTTTCCAGCTCTCATTAAACTTGGCGAGATAGTTTTCATCACACTGTAAAGTGGTAAAACCATAAATGGCAATAAGATCTGTGTCATTGCAACATAACTTCCTGTTTTATTGTACATCATCTCAGGTCTGTTATCGTCATCCACTAGCCCTATTCCAACAAAGAAATCATTTACTACCCCTTGCTGTTGTAACAAAATCATCCAACTGGCTGTTCTTACAAGTAGTGATGTCCAAAACGGAAGCAGTACGCAGATCATCAGCAAGTTACTGTACTTCATTGGTAAAGTAGCTAGCAAATGAGCTATTGGGTAAGCCATTAAGAAACAAAATACTGTTACAAAAAAAGCAATTTCTAAAGTTCTTAACCACAAGACTCTATGAATTCTTCTATCTTCTTCAACACTTACAATTTTTCCTTCTTCATTTTTATACATATCCATAGCTTTTAGATATTTTTGATTTGTAACTTCTGGTGCTCTTCTTTTAATTGCTCTCCAATAATCTACATCAGCCCACCTTTTATGAACTGACATTATTTGTTCTTTGTAGTTTCCTTCTTCAAATTTTTTAGAAGCTCTTCTTAATTTTTTAATGATACTTTTAAATCCATTTTTTGTGTAATTAAGTTGTGTTGAAAGTTTACCTTCACGCTTTTCATCAACTAATTTTATAAAATCTTCATGAAAGGCAGCAAATACTTCTTCATCAGGTAACTCTTGACCATCCCATGTTTCCATAGCTTTAAAAGTTTTTGGAAGCATTTGTGTTACCATTTTATCATCAACACTTCTCAACAACATATCACCTATTGGAAAAACGTAAGTGATAATTAAAAAAAATAATAAAGGAGCAACAAGTAAAAAAGCTTTTATCTTATTTTTTCTTTCAGCTTTTTTTAAACTTACTTCTAACGGTATTCCGTCTGTTGTTAAAATTTTATTTGTTTCTGAGCTCATAAATAAAAAGGGCGGTTATAAAACCGCCCTTTAATTATATTATAAATTTAAGTTCTATAAAACCTAAATTACAGACCAGCTTTCATTGCTTCCCATTTTTCACCAAGCTCTGTGCCGTTGTCAGCCCAGTAAATTGGATCAACTAAGAAGTAATTTTTAGTGTTCTGTGGTGCAGTAGGCATTTGTGGTACCATGTTTGTCTTACCATCTTTGTACCATGGCTCTCCTGCTTCCATAATTGCTATAGATGATTTTCTCCAAGGAGCATATGCAATGTATTTTGCACTACCAGCTAACATCTCTGTGCTAGTCATCATAGCTAAAGCTTTCTTAGCCATACCATTTGCATCGTTAGGTCCGCCTTTAACTTGTACGAAATATTCGTAGTCAAGACCTTGAGCGTCCCAAACTTGTTTGATTGGTGCACCTTCTCCAACTTCAGCGTTGAAGAATCTACCATTCCAACCAGTTGCCATTACTACTTCACCAGAAACTAGTAATTCAGGTGGTTGAGCACCAGCAGACCAGAATACACATCCACCTTTAGGGTCTGTGCAAAGTTCTTTGATCTTGTTCATTGCTCTTTCAACGCCTTTATCTGTACTTAATTCTTCATAGATGTTAGCGCCACCTTTTCCTGGTTTAACACCATCTGCTGCTAAAGCGATCTCTAAGTTTGTTAAAGCGCTTTTGTAGATAGCTCTTTTTCCAGGGAATTTTTTAGTGTTAAAGAAATCTTGGATAGTCTTTGGAGTGCCTTTAACGTTTTCAGTGTTATAAGCATAGTTCCAAGAATACAAGATGTTTCCTACAGCACACTTACTTGGCATTGCAGTAAAGAAATCTTCACTTGCAGGAGTTCCATCTGGAGCTGCTGGGAAGTCTTTGTCAAAATCGAATTCAACAAATAAACCTTCGTCACATCCATTGATAGTATCCATTGCAAATACGTCGATTATATCCCACGTAATTTTGCCAGCTTCTTTTTGTGCTTTGATTTCTGATAATCCACCTGAGTAGTCAACCCAAGCAATGTTAATGCCTAGTTTTTTAGCAGTTGGATCACCATAACCTAACTTTTGAGACTCAGTGTAAGCTCCACCCCATGATACAGCTGTTACAGTTGTAGCGAAAGCTGAAGTAGTTACAGAAAGTACAAAAGAAAGTGCTAGTAATATCTTACTAATTGTTTTCATTTTTCCTCCGTTTAAACGTTTAAAAACAAAATTAAAACAATTTCAAAGAGAAGTGTCAACAGCCCTTTTTGGCTGATTGTTAACAATATATGGTATGTTTATTTTGGGTCTAACGCTCTAGCGTCTTCACTATTCCAGCCGATCTTAATCTCATTTCCAAGCTTGATATCGAGATTAGATGATGAATTTGGCACCTTAAGAATAAATTCTGGGTTACCTAAAAGATTAATTCTTACTCTAGTATGGTCTCCATGATAAATAACTTCCTCAATTTTACCATTATGAACATTATCCATCTTATCAGAAGGATTAATCAAAGCTCTTTCTGGTCTTAATGAAACAGTAGTTCTATCACCTTTTGATTTCACAGAAATTGGATTAGCTAGGATTTCTGCATTATTTAGTTTAACTTTACATTTATCTTTAGAAATATCTGAGACTTCACCTGCAAAAGTATTGTTCTCTCCAATAAATTCTGCAACAAAAGAGTTCACAGGTTTTTCATATAACTCATCAGGACTTGATAACTGTTGAACTTTACCATCATTAAAAACTGCAATCCTGTTTGACATGGTTAAAGCTTCACTTTGATCATGTGTTACGTAAACAACTGTTACTCCAATACTCTCGTGAATATGCTTAATTTCATATTGCATACTCTCTCTTAAATTTTTATCTAATGCACCAAGAGGTTCATCCATGAGTACAAGCTGAGGATCAAAAACTAATGATCTTGCAACAGCTACCCTTTGTTGTTGACCACCCGATAATTGTCCTGGCATTCTAGATGCAAAGCCTTGAAGAGAAACCATTGATAAAGCCTTATCAATTTTTTTATCTGCTTCATCCTTTGGAATTTTTCTTACTCTTAAAGGGAAAGCTAAGTTTTCATAAACAGTCATATGAGGAAACAATGCATAGTTTTGAAAAACCATTCCAATTCCTCTTTTGTGGGGAGGTATACTTGAAATACCTTTTCCATCTAAATAAATTTCCCCATTAGTTGGTGTTTCAAATCCAGCCAACATCATCAAGCAAGTTGTTTTACCAGAACCAGATGGCCCAAGCATTGTTATAAACTCACCTTCAGCGATATCTAAATTAAGACCTTTTACTACTAAGACTTTACCGTCATAGCTTTTGTCTACATTTTCAAATTTAACGAATTCTTTATTACTACCCATAAACCAGCGTATTTAAATCATTTGTAAAAATAAATTTCAACCCCTAAGTTTAGCTCTTTATTCTAAGTTCTTTAGGAAAATCATAAAATAATTCTGCACCCTTATCAGTAACTCTTATCGATTCAGAGGCTTCTACTCCCCAATTTCCAAACTGCATTACTGCTATCATGTGAAAAGTTACATTTGGTTTTAACTCAGTCATGTCACCTTTGGAAATATTTAAAGTATGTTCTCCCCAATCTGGTGGATAGCCAATTCCAATTGAATAGCCTGTTCTTGATGTTTTTTCGATACCATACTTATCTAATATTTTCCAAAATGCTTGCGCAACATCATCTGCAGTATTTCCTGCTTTAGTTGCATCAATACCTGCTTGTAATGCTTCAATTGTTTTATTCATCGTATCAATTTTTAATTGATCTGGCTTACCTAACAAAACAGTTCTAGCCATTGGACAATGGTATTTTTTGTGTGTCCCAGCTATTTCAATGATAGTAGCTTCTCCTTCTACAAATTTATCTTCTGTCCATGTTAAATGAGAAGCTGATGTTCCTTTGCCCGTTGGTAGCATTGGAACAATTGATGCATAATCACCACCAAACTCTGGTGTGCCCTTAATTAATGTTGAATATATTTGAGAAACAGCATCACACTGTCTTACACCCGGATTAATTGCTTCCATTGCTTTTTCCATTCCTAGTTTTGTAATTTCAGCTGCAGATTTCATCAATTTTATTTCAGCATCAGATTTAACTACTCTCACCCAATTAACCAATCTTTCACAGTCTTTAATCTTAGCATTTGGTAAACCATTTTTTATCTTCTCATAACAGTAAGCTGTAAAATAATGACTATCCATCTCTAGACCAATAGAAAGCTTATCCCATTTCTTTTCTTTAATTAGATCAACTAATGCATCGTATGGATGTAATGGCCAAGTATGAATATATTTTTCATTATATTTAATAATATTTTCATCTTTCAAATATGTTTTTATATAAGCGCCTCCAGCATCTTGATCCCTTACAAAACAAATAGGTTCATCACAGTTAACATGGACAATTACACATTGAGCATAATAGAAAGACCATGCATCATAACCACTTAGATAATTCATATTGGATGGGTCTTGAGAAATTAAAAGTTCAATGCCTTTATTCTGCATCAATGATTGGACTTTTTTTAATCTATTTTTATATTCTTCTTTTGTAAAATTCATATTTAATTTTTAAATAATCTTCCAAATCCTTCAATATTATTATTTGAATTAATGAGTTCTAAACAATCCCAAATCAAAGCTTGGTTACTAGTTATAACAGGTTTGTTTAATTCTTTTTCTAAGTCATTAATTAATGAGAGCACTGGTAAAGCAGTACATGATACAAATAATGCATCACTTTTAGATAAATCAATTTTTTTTAAAACACTAAATAGATAATTGGAATCTACTTTTCCAATATCTAAATCAGAAGCTATATCAAAATAATTCATATCATTAATTTTAAAATTTTCTTTGTTAAAAAAATCAGCAACTGAGTCATTTATTTCAGATGTATAAGGAGTGAAGATAGACAAATTTTTTATACCTAGTTTTTTCATCCCTTTTATTGCTGCAGTAATTGGTGTTGATACTTTTGTATTTGGTTTTGCCTTATTTACTTTTTCAAAAATTGAGTCATAACCTGCTGCTATCGAACCAGATGTACACCCATAAGCTACACAATCTAATTTCTGATCAGGTAAAATTTCTTTTGTAACATCTGTAATGTCATCAGCCATTTTTTTTAAGGTTTCATTTGTAAGTGGATTGTAGCACTTAATTCGATTACAAAATAAATCTATATCTTTTCCGTAAATTAAATTATTGAAATCTTTTTCAATTCGAAAATCACTCGCTAATGTTATTAACCCAATTCTTGGATTGGGTTTTGAATTAAACTTTGGGTCTATTTTATTAAGTTCCATAGATGAATACTATTATTATTGATTTTAATTTCCAATAAAATAAATAAGAGATCATGAATTATAAAGATTTCAAATTTTTAAGTTTTGATTGTTACGGAACTTTAATTGATTGGGAATCTGGAATTTGGAATGCATTTCAACCAATTATACTCTTTAATAATAGAAATGATTTGACTAGAGAAAAAGTTTTAAGAAATTTTGCATTATTAGAATCTGAACAACAAAAACAAACTCCATCAATGTTGTATTCTGAAATCTTATTTAATGTTCATAAAAAATTTACTAAAGAAAATGAATTAAAAACAACAGAGGAGCTTGATAAAAACTTTGGTAACTCAGTTCCTTATTGGCCAGCATTTGCTGATAGTGCTGATGCTTTGAGATTACTTAAATCAAAATTTAAATTAATAATTCTTTCAAATGTAAATGTGAGTGGCTTTACTGCTTCTAATAGATGGTTAGGAGTTGAATTTGATGAAATTTATACTGCAGAACATGTTGGATCTTACAAGCCAAATCCAAGTAACTTTGAATATATGTTTGATAATTTAAAAAAAGCACATGGTGCTGAAAAAAAAGATATTCTTCACGTTGCTCAAAGCCTTTTTCACGATCATGTACCAGCAAAAGAATTTAACATGAGCACTGTATGGATTGATCGACAAAATCTAAGTAAAGGTGGTAATTGGGGTGCTACTAAAGTTGTTGAAAACCAACCTAAACCAGATGTTATTTTTGAAGATTTAATTTCTTTTGCTAATAAAGCTACTAGCTAATCAATAACCTAGTTTTTTATCAATTAAATTATTTAACTCTTTATTTTCCAAAAATAACTTCAGATTTTCAAAAAAAATATCTAAAACCATTTCTACATAATTTCCCTCACTATCAGAAGAAACATGAGGGGTAATTATCAAATTAGGTGTATCCCAAAGCTCAGATTCTTTAGGTATAGGTTCTTGAGAAAACACATCCAATATCGCACCGGCTATTTCATTATTTTTTAATTTTTCACACAGAGCTTTATAATCTAAAACTGTTTCTCTTCCTATATTCACTATTCCACAAGAAGGTTTTAACATATCTAATCTTTTTTTATCTATCAGACCTATCGTTTCATTTGTTTGTGGAACAGCTAAATAAAGAAAATCAGCTACAGGCAAAACTTCATCTATTTTGTCGAAAGTAATCACTTTAGAACATCCATCTACAGATCTACCTTTTCTATTAACCCCTATTACCTCAACATCTAATTTTGCAATATGTTTGATCATTGATCCCCCAAGAGAACCTGTTCCAACTACAATAACTTTTTTTCCCGCTATTGGTTTACTGAGTAAAGATATAAATTCCTTATTTTTTTGATTTGTAACAATTTTTGTTATGTGGCTTTGAAGCATCAAGATACTCATCAAACCAAATTCTCCTGCTTTTTTTGCATGCACTCCACTGCTGTTTGTTAAAACACATTTTTCACTCATCCAGTCAAAAGGATATAAATGATTTACACCAGCTGAAATAACATGAATCCATTTCAAGTTTGGAGCGATATTTTTTATCTCTTTTGTTGGAAAGTTCCATCCTAATAAAATATCGGAATTACTTAATGATGACTCAAAATTATCATCATCCCAATCAATTAAATATTCTATTTTATCTTTAACCTCAGGAAATACCTTCAATTTTTTTTCAAAAATTTCTTTTGTAATTGTATTATTTATTTCACCTTCTAAATCACATGGTAACGAACCAGCTTTCCAGTGATTATTTCTTATGTGAATCTTAATTTTTTTGTCTGTCAAATAGTTCTCACTTTTTTATTTCATATATTCTTAAATTATTATAAAGTCTAATTAAAGAAGACACATAACTCGTCGTGTAATTTTTGTTTCATTTACGAAAGTGGGATCGGTTTTCTTAAATTTAATTATTTAAGGAGGTTAGAATGAAATTTGGATACTTTTGTAATACCACTAATTGGACAAAAAAACCTTACGAACAATTGCTAAAAGAAGCTCAAGAGATCACAGCATATTGTGATGAAAATAATTGGGATTCCATTTGGTATACAGAACATCATTTTAATCATGAAGGGATGGAATCTTGCACAAATCCTATAATGATGGGTGTTGATGCAGCTGCAAGAACAAAACAAATTAGAATTGGTCAAGCATGTAATGTGATTACTTTTCATAATCCAATAAGACTAGCTGAAGATATAGCTTTACTAGATCAACTTTCAAATGGAAGAGTTGAAGTTGGTATTGGAAGAGGTGTTTATGGAAGAGAAGCAGTAAATATGAATAAAGAAGCTGATTTAAAAGATCAGGCTAAGAATTTTAGATTGTTTGAAGAAACTCTTACAATTATGAAAAAAGCTTGGACAGAAGAATTTTTTAATCATCAAGGAGAGTTTTACACATACCCATCACCAAACTTTGTTTGGCAACATGATATGAGTCCACCAAATGAAAAATTTCTAGATACTAAAACTAATGAGATTAAAAAGATTAGTGTAGTTCCTAAACCAAAACAAAATCCTCACCCACCTATTTGGCAAGTTGTGGATGGTGCAAGATCAATTGAATGGGCCGCACAAAATGGTTTAAATACAATAATGTGGATACCAACAGTAAAAGCTTTAAAGAAAAGATTTGAAATTTATCGAGATGCAAAATCAAAAGCTGAAAATAGAGAAGTGCCTTTAGGTGAAGGAATATCCTTAGTAAGAGACATGTTTGTAGCTGAAACAATGGAAGAGGCTGAAAAAATGGCTGGTGAACATATAATTAATTATATGAAATGGGTTTGTCATTGGAGAGGTCTTGGTAATCACATGGATCCTGGAGAAGAATTACCTGAGACTAAACATAAATTAGATTTACTTAATTATGATTTTTTACATAAAAGAAATCTATTATTTGGTACTCCAGAGTATGTTGTTAATAAAATTAATGAACTTCAATCTGAATTAAATCTTCAAAATTTACAAGTATGGTCAAACTTTCCAGGTATTGATCATGAAGCTTGTATGAGAAGTATTAAGTTATTTAATGATGAAGTTATTCCAAAAATTAATTTAGACACCTCAAGTCTTGAAAGAGCAAGTTAATGAAACTTGAATTAAGAAAATTTACAAAATTTGTTGATAAAACTTTTATTGAAGGTGGTAAAGAAGCAAAAGAACCAGTCCTTTTAGTTTCAGTTGCCGCTGTATTTAAAAACCCATGGGATGGACAAGGCTTCGTAGAAGATCTAAAGCCTGTTATTTTAGATCTAGCACCAAAGTTAGGTGATCTATTGGTGCCAGAATTAATTAAAGAAATTGGATCTCCAGAAAAAATTTTAGCATATGGTAAAGCAGGTATTGTTGGTTTGAATGGTGAAATTGAGCACGCATCAGCATTTATTCACACATTAAGATTTGGAAATAAATTTAGAGATGCAGTTGGTGGTACTTCTTATTTAAGTTTTACTAACACGAGAGGTCCTGCAGGATCAAAAATTTCAATTCCAATGATGCACAAAACAGACTCGGGACTTAGACCATATTATTTAACTCATGAGTTCACTATTCATGATGCTCCATTTGATAACGAAATAGTAATTGCTATAGGAGGTGCATCAACTGGCAGAGCTCATGCTAGAACTGGTGATCGTTATCAAGATATGAAAGAAATGGGATTAGATCCTAAATAAAAATGTCAAAATCTAATTTTGATAATAATCAAAATTATTTTAATTTTATCGATAATAAAACTATTCCTTTAGTTTTTGTTCATGGTGTTGGATTGGATCACAAAATGTGGAATTCTCAAATTAAATCATTCTTAAATTTTTCTACACTTACTTATGATCTATTAGGTCATGGCAAAACAAATTTTGAAAAAGACAATGTAACCTTGGATGATTTTTCCAATCAATTGTTATCGATTTTAGATTTTTTAAAAATTGAAAAAATAAATTTAGTAGGATTTTCTCTAGGCTCATTAATTGCCTTAGATTTTGCATCAAAATTTGATAAAAAAATTAACTCTCTCACACTAATTGGGACGACCTACAAAAGAACTGATGAACAAAGAAAAATGGTTATTGATAGATATAACCAAGCAAAACTCAACAAACCAATTTCAAAGCAAGCATTAAAAAGGTGGTTTAGTGATAAATATTTAAATGAACATCCTGAAACTTATGATGAATTTATGCAAATTTTAAACAAGAATCCTAATGATCATAAGAATTTTTTAAAATCATATAATTTATTTGCAAATCATGTTGATGACATTGAAAAAATCAAAAAAATTAATTGTAGAACTTTAGTCATGACAGGCTCAAATGATCCTGGATCAACTCCATTAATGTCTAAGGAATTATCTAATGATCTTGCTAATGCAAGATTTATTGAAATTCCTGATGGAAAACATCTTTGTAGTATAGAATGTGCAGATATAGTAAATAAGAATATAAATAAATTTATAGAAAATTAAATGTCAGAAATTCCGCATTTTAAAATGTTCATCAATGGAGAATGGGTAAACTCTTCATCAAATAAAAAAATAGAAACCCTAAATCCAGAAAACAATGAAGTTTGGGCTACAGTACCAGAAGCAAATGAGCAAGATGTTGATCACGCAGTTAAATCTGCTCAAAAAGCATTTGATAATTCTTGGAGCACTTTGCATCCAAGAGAAAGAGCTAAGTATTTAAGATTGATCGCTGATCAATTAAGAAATAACGCTGAACACCTTGGAAAAATTGAGACTGTAGATACTGGCAAGCTTTATAGAGAAACAAAAACTCAAGCTAATTATATAGCTGAATATTATGATTATTTCGCAGGTCTTGCAGATAAAGTTGAAGGGACAGTAGTTCCAATTGATAAACCAGATATGCAAGTAACAACAACTCGTATTCCTATAGGTGTTGTGGCTGCTATTATTCCATGGAATTCTCAAATGCTTTTAACTGCAGTAAAACTAGCACCAGCATTAGCGATGGGAAACACTGTGGTTATAAAAGCCTCTGAACTAGCACCTGTAACTTTGCTGGAGTTTGCAAAACTTGTAGAGAAAACAGGAATACCAAAAGGAGTTATTAATGTAATTACAGGACTAGGTGAACCATGCGGTAAAGCTATTACGACTCATGATCTGGTAGAAAGAATTGCATTTACAGGCGGACCTGAAACGGCAAAACATATTGTAAAAAATTCCTCTGAAAATTTATCTCAAGTAAGCTTAGAGTTGGGAGGAAAAAGCCCAGTAGCTGTATTTGATGATGCTGATCAAGAAAATGCTCTTAATGGAATTACTGCAGGTATATTTGGAGCTAGCGGACAAAGTTGTATAGCTGGATCAAGATTGTATCTCCATGAAAAAATTTATGATGAGTTTTTAAATAAATTAATTGATAAAGCAAAAAAAATTAAATTGGGTGGACCTATGGAACCTGATACACAAATGGGTCCTCTTAACAGCTATAAACAATTAGAAACTATTGAAAAAAATATCAAAGCTACAATAGATCAAGGTGGAAAAATAAAGTGTGGTGGAGAAAGATCATCAATTTCAAATAAAGGATATTATTTCCCTGCAACGATTATTGAATGTGAAAATCATAATCTCCCTACAGCTGAAAATGAGTTATTTGGACCAATTTTATCTGTTATGAAATTCAAAACTGAAGGTGAAGTAATAAAACTTATGAATGATAATAAATACGGATTATCTTCTGGAGTTTATACTTCAAATTTAGCAAGAAGTATGAGAGTTTCAAAATTAATAAGAGCAGGTATAGTTTTTGTAAATACTTACAGACTTATCTCACCGATGGCTCCATTTGGTGGAATAAAAGATAGTGGTTACGGAAAAGAAGCAGGAATTGAATCAATTAAAGACTACACACGAATAAAAACTACTTGGTACAATTCATCTGATAAGCCGATGGCTGATCCATTTACAATGGGATAAAATTTTGCCAATTAAACATCTTTTAATCTTATTATTTATAATGATTGCACATGGAAGTGCTTTTCCTGTTGCAAAACTAGCCTTAAATAATTCTGTACCTCCAATATTAATGGCTTCTCTTAGAATGGGATTAGTATTAATTATTTTAATTCCATTTTGGAAATTTAAGTTACCTCCAAAAAAATACTTAAACTCTTTACTGATCTTTTCAATTTCAATGGGTGTTATGGTTTATGTTTTTATGAATCTTTCGTTATATAATTCTTCAATTATTTCACCTATAATTTTAGGATCTCAGCTAGCAATACCATTTGGAATAATTACAAGTGCAATAATATTAGATGAAAACATTAGTATGAAAAAATGGCTTTTAATTTTTTCTTCATTTATAGGAATATTGATTATTTTTTTTGATCCTGCATTAGTAGATAACTTTTTAGGATTATTTTTTGCAAGTTTAATGGCTCTTTTTTTTGGATTAGCTCAAGTTTATTCGCGACAATTAAAAGAGTTAGATACTAGTATGATTAACGCTTTTACAGGTTTGTTTGGATTTTTTTTATTAATGCTAGTTTCTTTCTTAGTTGAAGGAGACACCTTTAATAATTTAAAATCAATTAATTTAGACTCATGGTTATTGATATCTTATCAGGCAATTATTGTTTCATTATGTGCGCATTTACTAATGTTTTACCTGTATAAATTTTACACTGTTGGAAAAATTTTTCCGTTCTATTCATTATTCCCCATATTTGGGATTTTACTCAGTTATCTTATTTTTGGAGAAATTCCTTCTTTTCTATTTGCTATAGGTGGCATTATAGTGATTGCGTCAGTGATTTTACTTCAAAAAGTAAGGTAATTTGCTTATTGAATATTTCTATAAATTAGCTTTAATTTCATGTTTTTATAAATTGTTAACAATAAAAGAGGACGATAATGAAAAAACTATTAATCGCTGCCTTTATATTTGTATCTACTTTCTCAACAAATGTATTTGCAGAAATCAAAATGGGAATTATTCTTGGATTTACAGGTCCAATTGAATCTCTAACTCCAGCAATGGCAAACTCAGCTGAACTAGCATTTAAAGAAGCTTCAGACTCAGGATCATTGTTAGGTGGTGAAACTATTTCAGTAGTAAGAGCAGACTCAACTTGTGTTGACTCAGCAGCAGCAACAGCAGCAGCTGAAGGTGTTATTTCACAAGGTGTAGCAGCAATTATGGGAGCTGACTGTTCAGGTGTGACAGGTGCTATTGCATCAAACGTTGCAGTACCAAATGGTGTTGTAATGATTTCACCTTCAGCAACTTCTCCAGGATTAACAACTCTTGATGATAAAGGATATTTCTTTAGAACAGCTCCTTCAGATGCAAGAGGTGGTCAAATTCTAGCTGATGTAACTAAAGACAGAAAAATTAAAAGTGTAGCTATCACATATACAAACAATGACTATGGTAAAGGGTTAGCAGATGTTTACAAAGCAGCTGTTGAGGCTCATGGCATTAAAGTAACAACTACTACTGCTCACGAAGATGGTAAAGCAGATTACTCGTCAGAAGTAGCAACATTAGCTTCTGCTGGTGGAGATGCTGTAGCAGTAATTGGTTACCTAGACCAAGGTGGTAAAGGAATTATCCAAGCATCATTAGACTCAGGTGCATTTGATACATTTATTTTATCAGATGGTATGATTGGACAATCACTTGTTGATGCTTTTGGAAAAGGATTAAATAAATCTTTTGGTTCATTACCAGGATCAACTGGAAAAGGTGCGGGAGTATTTGCTAAAGTTGCAAGTGCAGCAGGCATTGACTCTTCAGGACCTTATACTGGTGAATCTTATGATGCAGCAGCTTTAATTGTTTTAGCAATGCAAGCAGGTGGATCAGCCGATAGAGCTTCTATTGCAAAAAATGTAATGGATGTTGCTAACGGTCCAGGAACTAAAATTTATCCAGGCCAACTTAAAAAAGGTTTAGACCTTTTAGCTAAAGGAAAGAAAATTGATTACGAGGGTGCAACTGGTGTTTCATTTACTGATGTAGGTGAAGCAGAAGGTTCTTTCTTAGAGCAAGAAGTAAAAGGTGGAAAATTTAAAACTAAGAAACAAAGATAGTTTTAAAATTTAAATTATTAAAAACCCCCTAATTTAATTAGGGGGTTTTTTTTTAAAAGATATATTTATCAGCTATATACAAAAACCAAGCTGCTGCTGCTCCCATTATAATATATTTCATACAATTATTTTATTTCAATTTTTTCAGGAAGTATACCTCTTGGTCTGTACCTCATAATCAATAACAAACCTATTCCCATTAATAAAAACCTAAAGTAAGGAACGCTTTCAATTAAATGTGCTTTAATAACATTTGTTTCTGACAAACCAGCTGTAAAGAAATTAATTAGATATAAAGACATAGGTGCTGCCTCAATCCATAAAAACCAGACAACAAAACCACCTAAAATCGCTCCAAAATTATTTCCGCTTCCACCAACAATAACCATAACCCATATTAAAAATGTATATCTCATAGGTCTATAACTTCCTGGAGTAAATAAACCATCTTGTGTTACTAACATTGCACCTGCGATACCAACAATTGCTGAGCCTAAAATAAAAATTAGTAAATGTTCTTTAACAACATTTTTTCCCATCGCATTTGCTGCTTCCTCATTATCCCTGATAGCTCTCATCATTCTTCCCCAAGGTGAGTAGAGAGCTTTTTGAGTTAGTATTAATAAAATTATTACAACTGTTAAAAATAATCCTGAGTAACAAAGTTTTACAAACACTGATGAGCCTTCAATAACCATTTGATTTAAAGCAGCCTGTCTTTCAGCTATATCTGAAATTAAATTTAATTTTCCAGAATTAAATTTTTCAACTAAATTAATAAACCAATCAGTAGACTGTAAATTTACCTCATATGGAACTGGTCTCTTAAGACCTATTACATTTTTTACACCTCGCGTTAACCAATCCTCATGTTTTATTATCGCAATAACAATTTCAGAGATAAGTAAAGTTGCTATAGCTAAATAATCTGCTCTTAAACCTAAAGCAATTTTTCCAACTATAAAAGCTAATCCACCAGCAAATAAAGCTCCAATTACCCATGAAAACATAATTGGTAATCCAAAACCACCAAGAAATCCTGTTATGGCTGGGTCAACAGATTCAATTTTTTCAATTCCTGGCTCCGCAGTAATTCTAATTATGATTACACCTGTTATAATTAATGCGGCAATTCCATAATTTCTTAATTTTGAAGATTCGTAATTTTTTAAAGCAAACCTAATCACCATTATAATTACAATGATTAACCATAAGCACATTAAGATATCAAAACCACCTGCTCTCCATGCTTCTTGCACAGGATCAACAGAAACAATTACAGCAGCCAAACCACCTAAAGCTGCATAACCCATAATTCCAAAGTTAATTAGACCTGCATATCCCCACTGTATGTTTGCACCCATACTCATAACTGCAGAAATTAAACATAAATTAAAAATAGATAGAGCTATGTTCCAAGATTGAAATATTCCAACTAAAATGATTAATCCCATCATTATTGAATAAGCTGCAATAATATTTAGGTGTTTTTTAATCACAATAACCTTCCTTTAAATATTCCTTGAGGTCTATAAAGAAGAACGATGACTAAAATAGAAAAAGATACTGCAAATTTATAATCTGTAGATAATAGTTGAACCAAACCCTCTGGTTCTAAACTTTCAGGCAATATATAAACAAGAAACTTTTTATAAGCATATGTTAAAAATATTTCTGAGAAAGCAATTACATAGCCTCCTAGGAATGCACCAAATGGATTTCCTATACCTCCAACTATAGCAGCAGCAAAAATAGGAAGCATATTATTAAAGTAAGTAAATGGTTTGAAACTTTTATCTAGACCATACAACACTCCACCAATTGTCGCTAATATTCCAGCAATTATCCATGTGACCATTACTATTTTTTTAGGATCAATTCCTGACAATAAAGCAAGATCTTCATTGTCTGAATATGCTCTCATACTTTTTCCAGTTTTTGTTTTATTTAAAAACCAAAATAATGCAGAAACTAAAATAACTGTAACAAAAATAGTAATTACTTGGGTTGATTTGATAGCAAGTCCCTCGCTTAATCCTGTCATTTCTTTAAATTCTCCAGCTTTAATCAAAAATTTTTGTCCATCAAAAAATCTTCTATCATCTGGCCCTATAATTATTCTTACAAGTGCTTGGGTTAAAAACATTACTCCAATACTGACCATTGCAAATTGAACTGGTGGGCTTTTGTTGGTTCTGTAATATTTGAAAACAAATTTATCTATGAACAACATATAAATAATCATACAAAGAATAGCGAAAGGAATTGCCAATAATGCTGTTGGTAAAAATCCTAAAGAAACACCAAGAGATTGAAAATACCAAGTAAACAAAACTGCAAACATTGTACCAAAAGACATCATGTCTCCAGTAGCAAAATTAGCAAATCTCAATACTCCATAAATCAACGTAACAAATATTGCACCTAAAGCTAATTGTGACCCATAAGTCAAAGCTGGCACAAAAATATAATTTAGAAGTAAAACAATTGCGTTTATAAAATCCATATTAACCGCCTAAAAAAGATCTCCTAACTTCAGGATCATTTAATAACTCTTTGCCTGTCCCGTCATGTTTATTTTCACCTGTCACTAAAACGTAACCCCTATCTGAAATATTAAGAGCTTGTTTTGCATTTTGTTCTACCATTAATATTGCAACATTAGTTCTTTTTACTTTTACAATATGATCAAATAATTCATCCATCACAATTGGTGAAACTCCAGCTGTTGGTTCATCTAACATTAAGACACTTGGCCTAATCATTAATGCTCTTCCAAGAGCAACTTGTTGTCTTTGACCCCCAGATAATTCACCAACTAATTGATTTCTTTTTTCTTTTAAAATTGGAAATAAATCATAGATCTCATCAATAATTTGTTGATAGTTTTGATCCATTAAAAATGCACCCATTTCTAAATTTTCCTCTACTGTCATTCCTGCAAAGACATTCTTAGTTTGAGGCACAAACGAAATTCCTTGTTTAACTCTATCTTGAGGAGATAATTTAGTAATATCTTTACCATCAATTGTAATTGAACCAGACTTTAGATTTAATAAACCTAGCATTGCTTTCATTGCAGTAGATTTTCCTGCACCATTTGGTCCAAGTATAGAAACAATTTCTCCACGATTCACATTTACTGAACAAGAATTAATAATATCTGGCCCATTGCCATAGCCGCCTGTCATATTATTTCCTTCAAAGTATGCCATTAATATAGTCCTAACATTTCAGGTATATATCGTCCTGGTAACATAGTGAAAATACCAGCTACAGTTAAACCAATAAAATTTCCTACCATAAAAATTTTATGAAGAAGCACTTGTTTTTTTCTAACAAAATAAATTGATAAAGTTAAAGAAATTATTACCCAAATACTTAGTAGGTGTATCCAGCTGTATAAACCATCATTTAATTCTTTAATCCAAAAAGATGAAAATGATACATACATCATCAAAGATACCCAAATCCAACCAATTATTTTGTGAGTTGATCCACCTTTTTTTGACAGAAGATTTTTAATACCAAATCCTACTGCTAAAATTGCTAATATTAAATGTGATGTTATTGTCATTTTAATTATTTTTTAATTTTGATCCTCTTCCTAAATAACTCTCAATTACTTTTTCATCTTTTTTTGCATCTTCTACTGAACCTTCAAATAAGACAGAGCCTTCTGCCATCACAATTACTGGGTCACATAATCTGCTTATAAAATCCATGTCATGTTCAATCATACAAAAAGTATATCCTTTTTCTTTATTAAGTTTTTCAATAGCTGTGCCTAGATCTTTTAAAAGTGTTCGATTAACACCAGCGCCCACTTCATCTAATAAAACTAATTTTGCATCTACCATCATTGTTCTTCCAAGTTCCAATAATTTCTTTTGTCCTCCAGATAAATTTCCTGCTAACTCATTCGAAAGATGACCTAGATTTAAAAATTCTACAACTTCTTTAGCTTTATTTTTAATTTGTTCTTCTTCATTTTTAACTAATTGAGGTCTTAACATCACGTTAACTAATTTTTCTCCTGATTGATTACCAGGCACCATCATCAAATTTTCTAAAACAGAAAGATTTGTAAACTCATGAGCAATTTGAAATGTTCTTAACAATCCTTTTGAAAAAAGTTCATAAGAAGGAACATCTGTAATATTTTCATCATTAAACATTACAGTTCCCCCAGATGTTTTTAAATTACCAGCTATTAAATTAAATAAAGTAGTTTTTCCAGAACCATTGGGCCCAATGATGCCAGTGATTGATCCTTTTTTAACTTTTAAACTACAATCTGAAACTGCTGTTAGACCACCAAAAGTTTTGGTTAAACCATTTATTTCTAAAATGTTTTCCATAAATTATTTGCTTAATCTTTTATGAATACTATTTAAGGTACTTTCTAAAGATTTATACATACCTTTTTTTGTAAGCTCTTTCAAACCTTGTTCATTAAGTCCTTTAGGAGTTTGAGATTCCTTTACAAGATTTCTTAAATCAACTTTAGAATTAACAACTGCATCTTCTGATAAAGCTAAAAACAATGAAGTGATATATTTTTGAGCATCTAATTTTTTAATGCCTCTTTTTGTTAGCCATTCACTCATAGATCTTTGCATATCGTAATATGATGCCATCATTCCTGATATAGTCCAAAAATTTATTGATAATTTTTCATTTTTAATTTCGATAGTTGTTCCAATTTTATCAAAGAAAGATTTAACACTTTTATTAGGAGGACAGATTGGAACTGGACCTTTTTTTAAAGATATAAATGGTAGTGGTATTGCTCTTACAATTGAACATTTTACTTTTATCATTTTTTTTAATTGTGAAAGTGTAATTGTAGAAATGAAACTAATAATTTTTTGAGAAGATTTAAATTTTAAATCTTTAATTATTTGCTCTCCAACTGTTGGGGTAACCGATAAAAAAACCCAATTCACTTTATCAATGATTTCCTGGTTATCTTTAGCAATTATTACTTTTTTAAATTTTCTTCTTAATTTTTGAGCTAAAATTTTATTTCTTGGAGAAATATAAATTTTTTTACACTTTATTTTAGACGTGCAAATACCTTGAATTACTGAATAAGCTATTTTACCTGTCCCAATAAATCCTAAATTCATAAAGAACTTAATATAGTGAATTAATTTAATTAATTAATAAAAAAAGAACCTCTAATTCTTAATAGTTCTCTACTTAATGCTTTGTTTTCTTTGAAAGGTTTTCTGCCATGAAGCCAAAAGTAATTATTAGCAACAATTATAGATCCTACTGGTAACTTTGTAACAATTTTATATCTGCTTCCTTCTAAACAATCAGATAATTTTTGTAAAAAAATTCCTTGTTCCATATTTTTTGGTTCAGGAAATTGATCTATATAAGAAATTTGAGGCCTACCTTCACTATCTTCTGAAAAAACTGGATGTTCAACTTTATAATCAACATTTTTACTTTTTGGAGAACCCCAAACAAAATCTTGTTTACCTACCGGGTCTTTTGAGAGTTCGTCACAAAATTCCCAATCATCTAAATGCAGCATAGCTGTTTCGCCACCTTCAACATTTTCTTCCTCAATTTTTGTCATCAATAGCCAGTCAGTAACTTCTTTTACATAAGTTCCATCAGTATGAAGATCCATATTTCTATATGCTTTTCTTAAATAAGAGTCACTGTTGTCTTCATGTTTAACATGAAACCTTGCATAATATTTACCAGCCATTGAATCAAAATTTGGGTTTCCTATTAAATATGCAATTGCAGTAGATAATTTAACAAAAAATTTATCATCTAGTTTAGAGCTCATATTTTTTGGTGAAATAATAAAACATCCAGTGTTTCTATCCTTTAGAATAAAGTTCATTAATTCGCTAAGTTTAGATTGTGTTAGGTCATCTAAACTTTTTGCAATTGTAAATCTTGAAAAAGGTTTAAGTTCTAAAGCTGTTAAATCAAATTTATTAAAAGAAAATTGTAGTTTATCTAAGATTTCATCTTCAATTCTAATATTGTAAATTCTATTTGATTTTTCGTGCTGAGATATATCTAGATCTTTAACTTTTTGCATATAATTTATTATATT
>NZ_JBNGZG010000002.1:0-66245 GCF_052049815.1 Candidatus Pelagibacter sp.
GATACTGAAACAATAATAATTAATATAATTCTTAATTGCTCATCCATTTTTTAAGTTTTTATTTTTTACAATTATACTTGTATTTTTGAAATCTTTTTTACCATAAATTATTTCATTGTTAGCAAATTCAGTAATTGATCCTCCAGAATGAATTATCAAAGCATGACCTGCTGCAATATCCCATTCACAAGCTCTTGGTTCAGCTACATATAAATCAAACTCACCAGCTGCAACTACACAAAATTTTAGAGAACTTTTCATTTTTTGATGTGAAGAAACTTTATACCTTTTATGAATTTCTAAAATTTCTGGTTTTAATTCGTTGGAATAACTTACAGCAGTAATTTCGTTATTAGATTTTAATTTTGAAGATAATGAAATTTCTTGTCCATTGACTAATTCGTAAGAATGAGATTCTGCGTATGCATAAAACATTCTTTTTTTTGCAGGAGCATTGATTAAACCAATTAAAGGCTTTTTATTAATTATTAAACTTGCATTTAAAGTAAACTCATCTTTATTGTTTAGATAATCTCTAGTTCCATCAATTGGATCAATTAACCAAAAATCTTTTAAACTTTGATTTTCTTTATTTTCAGAATTTTCTTCGGATACAACAGGGATGTTTGGTGTAGTTTCTTTAATCTTTTTAGTTAAAACTTTATTTACCTCAATATCGCCATTAGTAACAGGTGTGTTGTCAGATTTAATTTCTTTTTTAAGACCTTTTTCCCTTATTGATAATGCAAGATCACCTGCAGCATAAAAAGTATCAATTAATGACTTTGTAATTTTTTTTGCTTCTTCAGTATTCATTTTTTTAGTTTTTCAATTTTAATCTCTTTTGCATTAATTACTTTTTTCCCAGCGTTTTCAAAATTTATTGTAACTTTAAAATCAATAATTGATTGCACTTGACCTATACCCCAGTCTTTTTTATTGGGATTTATTACTCTATCTCCAGGCTCATAATCTAAAATCATTTGATTTACTTATATTCAATATGTAAATAAATAACATTAAATTATGACCAAATTAAACTCATTAGGTTTCAATAAAAAACCAGAGGATACACTTGTTGTTGTTGCAATGTCTGGTGGAGTAGATTCTTCAACGGTTGCAGCTATGATGAAAAATGAAGGTTATAAAGTTATTGGTATCACTTTAAAATTATATAATGATACTCAACAAACTACTCAATCAAAACAATGTTGTGCTGGTCAAGATATAATGGATGCAAAAAGAGTTGCTGACAAACTAAACATAGAACATAAAATTTTATATTATCAAAATAAATTTAAAGAAGGCGTTATAGATAATTTTGTAGAGAGTTATCTAAACGGAGAAACTCCAATACCGTGTGTTCAATGTAATCAAACAGTAAAATTTACCGACTTATTTGAAGAGTCTAAAAATTTAAATGCAGACGCTTTAATAACTGGTCATTATGTCAAAAGCATCACAGAGAATGGCATTAATCAAATGTATAGGGGTAAAGATAGCAATCGAGATCAGAGTTATTTTTTATTTAATACAACAAGAGAACAACTTGATTATTTAAGATTTCCTTTAGGTGGAATGTTAAAAGATGAAACAAGAAAAATTGCAAAAGATTTAGATTTAAATGTAGCTGATAAACCGGACAGCCAAGATATATGCTTTGTACCCAATGGAGATTATGCATCTGTAATACAAAAATTTAAACCAGACTCATTTAAAAAAGGAAATATTAAAAATTTAAATGGTGAAGTAATTGGAGTTCATGATGGAATTATCAATTATACTATTGGTCAGCGTAAAGGAATTAAAATTGCTGATAAAGATCCATTATATGTAATTAAAATTGATGCAAATAATAATGAAATTATTGTAGGCACAAAAAAAAATCTTATTAAAAAAGAAATTAATTTAAAAGAAGTAAATTTATTAACGAGTAATAATAAAGACTTTGATAAGGAAGTATTTGTAAAAGTAAGATCAACTGGGAAATTGCTTAAAGCAAAAGTAAATATAAATAATAGTGAAGCCAAAGTTAATTTATTAGAGGATGAATACGGTATAGCTCCTGGTCAAGCATGTGTTTTTTACGCAAAAGATAATTTTGGAGATAAAATTTTAGGTGGTGGATGGATTACTAATTAGTTTTTTTCCACATCAAATTAGTAAGTAAATAAAAAAATATTACCCCCAAAAATACATTCCATTCAAGAGCATGTTTTAAAAATTTAAAGTTATCAAAAGGTAAAAAGGGTAAAACAATTATAGACACAGTAATCAAGGTATTTATTAGAAATTTTTTCATTTTTAAATATTTTTGATTAATTTTATCTTTGATTTTATCTTTAACTTCAAAGAGAGTTTTAATTAAATAATATTGTGCGATAAGCTCGAAAATTATGAAAGACAACATTACTACTCTTCTAAAGAGTTTATATAGATCATATTCAAATTTTACTCCTAAAAATATAGAATGAATTACCAACATTACAGCTGAGCCTATTCCAAAAAAAATTATTTTTTTTAAATATTTTGTTTCTATATTAAAATGATAAATGATTTTTTTTGTATTCAACCAATATTTGATTAATAGAAAAGCGGTTAAAAACATTGCAGGTTTAAAAATTAAGTACATAGGGAAATTTCTAACAGTTCTACTTATTGAAACACCACCATCTATATATGGAAATGTGGGAGATATTGGCACTCCTGGCTGTAACACTTGATGAAATTGTGTAATAATTAATAGGCAGGAATTTACCGCTATAAATGGAATTATAAATATCCACAACGATATGGATCTAATAACCTTTACATTTTCCATGAAAAAAAAGTTTATTTCTTCTTATTTTTTTTTCTAGCTCTTCTTTTTTTAGAGCCCATTTTTCTACGGCCTCTATGTTTTTTCGGGTATCCCATTTTATCCTTTTATATATAATTTAATTGAAATTATTCGCGGGATATAGCATTGTCAATTTAACTTATCAATTTTTTTATGAGCAGTTCTTTTAAAACATTTTTAAAACATACAGCCAAAGATTTTCATAATCAGTCTGTTAATCCACCTGTAGTAAGAGCCTCAACTATTATCTTTAAATCTATGCAAGATATTAGAAAAACTCAGTCAAAAGCTAATAAAAATCCAACCGGAGGACATTTTGATTATGGAAGACAAGGGACATCTACTACACATATTTTGCAAAAAATTTTATCAAAACTTGAAGAAAGCTATCATGTTTTTTTAACTCCAACAGGATTTGGTGCAGTATTCCTATCAATATTTAGCGTCGTAAGACCTGGAGATGAAATTTTAGTTGCTGATCCAGTTTATAGTCCTACTAGAATTTTAACGCAAGATTTTTTGAAAGAGTTTAATATTAAATCAACATTTTATAATCCTAGTGATTTAAAAACTTTAGAAAAAAATATAACAAAAAAAACAAAATTAATTTTTGTTGAAAATCCTGGAAGTAATACTTTTGATTTTCAAGATCTTGGAAAAATAATTTCAATTGCAAAGAAAAATAAAATTTTAACAGCAATTGATAATACATGGGGTACTCCATATTTTTTAAAACCAATTAAACTTGGTTTTGATATGGCAATTGTTTCAGCAACTAAATATTATTCAGGTCACTCAGACGTTATGGGAGGATCATTAGCAGTAAATAAAAAAGTTTTTAAACAAATTCAAAAAGCAGATAAAGTTTGCGGAATGAGAATGAGTCCTGACGATGCTTATTTAATAACAAGAGGACTTAGAACTTTAGATATAAGGTTGGATAGACATAGAGAAAATGCAAAAAAAGTTTCTGAGTTTTTATCAAATCATAAAAACTTTAAATTACTTTATCCATATAAAAAAGACTCTGTAAATTTTAGGATGTGGAAGAAATATTATTCGGGAGCATCTGGTTTAATGGGACTTCGTATAAAAGCTAAGAGTAAAAACTCAGTGGTCAAATTTGTAAACTCATTAAAATTATTTGGTTACGGATACAGCTGGGGTGGTTTTGAAAGTTTAGCTTTATATCAAGATGTAAGAGAGCAGGGCAAAAGAAATTTTCTTAAGTTAACTAAAAACGAACATCTTGTAAGATTACATATCGGTTTAGAGGATCCAAATGACTTGATTGCAGATTTAAAACAAGCACTCAAGCATTTAAAATGACACAAAATAAATTTTTTCAATCACGTACAGCAATAATCACTTTAATTGCTGCTTGCGCAGTTGTTTTCATTTCACTTGGAGTTAGACAAACGTTTGGATTGTTTTTTATGGATTTCAAGAAAGATCTAGGAATTTCAATTACTAATTCTGGATTAGCTGTAGGAATACAAATGTTAATGTGGGGTTTAACAGGTCCTATCTTTGGAGCGATTGCTGATAAGTATGGTGGCCATAAAGCAATTAGCCTAGCTTTTATTTTTTATATTTTAGGAATTTATTTTTTATATAATGGTCCTAATACAGGATTATTTTTTCAATTAGATTTAGGATTATTAGTTGGAATTGGTCTTGGGGGAACAGCAATTAGTATTCCAATGGCAATAGTTGGAAAACATTTTCCTTTATCAAATAGAACTATTGCAATGAGTTTTGTAACAGCCGTTGGTTCTTTAGGTTATTTTGCTTCACCTTTATATACAAACTATTCCTTAAACGCTAATGGATGGGAGCAAACCTTGAGCGTTTTTATGTTTTTTTTAATTTTTGGATTGATTGTGTCTTATTTTGTAAGGTCTCCATCTTTAAATGAGACACCTGAGAAAACAAGTGATCAAACAGTTATTGAAGCTTTAAAAGAAGCTTTTGGTACTAGAAGTTATATTTTATTAGTTTCAGGATTTTTTGTTTGTGGTTTTCATATAACTTTAGTTGGAACCCATGTTCCAAAATATGTGATTGATAGAGGGTTGGAAGATTGGACAGCGGCAGCAATTTTATCTCTTATCGGTTTATTTAATATCTTTGGTTCATTATTAAGTGGATACTTATCAACAAAAATGAGTAAAAAAATTATTCTAAGTGCAATTTACTTCTTGAGAGGAATTTCAATAATTTTCTTTATATTTTTACCACCTAGCAACCTAAATGCTTTTATATTTGGAGCTAGCTTTGGATTTCTATGGCTTTCGACTGTGCCAGCAACTAGTGGAATTGTTGCCCATATTTTTGGAACTAGATATTTAGGTTTGCTTTATGGTTTAGTATTTTTAAGTCATCAAATTGGATCTTTTTTTGGAGCATACCTAGGTGGATTATTTTATGATACTTATGGTTCCTATGATTATGCGTGGTATTTAGCAATTGCATTGTCTGTTTTTGCTGCAATAATTCATTTACCAATTAAAGAACAAGCAGTTTTAAGATTAAGAACAGAATAAATTGAAAACACTTGAAAATTTAATCAAATCTGAACAACCGTTTATACTTTATAAGACCAATGCAGGTTTTAAATTATACACTCAATTTTCAAAAAAAATTATTTTAAATAATAAAAATATTAAAGGTTTTTTAAATAATATAAAAAAAAAGAAATCAAATTTCAAAGAAACAGATTTGTTTGTAGGTTTTTTTGGTTATGAAATATTAAATAATTTAATCGGCATTAAACTTCCAAAACAAAAAAGTATTAATTTTCCAAAAGGAATTTTTTATAAACCAGAAAAAGTACAAAATTTTAAAAATATTGATTATAAAAATGAAAGGAAAAAAAAAATTTATTCTAAATTTAGAATAAATTTATCACTTAATCATTACACAAAAATATTTGAAAAATTTAAGAAGAAAATCAAAAGTGGTGATACTTATCAAATTAAAATTTGCACAAAGTATAAAAATAAATCAATTATTGATACATTAGATTTGTTTTCTAAATTATGTAAAACTAATCTAGCACCAGAATCTTTTTTTATTAAAGATAAAGATTATTCAATAATAAGCTGTTCTCCTGAAAACTTGATAGACAGAAAAGGAGATTTTATTTCGACTAAACCTATAGCTGGAACACTGAAAAAGAACAAGAAATTAAATAAATTAAAAGCACTCAAATATTTTAGAAAAAATATTAAAGAATCTAAAGAGCACAATATGATTGTTGATATGGAAAGAAATGATTTATCAAGAATTTGTGTGCCCGGGACAGTCAGAATTAAAAAAGAAAAAAAAATTGAAGAATATAAAGATCTATTTCATTACGTAACTTTGATTGCTGGAAGATTAAGGAAAAATATAAAAATTATTGAAATAATTAAATCAATGATGCCAGGTGGATCAGTAATTGGTTGCCCAAAAATTAGCACCTTAAATTTATTAAACAATCAAGAAAGAGAAAATAGAAATATTTACACTGGCAGTTTTGGTTTTATAAAGTTTAATGGTGATATGAGATTTAATATAATAATCAGATCATTATTGTATTATAAAAATATATCAGAAATTTCAGTTGCATCTGGAGTTGTTGTAGATAGCAAAGCTAAAAATGAATTTAATGAAAATTTTATTAAAGCTAAAGCTCTATTAGATTTATTCAAATGATTTATATAATTGATCATAAAGATTCTTTTACATTCAATGTTGTTCATCAATTTTCTTTATTTGATAACGTAGAATGTGATGATTATTCAGAAATTAGAGAAGACAAGTTAAATAAAGCTTCCACTATTATTTTTTCTCCAGGTCCAGGCTCTCCAAAAGATTATAAAACTACCTCAAAAATTTACAAAAGATTTAAAAATAAAAAAAAAATTATTGGAATTTGCTTAGGTTTTCAGCAGATACTTTATTGTGAAGGTGGAAAAATTATTGAACAAAATAAGATATATCATGGTTATCAATCAAAAATTAAAGTTGTATCTAAAAATTCTTTATTCAAGAAAAATACTAATTTTGTGGTTGGCAGGTATCATTCATTAAAATTAAAAGAACCTTTTAGAGCAAAAAATTTTGACATCACTATGAGATGTGCTAATTCAAACGTTGCGATGGCAATTGAAAATAACAAAGAGAAAATCTATGGTTTTCAATTTCATCCAGAATCTTTTTTAACAATAAATGGTAACTTACTTATTAAAAAAATCTTATCGGCTTAAAGATTATAAAGAAATTGAATTTAATGATCTTTGGGGTGACCATGGTGTTTTCACAACGATGTGGTTATTTGATAAACCACAAAAAATTTTATTTTTTAACCAACATATAAGCAATCTGATAAAATCCACAAAAGTTTTTAAAGTATATAAAACAGATTTAAAATTAAATATTTTAAAAATTTTAAAGAAAATAATTAATCCTAAAATTAAGTACAATCATTTGTTAAGAGTAGCAATAAACAAAAAGACATTATCTGTATCAATAAGAAAAAGAATAAAACCAAAATTAGATTTTACTTTAAATTTGGTAAATCTTAAAAGAGTTAAACCTGAATATAAAAATTTAAAATATAAACAAATCTTAAAACATCTTTCAAAATTAGATAATTCAAAAAATGATATAGGCTTAAGTGTAAACAATAAAGTTTTTGAAACTGGAACTTCAAACTTAGTGTTTATAAAAAATAATAAGATTTTTCTCCCAAAAAATAATTAGTATAAAGGAATTACATTTAAATTTTTTAAAAATAAATTTAAAAAATTTTATTATAAAGACATTAAAATAAATAAATTGTCTGAATTCGATGAAATATTATTAATTGGATCAGGAAAAGGAGTTGCCTCAGTTAAAAGAATTAAAGATTATTCCTGGTCTAGAAAAAGTATGAAATTTTACAAATTATTTTTATCCACGTATTTAAAAGCTATTAAACAATGTAAAAAATATTAATGATAAGAGATCCCAATAATCCTTGCCTATTTTGTAATGCTAAAGAAAGTGGTATTGCCGTAGAAAATGAATTTGCATACGCAAGTTATGACTCTTATCCAGTTTCAGATTTTCATTGTCTTATTATTCCAAAAAGACATGTAAAAGATTATTTTGAAATGAGTGACGAGGAATTGTTGGCTTGTAATGATTTGATTATTAAAATTAAAAATGAAATTTTAGCTAAAGATAAAACTGTTAAAGCTTTTAATATTGGAACTAATGCAGGAAAAATGTCTGGTCAATCAATCATGCATTGTCATATCCATCTGATTCCAAGAAGAGAGGGGGATGTCGAAAATCCTCAAGGTGGAGTAAGGTCGGTTATTCCTAAAAAACAGCACTATAAAAGAGAAAATTAGACTATTAATAAAGACAAATTGACCAATACTTACATATTGAAGTCCTATTCAAACTACTCTAGAAAAGCTTAAAACTAATCAAAATTTTAAACTTATGTTACAAAATAATCCTTTTCTAAATTTAGCTGAATTTGTTTCACCTTACGCTATGCAATCATTTATTATTGCCATGGTAGTTTTGATAGCTGCTGGAACTATAATTCAAATGATTCATCATAAAAATGTTACTTATTTTTTAAACAATGCAAAAAAAGCAAAATTATCTGCTACGAAAGCATTAAGTGCAGGAGAGAAAGCCACAATTATTGCAAAAACTACAGTTGTAGATATTGGTACAACATCTGAATTAGGAATGGGTAAAAGAAGATTAGCGCATGTATTAGGTATGTATGGAACTATTTTGTTTTGGGTTTCATCTGCTGTCTTAGTTTTTTGTTATACTAGTGAGGGATCGTCAACTACTGTTTGGTCAACTTTATGGCATGTTGGAGCTATACTTACTTGCCTAGGTGGATTTTGGTTTTGGTTTTTTTTGAGAGTAGATGTATCTGCAGAAGCTTTTCCTTGGTATAGAATTATAAAAGCGGACTTATTTGTATTAGCTCTTTTAGCTTGTTCAACATTTGGTTTAGCTTGGTCATATTTTCAATTTTCAAATCAAATGGGTTTAAGTTATTTGTTCTTAGCCTTATTTGTAGTTGCTAACATTGTTTTGTTTGGTGGAGTATACTGGTCTAAGTTTGCTCACATGTTTTATAAACCTGGAGCAGCTATTCAAAAAAATCTTGCTGAAGCAGATGGATCAAGAGACAATCTTCCTCCTCCAGCTGATGCACCTGAACAGTTTGGTTTAGGAATAAAAAGAGAAGAACCAAAACATTATTAACCATGAGATTATTTAAAAAGGAGAAAAAATAAATGTCAACTTTCGTATATATGACTAGATGTGATGGCTGCGGTCATTGCGTAGATATCTGTCCTTCAGATATAATGCACATTGATGAAACTATAAGAAGAGCAAAAAACATTGAACCAAATTTCTGCTGGGAATGTTATTCATGTGTTAAAGCATGCCCAAACCATGCAATTGATGTAAGAGGTTATGCTGATTTTGCTCCAATGGGTCACAGTGTGAGAGTACGAAGAGAAGAAGAAAAAGGAACTATCTCTTGGAAAATAAAATTTAGAAATGGTACAGAGAAAAACTTTGTATCTCCAATTACAACAAAACCTTGGGGTGAGTTTATTCCAAAACTTGCTGATGGTGACAAGCCAAATCAAGGAGAAATAAATTCACAAAGACTTTATAGAGAACCGGAAGGATTAAATACTGGCGGTGAACTTCCATCAGTTCCAAAAGAATCTTTTAAAAAAGGAGTTTATTACTAATGGCTAAACATAAAACTCATTACGAAGAATGTGATATTTTAGTTGTCGGTGGAGGTATGGCCGGAACAGGTGCTACTTTTGAAGCAAGACACTGGGGAAGAGATATGAAAATTGTTTGTGTTGAAAAAGCAAACATTGATAGAAGTGGAGCTGTAGCGCAAGGTCTTTACGCTATTAATTGCTATATGGGAATGCAGTGGGGTGAAAACCAACCTGAAGATCATGTTAGATACGCAAGAAATGATTTGATGGGAATGGTAAGAGAAGATTTAGGTTATGACATGGCTCGTCACGTAGACTCAACAGTTCATATGTTTGATGAATGGGGTTTACCTATGATGAAAAATGAAAAGACAGGTAGATATTTAAGAGAAGGTAAATGGCAAATAATGATTCACGGTGAGAGTTATAAACCAATTGTAGCTGAAGCCGCAAAGAAATCTGCAGATAAAATTTATAACAGAATAATGATCACTCATTTATTAATGGATGAGTCTCAACAAAATAGAATTGGTGGAGCAGTTGGCTTTAACATGAGAACAGGTGATTTTCATGTATTTAGAGCTAAAGCTGTAATTGTTGCAGCAGGTGGAGCTTCACATATCTTTAAACCTAGAGCTGTTGGTGAAGGAATGGGTAGAACTTGGTACGCACCTTGGAGTAATGGTTCTGCATATGCATTACCAATTGCAGCTGGTGCAAAAATGACTCAAATGGAAAATAGAATTGTTCTTTGTAGATTTAAAGATGGTTATGGACCAGTTGGTGCTTATTTCTTACATCTAAAAACATATACACAAAACGCTAATGGTGAGAATTATGAGAAGAAATGGTATGATCAAACTAAAGAGCTAGTTGGAGAATATATTGATCACCATCCAACTCCTACTTGTTTGAGAAATCATGCATTTATTCAAGAAGTTGCAGCTGGCGGTGGACCAATTCACATGGTAACAAAAGAAGCTTTCCAAGATCCACATTTAGAAACTGTTGGATGGGAAAACTTCTTAGGTATGACAGTTGGTCAAGCGGTTGTATGGGCTTCACAAAATATTGATCCAAAATATACTAATCCAGAATTAACGACATCTGAGCCATATGTAATGGGTTCACATGCAACATGTTCTGGAGCTTGGGTAAGTGGACCCGAAGATTTGTCTCCACCAGAATATTTCTGGGGATACAACAGAATGTTAACAATTGACGGTTTATTTGGTGCTGGTGATACTGTTGGTGGAAGTGCGCACAAATTCTCATCAGGATCATTTACTGAAGGTAGGTTAGCAGCAAAAGCAGCTGTGAAATACATTGAAGATAAGAAAGCTGATGGCATCAAAGTTTCAGACAAACAATGTGAAGAGTTTAAAACTAAAGTTTATAAACCATTAGATAATTACACAATTGGAAGAAACGAAATTACAGGAGGAACTGTTTCTCCAAGTTATATTTCGCCAATTCAAGGTTTACAAAGACTCCAAAAGATAATGGATGAGTATGTTGGAGGAATAACTTCAAACTACATGACTAATGGAAATATGCTAAAAAGGGGACTTGAATTACTAGAATGGCTTCAAGAAGATCTAGAAAACGTTGGTGCTGAGGATTATCACCAGTTAATGAGAGCATGGGAGCTTAAACATAGAGCTTTAACTTCTCAGTGTGTTACAGAACATACTTTGTTTAGAGAAGAAACTCGTTGGCCAGGTTATTATTACAGAGGCGATCACATGAAACTTGATGATGAAAACTGGCATTGCCTAACAGTTTCAAGAAGAGATCCAAAAACTGGTAAGTTTACGATGGAAAAAGTACCTGTTTACCACATTGTAGACGAAAAAGAGGAAAAGAAAGCTTCTTAAATAAATATTCGAAGGAAATAAATTGAAAGATTTACTCAATAAATCTGATGAAGAAATCTTTGCAATCGCAAAACCTTATTGGGAAAATCTAATTAAATCCTCAAATCTTAAGGATTATGGTGGTTTTACAAGAGATTTTTCCACTCAAATGTTATTTGGAGCAAATGAAGTTGAGCTAGGAAAGCAATGGGCTAATAATAAAGTAATAACCAACCTTCATGAAACCTACAATCCTTTTGGAACTCTTAGAAGAGGAGATCATATTACAGTGTTGATTAAACAGACAAATAAAGAACTCCCAGGTGAGTTTTTAGGAAGATTAGTTTTAGGCGTTGAGGATGATGAAGTTAAAATCTTTGGCGCTACCATATA
Organism: Candidatus Pelagibacter sp.; assembly: GCF_052049815.1. Taxonomy (GTDB): domain Bacteria; phylum Pseudomonadota; class Alphaproteobacteria; order Pelagibacterales; family Pelagibacteraceae; genus Pelagibacter. The sequence goes on from NZ_JBNGZG010000002.1 coordinate 11,844, forward strand.
TTAAAAAAATTTAGTCTATTAAACAAATAAATTGACAATTTTCTCGCTAATGTTATTGAGCGAGAAATGAATTTCCATTACTTAAAAATATCAAACAAAATTAAGCTTTTAAAACTGAGCCTAGTGAAATTTGGAATAGTTGTTAGTTTAACTGCTTATTGGAGTGTTATTTTAGTTGGAACTTTCCTTGCTTTTAATTAAGTAAAATATTAAATAATTAACATCTATGGAAGTTTATTTACCAATAGCGGAAGTTAATATTAATGCTATTGAAATACTTCTTCTCAGTGCAATTGTAGGTGTTCTATCTGGTTTATTCGGGGTTGGTGGTGGATTTTTAATGACACCTTTTTTAATTTTTTTAGGTGTGCCTCCTGCCTATGCAGTTGCAAATGAAGCAAATAATATTTTAGCCACTTCAGTCTCTGGCTCAACAACACATTATTTAAAAAATACTTTAGATTATAAGATGGGTTTAATGATAGTTACAGGTGGTGCTATTGGTACTTTGTTAGGAATTTATACTTTTTCATACTTTCAAGATATGGGAAAAATTGATGTAGTTATTGCTTTAGCTTACATGTACATTTTAGCAATAATTGGTTCTTTAATGTTGGTCGAGAGCCTTGGTGAGATAGATAAACAGAGAAGAAATGTTTTAGTTAAAAAAAAATTACATGTTCATTATTGGATACATGGTCTTCCTTTCAGATTGAGATTTCCAAAATCAAAATTATATGAAAGTGCTTTTACACCAATTATTATTGGATTGTTTGTTGGATTTATTGCTGCGATAATGGGAATTGGAGGTGCTTTTATTTTAGTTCCCGCAATGATTTATATCATTGGTATGCCAACCAAGTTAGTTCCTGGGACTTCTTTATTTGTTACAATTTTTGTGAGCGTGATTGTTACTTTCTTACACGCTTTTAATTATGGCTCAATTGATTTACTTTTAGTTTTAATGCTTGTTACAGGATCAATCATTGGTGTGCAAGTAGGTCAAAAACTTGGAGAAAAAATTAATAGTAGTGGATTAAGAGCTTTGTTAGCGATTTTATTATTGTTAGTTGGAATTGCAATGGCATACGATACTTTTTTTGCCGAGAAGGTTGAAACAGAAATAGTTAAAGTTTTAGATAATGATTTAAATTTCTTTTCAGTGTTTATTCAAAAATTTTCACAAGAGATGCCTTTATTTTATAGTTTGTTTACAATTATGTTTGCTATTTTTTTAGGTGTGGCGGCAGCATTTATTAGAAGATTTTTTTCTAACCTTAGAAAAAAATTAGCAGTTCCTGCTAATAAGTAAATATATCTGTAAATATTTCTATACAAAAAATACTTACTACACCAACTGTTGTCATTCCAATTAAACCTACAACAAAAGGTTTATAACCCATAGACTTTATATCCCTAAAATTGGTAGACAATCCAATTGCAGCCATTGCCATTGTAAGAAATACTTTTGAGGAGGTTTTTATTAATGAAATAGTATCAGTCCAAACTTGATTATTGCTTTCTATAAAATAATAATCACCTAAATTTCTAACTATTATCATTCCTATAAATCCTAAAACAAAGTATGGGAAAATACTTACTAATGAATAATTTTTCTTAACAACATTTCCTCTGTTATATAGGAACGCAAATAGAGGTATCATAATTACTAAAAATGTATTTCTTATTAATTTTGTTACAGTTGCTATATTTAGTGTTTCTGGACTGTTAAATTGCTGTTCATAAATTAATCCTGCAGCTGCCACTTGAGATGTTTCATGAATTGAAGTACCAAGGAAAAGTCCAACTAAAAGAGACTCCGCATCAAAGTAAAAATTTGCAAAATAAGGATAAACAAGCATTGAAAAAATACCAAACAAAGTCATGTTTGCGATTGCATAAGATACTTCACTTTTATTAGCTTTTATTACAGGAGCAGTTGCCATAATTGCAGTAGTACCACATACAGTTGACCCAATTGAAATAAGATAAGCCATTCTAGTAGGGATCTTTAATTTTTTAATTACAAGTTTTATGACCACTAAAACACTTATAATGCAGATAATAATAAGAGGAATTGCAATAGTTCCAAACTTTAAGAATTCAAAAGGCTTCAATTGTATTCCTAAGCAGATAATCCCAAGTTTTAAAATATTTTTCTGAGTAAAATCTAAACCAATTAAAAACAATTTTCTGATTTTGAAAATATTTCCAAGTATCATTCCAATTAGAATAGCAAACATTGCAGTGGATATTGGACTTTTGTCGTAACCTAATAACTCAATTCCAATTACATTATTTATTCCTTGAGAAAGAGAGTATAAAATGAATGCAAGTATAATGCCTGGTATTACTACCAATTTTTTCTTTATAGACATTATACCTTATTGATAATTAAGCACTTCTGTAAAGTTTAGTCATAACAAACTCTCTATGACCTAAAGCTTCAGCACAAGTTAATCTTCCATTTGCAACTCTTAAAGTTGTTTCTATTAACTTATCTCCTGCTTCTGACATATTCATTTCTCTTGATAGGATTTTTGAAACATCACAATCAATATGTTCACCCATACCTTTTACAGTTAATGGATTAGCTGTTAATTTCACAACTGGTTCAATTGGATTTCCAACAATATTACCTTGTCCAGTTGGAAATAAATGAATATTAAATCCTGCTGCAGCTTGAAGTGTTACACATTCAGCTGCTGCTGATGAAGTATCCATAAAATATAAGCCTTTACCTTTTTTTGGTTCTTCTGCTGGTTCTAAAACATCAACAAATTTTCTTGATCCAATTTTTTGGAAATTTCCAAAAGCTTTTTCTTCAATTGTAGTTAAGCCACCAGCAATATTTCCAGCTGTAGGTTGACTTTCAGAAAGATCATCTGTTGCTTCTTTTAAAATGAAATCGTTGTACGCACTCCAAGTTTTCATAAACTTATCTGAAGCCTCTTTTGTTGCACCTCTTGTAGCACAAACTTTTTCTGCTCCAGTTAACTCAGAAGTTTCACCAAAACATAAATGAACTCCTAGAGGCTCTAGTTTATCCATCAAGTTTCCAACTGTAGGATTAGCTGCTAATCCAGATGTTGTATCAGACTCTCCACATTTAACGGAAATCCATAAATCACTTATTGGACATTCTTCTCTTTGTTTTTCAGATGCCCACATAACAAATTCCTGAGCTTTTTTTGAAGCTTTCATTACAGTTCCAATGTCACCTGTACGCTCTATATGAAAACCTTCAACTGGCTTCCCAGTCTTTGCAATTCCATCAACAATTTTTTTTGTCCATTTAGGCTCGATACCTATTACAATCACCGCAGCAACATTTGGGTTACTTCCAGTTCCTATCATTGTTCTAAAATGTAGTTCTAAATCAGCGCCAAATTGTAATCTCCCGTAAGAGTGTGGCAATGCAATTGTTCCTTTAATGTTATTTGCAACAGCTTCCGCACATGCATTTGAAATATCGTCTACTGGCAAGATAATTACGTGATTTCTTGTTCCGGCTCTGCCATTTTCTCTTTTATAACCTAAAAAACTCTTTGGAATTTCCATATTACTACCATTTCTTCGTTTTGACATTGTGAACATGAACGTGCTCACCTTTTTTGATTGATTTAACTACTTTACCAATATCATGACCGTATTTAAGAATCGTATCACCTTCATTTAGGTCAGTCATTGCAATTTTGTGCCCTAAAGGTATTTCATCTACTGATTGTATATTTACTGTGCTGTCATTTTCCATTACCCAGCAAGAACAATCTTGTTTTGGAGTTATTTTTTCAATAACAACTACTCCTACGTTGTCTTTTTCATCGTGAATTATGATATCTGTAGCCATATATATTGTGTCGAATTGTTTGTTTGAATTTTCAAAATTCTTATATATTAATCGCAAAAATTAACAAACAGTTTTTAAAAAAAGAGACTTAATTTAAAGAGAGGTTACACTAAATTATGACTAAAATGACAACTGAAGAAGCTTTTGTAAAAGTTCTACAAATGCATGGTATTGAACATGCTTTTGGTATTATTGGATCAGCATTCATGCCAATTTCAGATATATTTCCTGATGCAGGTATAACATTTTGGGACGTTGCTCACGAAACTAATGGTGGATTAATTGCTGACGGCTACACAAGAGCTACAGGAAAAATGTCAATGGTCATTGCACAGAATGGTCCTGGGATTACTGGTTTAGTAACACCAATAAAAACTGCTTACTGGAACCATACACCTCTTTTGTTAGTTACTCCTCAAGCTGCAAACAAAACTATGGGCCAAGGTGGTTTCCAAGAAGTTGAGCAAATGAATTTATTTAAAGATATGGTTTGTTATCAAGAAGAGGTAAGAGACCCATCTAGAATGGCAGAGGTTTTAAACAGAGTAATTGAAAAAGCCATTAGGGGATCTGCACCTGCTCAGATAAATGTTCCAAGAGATTATTGGACACAAGTTATTGATATTGATCTTCCACCAATCGTAAGATTAGAAAGACAAGGTGGTGGATCTGAAGCTATAGATAAAGCTGCTAACTTATTATCAAACGCAAAATTTCCAGTTATACTTTCTGGGGCTGGTGTTGTAATTGGAGGAGCAATCGAAGCTACTAAAAACCTAGCTGAAAAATTAGATGCACCAGTTTGCTCTGGTTATCAACATAATGACAGTTTTCCAGGAAGTCATCCATTAGCAGTAGGTCCATTAGGATATAATGGTTCAAAAGCTGCTATGGAATTAATTTCAAAAGCTGATGTTGTGTTAGCTTTAGGAACAAGACTAAATCCTTTTTCAACTTTACCAGGTTATGGAATTGATTATTGGCCGAAAAATGCAAGCATTATTCAGGTAGATATTAATCCAGATAGAATTGGTTTAACTAAAAAGGTGACTGTTGGTATCAGTGGTGATGCAAAATTAGTTGCAGAACAAATCTTAGCTAAACTTTCATCAAGTGCTGGTGACACTGACAGACAAACAAGAAAAGATTTAATTCATCAAACAAAATCTGCGTGGTTACAAAAACTTTCAAGTTTAGACCATGAAGATGATGATGAAGGTACAGTTTGGAATAAAGAAGCAAGAGAAAGAGATGCTGATAGAATGTCACCAAGACAAGCTTGGAGAGCAATTCAAGCTGGTATGCCTGATGATGTTATTATCTCAAGTGACATTGGAAACAATTGTGCAATTGGAAATGCTTATCCAACTTTTGAAAAAGGTAGAAAGTATTTAGCACCAGGTTTATTTGGTCCTTGTGGTTATGGGTTCCCATCAATCTTAGGAGCAAAAATTGGTTGTCCTGATACACCTGTAATTGGTTTTGCAGGAGATGGAGCATTTGGAATTAGTATGAATGAGATGAGTTCATGTGCAAGAGAAGAATGGCCAGCGATAACAATGGTTATTTTTAGAAATTATCAATGGGGTGCAGAAAAAAGAAATACAACTCTTTGGTTTGATAACAATTTTGTTGGAACAGAGTTAGATCCTGAATTAAGTTATGCAAAAGTAGCAGATGCTTGTGGTCTTAAAGGTGTAACTGTAAGAACTATGGAAGAAACTACTAACGCGATCAAACAATCATGTGAAGATCAGAAAAAAGGAATAACTACTTTTATTGAAGTAGTTTTAAATCAAGAGTTAGGTGAACCATTTAGAAGAGATGCGATGAAGAAACCAGTAAGAGTTGCTGGTATCAACAAAGCAGACATGAAGAAACAACCTTCATTGAATTCTTAATTCTTTAAAAAATTTATCAATTATCGTAAAGTCACTTTATGGAAGTGACTAACGATAATGCTTGTAGCTGGATTAAAGATCTTATTCCTAGACAAAATATTAAAATTTTAAGTGATAATTTATCAACTAATTGGCTTATCGTAGGAGCTGGTTTCACAGGTTTATCTGCTGCTAGAAAGTTGGGTGAAATATTTCCAAAGGAAAAAATTGTTATTGTTGATGCTCAATTAGCAGGAGAAGGAGCAAGTGGGAGAAACTCAGGTTATCTAGTTGATACAACTTTAAATGACGGTTTCACGTCTAATAAAGAGTTAGAAAGTTATAAAAAAAAAGCAGACATATATGATTTAGGAATTAAAGCTGTCAAAAATTTTATCAAAGAATATCAAGTTGATTGTGATTGGAATGAGTGTGGAAAATTTTTTGCCTCTTCAAGAAAAGAAGATCAAACAATATTAAATAATTTTTCAAATACTTTAGAAAAACTAGGATATGAACATGATATTCTAAACAACGAACAATTAACTAATAGATTAGGGACAAATTTTTATAATGTAGGTTTGCATACCAAGGGTGGTATATTATTACATCCTGGAAAGCTTGTAAGAGCAATGGTTGATACATTGCCCAAAAATGTAGAATTATATGAAAACTCCTCATTGTTAGAATGGTTTAAAGAAAAAGATTTTATTAATTGCAAATTTAAAAATAGTACAATTAAAACAAAAAAAATAATTTTTGCGACCAATGGTTTTTTAAGATCATTAGGTATTAAAAAAAACTATAATTTTCCAATTACCCTTACAGCAAGCATGACAAGACCATTAACTGATAATGAACATGAAAGTATAGGAAAGCCAAAAGAATGGGGTGTTCTTCCTGTTAGACCCATGGGTGCCACAATTAGAATGACAAAAGATAGACGAATTTTAATTAGAAATACAGCAGAGATACACAATCCAATGAAAATGCTTCAATCAATTTTAAATCAAAGATATTTAAAACAAAAACTAGGGATAAAAAAAAGATTTCCTCAACTTCCTGATGATATTATTCAATCTTCTTGGTCAGGTATAGTTTCAAGAACAAGAAATAGTTCGCAGATATTTGAAAAAATAGATGATAATATTTTTGTGGGTGGTTGTTATAATGGCTCTGGAATAGGGGTTGGCACATTATTTGGAGAGCAGATCGCATTTAAAGCAATAGGGCAAAATACTAAAGAAATTCAATGTATTGAATTAAGAAATAAACCAACATGGTTACCACCTGAACCTTTTTTAAGCATAGGAATAAGATCAAGATTATTCTATGAAAGATTGCGAGCTAGATCTGAAATATGATTTATAGTTAATTTTATTTTATGGATATTAAAAAACAAATTACTGCGGCTGCTAATTTTTTACAAAAAAATGATTTAGATAGTGCCAAACTTATATATGAAAATATTTTAGAAAAAGATAATGATAATGCTGAAATTCATTATAATTTAGGATTAATTTATAAAACTCAAAACGATCTAGAAAAAGCTGAAAATCATATTTCAAAATCAATTCTTATAAAGCCTAATTTTATTATTGCTCATTATCAACTAGGTAATACTAAATATAAATTAAAAAAGTTTAATGAATGCGAACTGTGCTATCAAAAAGCAATTTCACTAAACCCTAAATTTTTAGAAGCATATATAAATTTAGCTAGAACACAAAGAGAATTACGAAATTTTAAAGATGCTGAAAATAATCTTAGAATTGCTTATAAATTAAATCCAGATTTTGTTGAAGTGAATGTTTTATTAGGTTTAATTTTATTTGATAGAGGAAGGTTTACAGATGATTTGAAATTTCAAGATATAGATAAATTAAATGAAGCTAAAAAGTTGTTATTAAAATCTATAAAATTAAATTCTCATTACAGTTTTGCACATCAAAATTTAGGATTAGTTCAACAAGAATTAGGTGATCTTAATAGTGCAAAAGATAGTTTTAAAAAAGCGCTAGAATTAGATCCTAATTCTATTTATGCAAATCAAAATTTAAATATTGTACTAAATCAAATAAAACTAATTAAAGAGTTAGAGGTAAAAAATAGAAATATTTCTAACTTCTTAAAAACTTTTAAAGAATTTCCAATAATTACCTACAAAAAACCAAATAAAGAAATTATTGATTTATTATATAAAATTAATTCAATTGACTTAAACAAAACTAAAGGGGGACCTTTGTTTGGAAATGGCACTACATCTGATTATAATTTGTTTGAAAATAATAATAATAAACTTTTAGATGAATTAAAAATTGAATTAATTGACATCGTCAAAAATTTAACTCAATCAAGGGTTTTTTTTATCGACTCTTTTTTTAATATTTTGGGTGCTGGTGGTGGTTCAGTTGCACACCATCATCTAAATGGATTTGATAAAACTTTTAATTTAGAAAATCAAAAATATAGTCTTACATACTATCTCTCAGTAGGTGATCAAAATTGTGAAGAACCTGGAATTTTCAAAATGCATGAACCAAAAGAAGAAGTATTACCTTCAGAAGGTATGATTATGATCATACCATCAGCAAGAAAACACTCAGCAGTTTATAGCGGAAAAACTGATAGAATAATGATTGGTGTTAACTTTTATATATATTAACGTAAATTTAACTTTTATGTGGTGCCCCCGCACGGATTCGAACCGCGGACCTATTGATTACAAATCAATTGCTCTACCAACTGAGCTACAAGGGCATAGGCGCAATATTAACTATTTTCTAAATTAATCAAGATTTTTTTTCAAATAACTTAAATGATGAAAGACTATTGCTGCACTATTTGATATATTTAAGCTTTCAATTTGTTCACTCATCTTAATCTTTACATGAAAATCAGCATATTTAGATGTATGTTTATGCATTCCTTCACCCTCAGAACCAAAAACTAAAATATTATTTCCTTCCCATCTCACTTCTGAAAAATTTTTCTTAGCTTCACTATCAAATCCAAAAATCCAAAAATTTTTATCTTTTAAATTTTTTAAAGTTGAATTTATGTTGGATACCTCAAAAATGTTTAGATATTCAATACAACCACTTGCTGCTTTAAACATTAGTTTACTTTCACCTGGAAAATGTCTTTCTTTAACTATAAGTCCATCTATTTTAAATGCAGCAGCACTTCTTATAATTGATCCAATATTTCTTGGATCAGTTACTCCGTCCAAACAAGCTAGCGTAATATTTTGTTTGTTTTTAATATATTCTTTTAAAATAGGCTGTTCTAATTTTTCAATTTCAGCTACATAACCTTGATGCTGAATGTTTTCTTTTGTTGAATATTTGTCTAGTTCTTTTTTAGTTTTAAAATAAACCTTAACATCTTCTAACAGGTTTTTTCTTGGACTTTTTCTGTGTATGTTTTTCTTACTTTCTTCTGTTAAAAACAGTTTTAACACCTTTCTTTTTGGATTTTTTAAAGCTTCAATAACCGCGTGCTGTCCAACAATAAAAAAAGTTGATTTATTCATATTTTATAAGGTTTTTTAGCGTTTTTTGATTATATTAAATATCAAATCTCGTGTTGCAATTATACAAATAAAATATATAAAACGCCTGTTATTTGAAGCTTGTTGAACAAGGGGACACTTCCCCAAATTAAAGGAGGGGTTCCAGAGCGGTCAAATGGGGCGGGCTGTAAACCCGTTGACTTCGGTCTTCGAAAGTTCGAATCTTTCCCCCTCCACCATTCAATCATTTTTTAAATAACATGGAGTGTTACTCTTGGGGTTGTGCGGGTGTAGTTCAATGGTAGAACGCTAGCCTTCCAAGCTGGATGTAAGGGTTCGATTCCCTTTACCCGCTCCAAGAAATGAAAATTATAAAAAAAAAATAAACTGAGGTAATAAAGTAATGTCAAAGGAAAAGTTTGTAAGAAATAAACCCCACTGTAATATTGGTACTATTGGACATGTCGACCATGGTAAAACAACTTTAACAGCTGCGATCACAAAAGTTTTAGCAGAACAGGGTGGAGCAAAATCAGTTGCTTATGATGAAATCGATAAAGCACCTGAGGAAAAAGAAAGAGGAATTACAATTTCAACTGCTCACGTTGAATATGAAACAGAAAAAAGACACTATGCACACGTAGACTGTCCAGGTCACGCCGATTATGTAAAGAACATGATTACTGGTGCTGCGCAAATGGATGGAGCAATTTTAGTAGTTAACGCTGCAGATGGACCAATGCCTCAAACTAGAGAGCACATTCTATTAGCAAGACAAGTTGGTGTACCTGCAATTTGTGTTTACCTAAATAAAGTTGATCAAGTTGATGATAAAGAAATGATTGAACTTGTTGAGGAAGAAATTAAAGAATTATTAACATCATACAAATTTCCAGGTGACAAAACTCCAATTGCTAAAGGTTCAGCGCTTGCAGCAGTTGAAGGAAGAGACGATGAAATTGGAAAAAATTCAATTTTAGAATTGATGAAAAATGTTGATGAATTTATTCCACAACCTGACAGACCAAAAGATAAAGACTTTTTGATGCCGGTTGAAGATGTATTCTCAATTTCAGGAAGAGGAACAGTTGTAACAGGAAGAGTTGAGTCTGGTGTAATTAAAACTGGTGAAGAAATTGAGATAGTTGGAATAAGAGATACTAGAAAATCAGTTTGTACTGGAGTAGAAATGTTTAGAAAACTTTTAGACTCAGGTGAAGCTGGAGATAACATTGGAGTATTATTAAGAGGTGTTGAAAGAACAGACGTTGAAAGAGGTCAAGTACTTTGTAAACCAGGATCAATTACTCCACATACTAAATTTGAAGCTCAGGCTTATGTACTTAAAAAAGAGGAGGGTGGAAGACACACTCCTTTCTTCACTAAGTACAGACCACAGTTTTATTTTAGAACTACTGACGTAACAGGTGAAGTAGAATTACCAGCTGGTACAGAAATGGTTATGCCTGGTGACGATGCTAAGTTCACAGTTAAATTGATTACACCAATTGCTATGGCTGAAAAACTAAACTTTGCAATTAGAGAAGGTGGAAGAACTGTTGGAGCTGGTGTAGTAACAAAAATTATAGAGTAAGCTCTATAAATAGGAGTGTAGCTCAATTGGTAGAGCGCCGGTCTCCAAAACCGGAGGCTGAGGGTTCGAGTCCCTCCGCTCCTGCCAATTAGAGCAGATTAAAAAATGAAGAACCCAATTAAATTTTTACAGGAAGTCAAACAGGAAGCGTTCAAAGTATCTTGGCCTACTGGAAAAGAAACAGTTCAAGGTGCACTCATGGTGTTTGCAATGGCTGTTATAATGTCTTTGTTTTTTTTACTAATTGATCAAGTTCTTAAATTTTTCCTAGAATTGTTACTGAAAGTGAGCATTTAATGAAAAATTGGTACATTGTTCAATCACACTCTAGTTTCGAAAATAAAGTTGCAGGTTTAATTAAAGAGGAAGCTGAAAAAGCTAAAATCTCTGATAAGTTTGATGAAATTGTTGTTCCTACTCATGATGTAACAGAAGTTAAAAGAGGAAAAAGAATACAAAGGAAAAAGAAGTATTTTCCTGGTTATGTTCTAATAAAGAGTGAGATGGATAACAGTATTTATCATATGATAAAAAATATAAAGAGAGTAAGTGGTTTTTTAGGCTCAAAAGGGATGCCAGTGCCAGTTTCTGACAAAGAAATTGAGAAGATTTTAGGTCAAATAAAAGATGGTGTAGCACAGCCAAAATCTGGTATAGAGTACAGTGTTGGTGAAAAAGTTCAGGTAGTGGATGGACCATTTGCTTCATTTAGTGGAATGGTTGAAGAAATTGATGAAGAAAAGTCTAGACTTAAGGTCTCTGTTTCTATATTTGGTCGTCCTACACCGGTTGATTTAGAATATAACCAAGTGGAAAAGGTAAGTTAATGGCAAAAGAAATTAGTGGATTTATAAAATTACAAATTAAAGGTGGTCAAGCAAATCCAGCTCCTCCTGTTGGTCCAGCGTTAGGTCAGCGTGGTGTTAACATTATGGAGTTTTGCAAAGCATTCAATGACAAAACAAAATCTATGGCAGGTAAACCTATTCCTGTTGAGATTACAGTTTATAAAGATAAAAAATTTGATTTTAAAATTAAATCACCTCCTGCTTCCTTTTTTATAAAAGAAGCTGCTAAGCTTAAGGGTGGTTCTAAAGAACCAGGTAGAAACATAGTTGCTTCCATAACAAAAAAACAAGCCGAAGATATTGCTAAACAGAAAATGAATGATTTAAACGCAATTGATTTGGAAGAAGCTGTTAAAATTATTGCTGGTTCAGCAAGATCAATGGGAATTGAGGTTAAAGAGTAATGCCATCTAAAAGATATAAAAAATTACCAGACAATACTTATGAGCTAAACGCAGACTTAATAGAGAAGTTGTTACCTGAGGTTAAAAAAAATTGTACTACAAAATTTGATGAGTCAGTTGATCTAAGTTTTCAAATAAACAATAAACAGAAAAAAAGTGAAGTAAATATTAGAACAGTAGTAAATTTACCAGGTGGAACAGGTAAAGATGTAAAAGTCGCAGTCGTTTGTGAAGATGCGAAATCGAAAGATGCAAAAGAAGCTGGTGCTGATATCGTTGGTGGTGATGAATTTATAGACAAGATTAAGGCTGGTGAAATAAATTTTGAAAAATTAATTTGCACTCCAGCAATGATGATAAAATTATCAAAACTTGGAAAAGTTTTAGGACCAAAAGGTTTGATGCCTAATCCTAAGTTAGGTTCAGTAACTGAAGATTTAAAAACTGCCATTAAAGATGCAAAATCTGGTCAAGTTGAAATAAGAAATGACAAAGATGGTAACATAGGAGTTAGCATTGGAAAAAGATCATTTGAAGACGACAAATTAATCAAAAATTATAATGCTATTTTAGAAGCTTTAGAAAAAGAAAAATCTAATAACACTTTAAAAGGTGATTTAATAAAATCAGCTTTTATAACATCTTCAATGGGTGTTTCTTACAAATTAAAATTAAATAAGGTAATATAAGACTATGATGACCAAAGAACAAAAGAAAGTTTATATCGATGAAATGTCGAAACAGTTTGAAAATAGTAAAGCTGTGATGGTTACTCATTATCAAGGATTAACAATGCCCCAAATAGATGAACTAAGATCTAAGATGAGAGAACATGGAATAATTTTTAAAATTACAAAAAATAGAATCACAAAATTAGCGCTTGAAAAAACAAGATGTAAAGATTTAGCTGGTTTATTTACTGGCCCAACAGCAGTTGCATTTGGTGAGGATGCAATAATTTCAGCAAGAATTTTATCAAAATTTGCAAAAGATAATGAGAATCTGAAGTTAATAGGTGGAATAATGGAAAATGAGTTTTTGGATCAAGCGGGCGTCCAAAACGTTGCTACTTTACCTACTTTAGACGAAGCAAGAGCAAATATTGTGGGTATTTTGAATGCTCCGGCATCAAAATTAGTGAGTATTTTACTTGCAAGATCAGAAAAAATGAGTAGTTTGTCCGCAGAAAATTCTGAAAAATAACCAAAGAGTAAACTATGCCAGACCTGAACAAAATTATTGAAGATCTATCAAACTTGACTGTTGCTGAGGCAGCTGAGTTATCAAAACAACTTGAGGAAAAATGGGGCGTAACACCTATGGCAGCAGCTGCACCAGCAGCAGCCGGAGGAGCAGCTCCAGCTGAGGATAAAGATGATTTTACAATCATGTTAGTTTCAGCAGGTGATAAGAAAATTAATGTTATTAAAGAAGTTAGAGCAGCAACTTCTCTAGGATTAAAAGAAGCTAAAGACTTAGTTGAAGGTGCACCAAAAGAAGTTAAGTCTGGTGTTCCAAAAAAAGAAGCTGAAGAAATTAAAGCTAAGTTAGAAGCAGCAGGCGCTAAAGTAGAACTTAAGTAAATTAACAAGGAATTATTTAGGTGCTGTTTATTTATAATCAGCATCATTGGATATAAATGCAATTATCTTTTACTGAAAAAAAAAATATTAGAAAAAGTTTTGGAAAATTAAAAGAGGGTTTATCAATTCCCAATCTAATCGAGGTCCAAAAGAACTCTTACAAAGAACTAACTGACTTTAAAGAAGATGTAGGTGATTTAACAAAAGGTTTTGATAGAGTATTCAAAAGTATATTTCCAATTGAAGATTTAAACGACAAAGCAACTTTAGAATATGTTTCATATAGATTAGAGAAACCAAAATTTGATGTTGAAGAATGTATAGCTAGAGGTCTAACATATTCATCAGCTTTAAAATGTACTCTTAGACTTGTGGTTTATGAGATAGACCAAGAAAATAATACTAAAGACATATTATCAGCAAAAGAACAAGAAGTTTATATGGGTGATGTTCCAATGATGACTAATAGCGGAACATTTATTACAAATGGAGTTCAAAGAGTTGTAGTTAACCAAATGCATAGAAGTCCTGGTGTATTTTTTGATCATGACAAAGGAAAAACTCATGCAAGTGGTAAATTACTATTTAACTGTAGAGTTATTCCGAATAGAGGTTCATGGTTAGACTTTGAGTTTGATGTAAAAGATTTCTTATACTTTAAGATAGACAGAAAAAAGAAAATTTTAGCTTCAACATTATTACTAGCTCTTGGTTATACAAAATCAGAAATTGCAAATGAGTTTTATGAAAGTGAAAATTATGTTTATGACTCAAAATCATCTAAATGGAAAACTAAGTTTAATCCAGAAAATTATAAAGCTAAAAACTTTTCTGAAGAGGTAATCGATGCAAAAACTGGCAAGGTGGTTATTAAACCTGGTGATAAAATTAATTTTTTAAATGCAAAAAAATTAGCGAACGAAGGTTTAAAAGACATATTAGTATCTAAAGAATCTTTGTATGGAAAATTCTTACATACTGATATCAAAGTTAGTGATGAAGAAGAGGGTACTTTTAAAATTGGTACTGAACTTAACGATACTATTATCGAAAAAATTTTAGAAGCCAATATTCATACAATCAAAATATCCACAACTAATGCGATCAATAAAGGTCCTTATTTATTAACAACAATCTTAAATGATAAAAATAATACTAAAGATGAAGCTATTACTGAAATCTACAAAATGTTAAGACCAGGTGAACCACCTACAATAGAAATAGCTACTCAAATTTTTAACAATCTATTCTTTAGTTCAGATAGATATGATTTATCTGATGTTGGAAGAGTGAAGATGAATTCAAGACTAAACTTAGATTGTTCTGATAAAATAACTATTTTAAGAAACGACGATATCATTTCGATAATTCATAAAATGCTAGATTTAAGAGATGGCAAAGATGATGTTGATGATATTGATCATTTAGGTAATAGAAGAGTCAGATCTGTAGGTGAATTAGTTGAAAATCAAGCTAGGATTGGTGTTTACAGAATGGAGAGGGCTATTAAAGAAAAAATGACTACTCTCGATGTCGAGTCTGCAATGCCTCAGGACTTGATAAACGCTAAGCCGTTAACTGTTTCATTAAAAGATTTCTTTGCAAGTTCTCAATTATCTCAGTTCATGGATCAAACCAATCCATTGTCAGAGATTACTCATAAAAGAAGAGTTTCTGCTTTAGGACCAGGTGGTCTTACAAGAGAAAGAGCTGGTTTTGAAGTTAGAGACGTTCACCCAACTCACTATGGAAGAATTTGTCCAATCGAAACACCAGAGGGACCAAACATTGGTTTGATTAACAGTTTATCTACTTATGCTAAGATTAATAAGTATGGTTTCATTGAAAGTCCTTACAAAAGAGTAAAAGATGGTGTGGTGCAAGATAAAGTGGAATACTTGTCTGCAATGGAAGAAACTAAATATACAATCGCTCAAGCAAACACAAAATTAGATAAAAATGGAAAAATCGTTGAAGAACTTGTGTCTTGCAGACAAAACTTAAACTTTCTGTTAGCTAAACCAGACACTATAGATTACATCGACGTCTCACCTAAGCAACTAGTTTCAGTTGCAGCTTCATTAATTCCATTTTTAGAAAATGATGATGCTAACAGAGCTCTTATGGGTTCTAACATGATGAGACAAGCAGTGCCTTTATTAAAACCAGAGTCACCTTTAGTTGGGACAGGTATTGAAAGTGATGTTGCATTAGATTCAGGTGTAACTATTGTGGCTAAAAGAGACGGAATTGTAGACAAAATTGATGGTAAAAGAATTGTAATTAAAGCAACAGAGGAAACTGATTTTAGTAAATCTGGTGTAGATATTTATAATCTTCAAAAATTTAAAAGATCAAATCAAAACACATGTATTAATCAGAGACCATTAGTTAGAGTTGGAGATAAAGTTAAATCAGGAGATATTATTGCAGACGGTCCATCAACTAGATTAGGTGAACTAGCTCTTGGTAAGAATGTAACAGTAGCTTTCATGCCATGGCAAGGTTACAATTTTGAAGACTCTATTTTAATTTCAGAAAGATGTGTAACAGACGACGTATTCACTTCAGTTCATATTGTTGAATATGAAATCATGGCAAGAGACACAAAGCTTGGTGAAGAAGAAATCACAAGAGATATTCCAAATGTAAATGAAGATGCGCTTAAAAATTTAGATGAATCAGGAATAGTTTATATTGGTGCTGAAGTTAATGCTGGAGATATTTTAGTTGGAAAAGTTACTCCTAAAGGAGATTCAGCATCTGGTCCTGAGGAGAAATTACTAAGATCAATTTTTGGTGAAAAAGCAATCGATGTAACTGACACTTCTTTAAGAATGTCTAGAGGAAGCAGTGGTACAGTTGTTGATGTAAGAGTATTCAATAGACATGGTATTGAAAAAGATGAGAGATCTATAACTATTGAAAGAGCAGAAATCGAACAAGTGCAACAAGATAAAATTGTTGAGGAAGAGATTTTAGAAAGAAGTATTAAGCAAAGAGCAACACAGATTTTATCTGGTTCAAAATTAAATAAGAAAGTTAAAGATATTACAGAAGGTACTGAACTAAATGCAGAATTAATAAATGGTTTAAGTATAAATGATATTTTTAAAATTAGTGTTGGTAATATTCAAGATGAAGCAACACTTTTTCAGCTAAAAGATCAATACACTTCTGCTAAACAAGATATTACAGAAAGATTTGAAGATAAAGTTTTAAAGATTAGAAGTGGTGACGATTTACTTCCTAGTGTAATGAAAATGGTTAAAGTATTTGTGGCTATCAAGAGAAGATTAAGACCAGGAGACAAAATGTCAGGAAGACACGGGAACAAAGGAGTAGTTAGTAAAATTGTTCCTGTTGAGGATATGCCATATAGAGAAGATGGTAGACCAGTTGATATAGTTTTAAATCCTCTTGGTGTACCAAGTAGAATGAATGTCGGCCAAATTTTAGAAACCCACTTAGGATGGGCGTGTAAAGAATTCGGTGAAGAAATTAAAAAATTAATTAATGAAAATCAAAAGAAAATTGAGAAAACTGAAAAAATTTCTAAATTTTTAAAATCTGTATATGGTGATGAAGCATACTCGGAAAAAGTTGATAAATTGAGCAAAACAGAATTCAAAGATCTTTGTGAAAATCTTCAAGATGGTATAGCTATATCAACACCAGTTTTTGATGGCGCAAAAGAAAAAAACGTTACTGAGATGTTAGAACTTGCTAACCTACCAGGATCAGGTCAAACTTATTTGTGGGATGGAAGAACAGGTGAAAAATTTGATAGACCTGTAACGGTTGGAATAATTTATATGCTAAAACTACATCATTTAGTTGAAGATAAGATTCATGCTAGATCGACAGGTCCTTATAGTTTAGTCACACAACAACCTCTTGGAGGAAAGGCACAATTAGGTGGTCAAAGATTTGGTGAAATGGAGGTTTGGGCTTTAGAGGCTTATGGAGCCTCATATACTTTGCAAGAAATACTAACTGTTAAATCTGACGATGTAGCAGGGAGGGTGAAAGTTTATGAAACTATTGTTAAAGGTGAAGAGAATTTTGAATCAGGTATCCCAGAGTCATTCAATGTATTAGTGAAAGAAATAAAATCTTTAGCATTAAATGTGGAGTTAAATTAGATGAAAAAAGAATTAACAGATTTATTTAAAAACTCAGAAATTTCAGAAGCTCAAAACTTTAATAGCATAAAAATTTCATTAGCCAGCCCAGAGAAAATAAAATCTTGGACTTATGGAGAAATTAAAAAACCTGAAACGATAAATTATAGAACATTTAGACCAGAAAAAGATGGTCTATTTTGTGCACGTATTTTTGGACCTATCAAAGACTATGAGTGTTTGTGTGGAAAATACAAAAGAATGAAATTTAGAGGAATTATATGTGAAAAGTGTGGAGTTGAGGTAACTAAATCTAATGTAAGAAGAGAAAGAATGGGTCACATCAATTTAGCAACTCCTGTAGCTCATATCTGGTTCTTAAAATCTTTACCTAGCAGAATTGCATTAGCAGTTGATATGAAACTTAAAGAAATAGAAAGAGTTTTATATTTTGAAAATTTTATTGTTATTGAACCAGGTTTAACAGGATTGCAGAAAAATCAATTACTTAATGAGGAAGAATTAGCTAAGTACCAAGATGAATTTGGTGAGGAAGCATTTACTGCTGGTATTGGTGCAGAGGCTGTTTTAGAGATGCTAAAAAATTTAGATTTAGAATTGGAGAGAAAAAATTTAGTTAGCTATATCAAGGAAACAAAATCAAAAGTTAACGAAGAAAGAGCAATCAAAAGATTAAAGTTAATCGAGTCATTTATTGAAACTGGTCAAAAACCTGAATGGATGATTATGACTGTAGTTCCGGTTATTCCACCTGAACTAAGACCTTTAGTTCCATTAGATGGAGGAAGATTTGCTACATCTGATCTTAATGATCTTTATAGAAGAGTTATAAATAGAAACAATCGTTTGAAAAGATTAATGGATCTTAAAGCACCAGATATTATTGTAAGAAATGAAAAGAGAATGCTTCAAGAGTCTGTTGATGCATTGTTTGACAATGGAAGAAGAGGAAGAGTTATTACTGGAACCGGCAAAAGACCACTCAAATCTCTTGCTGAAATGCTTAAAGGTAAACAAGGAAGATTCAGACAGAACTTATTAGGCAAAAGAGTTGATTACTCAGGTAGATCTGTAATCGTCGTTGGACCAGATTTAAAATTACACGAGTGTGGTTTACCGAAAAAAATGGCTTTAGAATTATTTAAGCCATTTTTGTATGCTAGATTAAATAAATTAGGTTTAGCTTCAACAATTAAACAAGCAAAAAAAATTGTAGAAAAAGAAACTAATGCAGTTTGGGACGCTTTAGAATTAATTGTAAGAGAGCATCCTGTATTATTAAATAGAGCGCCAACACTTCATAGACTTGGGGTTCAAGCTTTTGAACCAAAATTAATAGAAGGTGATGCTATAGAACTACACCCCTTAACTTGCGCAGCATTCAATGCTGATTTTGATGGTGACCAAATGGCAGTACATGTACCTTTAAGTTTAGAGGCACAATTAGAAGCTAGAATTCTAATGTTATCAACAAATAACATTTTATCCCCTTCAAATGGTAAACCAATTATTGTTCCAAGTCAGGACATGATTTTGGGAATTTACTATTTGTCTCAAGAACCAATTTCTGAAAAACCAACTGGATACTTTACTGACTCTGATCAAATTGAGTTTGCTTTATCATCTGGACAAATTAAAGTTCACAGCACAATTATATCAAGATTTGAGACTGTTGATGAAAAGGGTAACAAGAAATATGAAAAATACACGTCAACAGCGGGCAGATTTTTATTAGCAAACTTATTACCAAAAAATCATAACATCAAATTTTCTTTGGTTGATAGACTTTTACCAAAAAAGGTCGTATCAGAGATTATTGATGTTGTATTTAGATTTTGTGGTCAAAAGACAACTGTTATCTTCTGTGATAAGCTAAAAGATTTAGGATTTAAGCATGCATTTAAGGCTGGAATATCTTTTGGTAAAGACGACTTAGTAATACCAGAAAGTAAAACAAAATTAATTGATGATACAAAGAAATTAATTGCAGAATATGAAACACAGTATTCTGAAGGATTAATTACTAGAGGTGAAAAATATAATAAAGTTGTTGATGCATGGTCTAAATGTACTGACAGTGTTGCAGCGGAAATGATGAAGGGTATTTCAGCAACAGAGAAAACTGATGAAGGGTTAAAAATTAACTCAGTATTTATGATGGCTGATAGTGGAGCAAGAGGTTCAGCTGCACAAATGAAACAATTAGCCGGAATGAGAGGACTAATTGCTAAACCATCTGGTGAAATTATTGAAAGTCCAATTACCTCAAATTTTAAAGAAGGTCTAACAGCTCTAGAATATTTTAATTCTACTCACGGTGCTAGAAAAGGATTAGCAGATACTGCTTTAAAAACAGCTAGTTCTGGTTATTTAACTAGAAGACTTTGTGATGTTGCCCAAGACCTAACAATTACAAAAGTTAAATGTGACAACCCAGGTTTTATAGAGATTTCTGAAATATTAGAAGGTGGTAATGTTGTTGTGAGCTTATCTGAAAGAGCTCTTGGAAGAGTAACTGCTCAAGAGGTAAAACATCCATTAACAGGAGATATACTATTCAAGAAATCTTCTATGATTGATGAAGCAGCTTGTGATCAAATTGATGCGGCTGGTATAAAAGCAATAAAAGTTTATTCTGTAATGACATGTAGCTCTAAAGAAGGAGTTTGTGCAACATGTTATGGTAGAGATCTATCTAGAGGTAAAATTGTTCATGTTGGAGAGGCTATTGGTATGATTTCAGCTCAATCAATTGGTGAACCTGGAACTCAGTTAACTATGAGAACTTTCCACGTTGGTGGGACTGCATCAGTAAAACAAGATTCCCAAATAATTTCTAAAAATGAAGGAACTTTAAAAATAATTAATTCAAATATTTTAGAAGATTCTAAAAAGAATTTAATTGTTATGGGAAGAAATACACAACTTTCTATCGAAGATGATAATGGTGTTCAAATTGCGGTTTATAAAGTTGCGTATGGTTCAAAATTATTCTTTAAAAATGGTGACAAAATAAAAGCAAATACAAAAATTTGTGAATGGGATCCATATACTACTCCGGTAATTGCTGAGAAAAGTGGTAACGCAACATTTGTTGATTTAATTGATGGTGTTTCAATTCAGGAGACGACTGATGATGCAACTGGAATTTCATCTAAATCTGTAATTGATTGGAGATCACAATCTAAAAGTACAGATCTTAAACCTAGAATTACTTTAAGAGATGAAAAAGGAAATATAATTAAAAAAGCTGACGATAATGAAGCTAGATATTATTTAGTACCAGACTCAATTTTATCTGTGAAAGATGGTCAAAAAGTTTCTGCAGGTGATGTAATTGCTAGGTTACCAAAAGAGACAACAAAAACAAAAGACATTACAGGAGGTTTGCCAAGAGTAGCGGAATTATTTGAAGCTAGAAAAGCAAAAGATAGCGCTATTATAGCAGAAAACGATGGACAGGTTGTTTTTGGTAAAGAAGTAAGAGGTAAACAAAGAGTTTCTATTGTTCCTGAAGATGGTTCAGAACCATCAAATTATTTAATTCCTAAAGGAAAGCATATTAATTTCAACCAAGGTGAAAAAATACAAAAAGGTGAACATTTATTAGATGGTGTACCATTACCGCATGATATTTTAAGAATTAAAGGAATTAAAGATCTAACTGAGTATTTTGTAAACCAAGTGCAAGAAGTTTATAGGTTGCAAGGTGTTGTAATTAATGACAAACACATCGAAACAATTTTAAGACAAATGTTGAAAAAAGTTGAAGTCAAATCTTCTGGAGATTCATCTTATCTACCGGGCGAAGTTGTTGATAGAATTAAATTTGATAATGTAAACGAAAAATTAGTTTCCGAAGGTAAAACACCTGCTGTTGGCGAAAGAGTTTTGATGGGAATTACTAAAGCTTCACTGCAAACTGAGTCATTTATATCAGCTGCTTCATTTCAAGAAACAACTAGAGTTTTAACTGATGCAGCTATTAAGGGCAAAATTGATCCACTCAATGGATTAAAAGAAAACGTAATTGTAGGAAGATTAGTGCCTGCTGGAACCGGAAATATCAAAAATAGATGGAATAATAAGGCCTTAAATGACGATAATAAGTTTTTATCTGAACAAGAAAAACTAGAACCATCTGAAGCTTCAGAAACCCAAGCAAATCAATAAAAAAAACTCAGTATTTAACTAGTTTTAGTTTGACAAAATACAATTAATAAGTATTTTGGCGATGTTTTTGGTTGGAATGTAGTACTAACTTAGGTACTAAACGCTGCCACAAATAACCTGTCAGTTATTTCATCAAAAATAAATTTATATAGAAAATTATGCCAACAATTAACCAATTGTTAAGAAAAAAAAGAATTAAACAAGTAAACAGGAATAAAGTTCCTGCATTACAAAAACAACCTTTAAAGAGAGGTGTTTGTGTGAAAGTTTACACAACTACTCCAAAAAAACCAAATTCTGCTTTAAGAAAAGTTGCAAGAGTAAGACTTTCAAATGGTTTTGAAGTAACAGCTTATATTCCTGGAGAAGGTCATAATCTTCAAGAACACTCAGTTGTATTAATTAGAGGTGGTAGAGTTAAAGATCTACCTGGAGTTAGATATCATATTTTAAGAGGTAACCTAGATACACAGGGTGTTGCAAACAGAAAACAAAGAAGATCATTGTACGGAACAAAAAAAGGTAAATAAAAATGTCTAGAAAAAAAACACAACCTAAAAAAAATATTGTTCCAGACCCTAAATTTAATTCAACTGTAATTCCAAAATTAATCAATAATATTATGTATGATGGCAAAAGAGGTGTTGCAGAAAAAATTGTTTACGATGCAATTGATAAAATTAAAACTAAATCAAAAGACGAACCCATCAACGTCTTTAATGAAGCTATAAATAACATAAAACCAACTGTAGAAGTAAGATCTAGGAGAGTTGGGGGTGCAACTTACCAAGTGCCAGTAGAAGTAAAAAGTAAAAGAGCACAAGCTTTGGCTATAAGATGGTTAGTAGATTCAGCAAGAAAAAGAAAAGACAAACATATGTCTGATAAAATTTTTAATGAGTTATTTGATGCATACGAAAAAAAAGGTGCAGCAGTTAAAAAAAGAGAGGATGTTCACAAAATGGCAGAGTCAAATAAAGCTTTTGCTCATTTTAGATGGTAATTAAATGGCTAGAACTCATACATTAGATAAATATAGAAACATTGGTATCATGGCTCACATTGATGCTGGTAAGACAACTACTACAGAAAGAATTTTATATTACACAGGAAAAAGTCATAAGATTGGTGAAGTTCATGACGGTGCTGCAACAATGGACTGGATGGAACAAGAGCAAGAGAGAGGAATTACAATTACTTCAGCAGCTACTACTTGTTTTTGGCAAGACCACAGAATTAATATTATCGATACTCCAGGCCACGTTGATTTTACAATTGAAGTTGAAAGATCATTAAAGGTACTTGATGGAGCAGTAGCTGTTTTTGACGGTGTTGCCGGCGTTGAACCACAATCAGAGACTGTTTGGAGACAAGCAGACAAATATAAAGTTCCAAGAATATGTTTTGTAAATAAATTAGATAGAACAGGTGCAGATTTCTTTAGATGTGTTGATATGATTAAAGATAGATTAGGTGCCAAACCATTAGTTCTGCAAGTACCAATTGGAATTGAAGCTTCTTTAACAGGTGTTGTTGATTTAGTTAAAATGAAAGCTCAGGTTTGGAAAAACGAAGCCCTAGGTGCAGAATGGGAATACAAAGAAATTCCAGATGATTTGAAAGAAATTTCAAATAAATACAGAACTGAATTAGTTGAAATGGCTGTGGAGCAAGATGAAAAATTAATGGAAAGCTATCTAAATGGTGATGAAATTAAAGAAGAAGATTTAGTTAAATGTATTAGAAAAGGCACCTTAAACTTTAGTTTTGTACCAGTTTTAACCGGATCTGCTTTTAAAAATAAAGGAGTTCAACCTTTATTAGATGCTGTAATAAATTATCTGCCAAGCCCAGTAGATATTGGATCAATAAAAGGAACTAAAGTAGGTTCAGACGAAGAAGTTGAAATGAAATTTGATGATAATGCGCCATTTTCTGCTTTAGCATTTAAAGTTGCAAACGATCCTTTTGTTGGATCATTAACATTTATCAGAATTTACTCTGGTACAATTAAATCAGGAACAGCAGTTTATAACTCATCTTCTGAAAAGGAAGAAAGAGTTGGAAGAATGCTTTTAATGCACGCAAATTCTAGAGAAGATATAAAGGAAGCAAATGCAGGTGATATAGTTTCACTTGCAGGTCTTAAAAATACAATGACAGGACACACTTTATGCAACAAAGATAACCAAGTTTTACTTGAGCCAATGGAGTTCCCTGAGCCAGTCATTGAAATCGCTGTTGAGCCAAAGACTAAAGGAGACCAAGAAAAAATGGGTGAGGCTTTAGCGAGATTAGCTAAGGAAGACCCATCGTTTAGAGTTTCATCAGATGATGAGTCTGGGCAAACAATTATTAAAGGTATGGGTGAACTTCATTTAGATATCATTGTTGATCGAATGAAAAGAGAATTTAAAGTTGAAGCTAATGTTGGTGCTCCACAGGTTGCTTATAGAGAAACAATTGAGAGTTCAGCAGAATTTGAATACATTCATAAAAAACAAAGTGGTGGTGCAGGTCAGTTTGCAAAAGTTAAGCTTTTAGTTGAACCTCAAGAACCAGGCAAAGGAAGATTGGTAGAAAGTGCAATTAAAGGTGGAGCAATTCCAAAAGAATTTATTCCTGGTGTAGAAAAAGGTATAGAAACAGTTTCTGACTCAGGGATATTAGCTGGTTTTCCAATGATTGATTACAAAGTAACTATTGTTGACGGGTTGCATCATGATGTTGACTCAAGTGTTTTAGCTTTTGAACTAGCAAGTAGGTCATGTTTCAAGGAAGCTTGTACTCAAGGTGGATTAAAATTGTTGGAACCAATAATGAGAGTTGAGGTTGTTACCCCTGAAGATTATATGGGTGATGTAATAGGTGATTTAAATAGTAGAAGAGGCCAAATTAGTACTCAAGAGCAAAGAGGAAATGCAACTGTCATAACAGCTATGGTGCCGTTAGCTAATATGTTTGGTTATATTAATAATTTAAGATCTATGTCTCAAGGAAGAGCTCAATATTCTATGTTCTTCGATCATTATTCAAAAGTTCCTCAGAACGTTCAGGACGAGGTAACTAAAAAGGTGGCTGGTTAATATGGAAAAACAAAACATCAGAATTAAACTTAGAGCGTATGATAATAAAATTTTAGATGCTTCTACAGAAGAAATTGTTAACACAGTAAAAAGAACTGGAGCTACAATTAAAGGTCCTATTCCGTTACCAACAAGAATAGAAAGATACACAGTTTTAAGATCACCCCATATAGACAAAAAAAGTAGAGAACAATTTGAGAGCAGAACACATAAAAGATTAATCGATATAATTGAACCAACGCCACAAACTGTTGAAGCTTTGATGAAATTAGATTTAGCTTCTGGTGTTGATGTGGAGATAAAAATATAATGTCAGAAATAGCTTTGATAGGAAAAAAAATTGGGATGACTCGAGAATTTTACAAAACGGGTCAACTAGTTCCTGTTACAGTTTTAAAAATGGAAAAAGCTAGAGTGATACAAGTAATAGAGGAAGAAAAAAGAGGTTACAAAGCCATACAACTTGGTTATGGAAAAATTAAAAATTCAAAATTAACAAAAGCAATGAAAGGTTTTTTTGCAAAAAAAAATACAGAAGCTAAGAAAAAGTTAAAAGAATATAGAGTCGCTAAAACTGAAGATTACAAAGAAGGAAATGAATTTGGCTTAGAAATTTTTAAAGACATTAAGTTTGTTGATACAAAATCAAAAACTATCGGTAAAGGTTTTGCAGGTGCAATGAAAAGACATAATTTTGGTGGTTTGAGAGCTACTCACGGTGTTTCAATTTCACATAGATCTCATGGATCTACAGGTCAAAGACAAGATCCGGGTAAAGTATTTAAAGGAAAAAAAATGGCTGGTCACATGGGTGATAAATTAAGAACTATGCAAAACATCGAAATAATAAAGACTGATTTAGAAAATGAGTTACTTTATTTAAAAGGTTCTATTCCTGGATCAAAAAATACAGAAGTTCTTGTAAAAAAATCAGTTAAAAATATTAAAAAATTAACTGTTACAGAAAAAATAGCTGCTGCAGAAGAAGCAAAAAAAACACCGGATAAAAAGAAAAAATAATGAAAATAGATAAACATAGTTTAGATGGAAAAAAAGACTCTATAGAAGTTTTAGATAAAGTTTTTTCTGCAAAAATTAACAAAAGATTAGTGAGTGCTGTTTTATACAAAACTAATGCAAACTATAAGGGACGTCATGCAAAAACAAAACAGCAAAATGAAGTTTCTGGTCCAACATCAAAAATTTATGCACAAAAAGGCACTGGTAATGCAAGACATGCCTCTAGAAAAGCACCAATATTTGTTGGTGGAGGTGTAGCTCATGGGCCAAAAGGTGAGCTAGCTTATAAAAAAAGAAAACTAAATAAAAGTGAGAAGAAACTTAGCATCGCTTCTTTATTGAGTGAAAAAAATAAAGATAAAAATTTAATGATTTTTAATGATTTTAGTTCTGAAATAAAAAAAACAAAAGAAATGAGTCAAATTGTTAAAAAGTTTGATATTACAAATTCTTTGATAATTTTAGATAAATCTTCAAAAGATAAAATTGAAAGATCAGTTAGAAATATTCCAAATATCAAGGTAACAGATGTAAATCACTTTAGTGCATTTGATGTTGTTAAATTTAAAAAGATTGTTTTTACAGAAAGTTCTGTAAAAGAATTAGAAAAGAGATATAGCTAATGAGTAGATTACATTTATACGATAAAATTTTATCTCCAGTTGTCACAGAAAAATCTACTAATTTATCTGAACATAATAAAATTGTATTCAAAGTGCCTTCTAGTGCCAACAAGGTTAGTTTAAAAAAGAATATAGAAAAAATATTTAAAGTTAATGTAACTAAAATTAACATTATAAATAAACAAAATAGAACTAAACTTACAAGAGGTAGAAAAGTAAAAGTCTCTGGTTTTAAAAAAGCTATCATAACTCTTAAAAAAGGTCAGAGCATAGATCTAACAACAGGAATTTAAAATGGCATTAAAAACATTTAAACCATATACAAAATCTACAAGAGGAACAATCCTAGTTGATAGATCAGAATTATGGAAAGGAAAACCATTCAAATCATTAGTTTCACCTAAAAATGCTATGAAAGGTAGAAACAATAATGGGAGAATTACTTCTATAAATAGAGCTGGTGGACATAAAAAAATGTACAGACATGTAGATTTTTACAGAAAAAAATTTGATATGCCTGCTACAGTTGAGAGAATTGAATATGATCCAAATAGGTCTTGCTACATAATGCTTGTAAAATTCCAAGATAATACTCATGCTTATTATTTGGCTCCGCAAAAAATTAAAGCTGGTGATGTAATTGAAAATGGTTCGAAAAAAGAGATTAAAGTTGGAAACTGTATGCCTCTTCAAGATATACCAGTTGGAATAAATATCCATAATGTTGAAATCCAACCAGGTGCCGGAGGTAAATTAGCAAGATCAGCTGGAACATCGGTGACTATTAGTGGTATAGATGGAAATTATAGCTTGATTAAACTTGCTTCTGGTGAAGTCAGAAAGATAGATTCAAGATCTCTTGCTACAATAGGAATTTTAAGCAACCCAGATCAAAAGAATATTAAAATTGGAAAAGCAGGAAGATCAAGATGGTTAGGTAGAAGACCACACACAAGAGGTGTTGTTAAAAACCCTGTTGATCACCCACATGGAGGTGGAGAAGGTAAGACTGCTGGAGGAAGACACCCAGTTTCACCAACTGGACAGTCAGCCAAAGGATTAAAAACTAGAGATAATAAAAGAACTGATAAATTTATAGTCAGAAGAAGGAAGAAAAGAAAGGATTAACATTTTATGGCAAGAGCAGTTTGGAAAGGTCCATTTGTTGAAGAAAGTCTCATGAAAAAGGTTGATAAGTATAAGGCTGATCCTAAAAAAATTCCTATTAAGACATGGTCAAGAAAATCAACTATTATTCCTGATTTTGTTGGAGTTAGTTTTTTAATTTATAATGGTAAAAAATTTATCCCAATTACAGTTTCTGAGGATATGGTTGGACATAAACTTGGTGAGTTTGCGCCAACTAGAACCTTCTTTGGTCATACACCTGCAGATAAAAAAGCAAAACCAGCAGAGGCTAAAAAATAAAGATGAGCAAAAAAAAGAAAATACAAAATAAAACTGATAAACTTGTTAAATCAATTAACAACAATATTAGATCAAGTGTAAGAAAGCTGAATCCAATACTTAAAGGTATTGTTGGAAAAAAAGTTGATGTTGCTATCAGAGATTTAGAATTTTCTGAAAAAAGAATTACTAGAGATATTAGAAAAACTATTAGCTCAGCAGTTGCAAATGCTGAAAATAATTTTCAATATGATATTGATAATCTAATTGTCAAAGAAGCTTATTGTGGAAAAAAAATTACAATGAAAAGATTTAGACCTAGAGCGAAAGGAAGAGCTGCGCCAATTTTAAAACCTTATTCTAGTGTCACAATAATATTAACTGAAGCTAAACAAATGGAGAGTCATGGGTCAAAAGGTTAATCCAGTAGGTTTTAGACTTGGGGTAAACAGAGGTTGGGACTCTGTTTGGTATGCTAAGAAAAAAGACTTTGGAAATTATCTTATCGAAGATTTTAAGATCAGAGAATACATTAAAAAAAATGTTATTAATTCAGGTGTTTCAAAGGTAATGATAGAAAGAACATCTAACAAATGTTATGTAACTATTTACACTTCAAGACCAGGATTTGTCATTGGTAAAAAAGGTAGTGACATTGATAAGATTAAAAACAATTTAGCAAAAATAACTTCAAACGAAGTAGCATTAAACATAAAAGAAGTAAAAAAACCTGAAACAAATGCATATCTTGTAGCAGAAAATATTGCACAACAGCTTGTAAAAAGAATTTCTTACAGAAGAGCAATGAAGAGAGCTATGCAATCGTGTCTAAGATTAGGAGCTAAAGGTATTAAAGTTTCAATCAGTGGAAGGCTAGGAGGAAATGAAATTGCAAGAACTGAATGGTTGAGAGATGGAAGTATACCTTCACACACATTAAGAGCAGAAATTGATTATGCGGAAGCAGAAGCTTTAACTACTTATGGAATAATCGGTATTAAAGTATGGATATACAAAGGTGAAGTTTTTGCGAAAGAATTTAGTCAAGAAACAAACAAAGAAACACCAAAAGAGGCAAACAAATAATGTTACAACCAGTAAGAACTAAATGGAGAAAAGCACACAAAGGTAGAATCCATGGAAATGCCTCTAGAGCAAATTTTATTAATTATGGTGCTTTTGCTCTTAAAGCTTTGTCGCCTGAAAGAATTACAGGTAAGCAAATTGAAGCTGCTAGAGTAGCACTTACAAGACATATGAAAAGACAAGGAAGAGTTTGGACTAGAGTTTTCCCTAATATACCTGTTTCAAAGAAACCCATAGAAGTTAGAATGGGTAAAGGTAAAGGTTCACCAGAGTATTATGCATGTCGTGTAAAACCAGGTAGAATTTTATTTGAGATAGATGGTGTATCCGAACAAATTGCTAAAGAAGCTTTATATAAGGCCTCAGCGAAATTACCTATAAAAACTAAAACAATTAAAAGGTTTGCGTAAATGAAAAGAACTGAAATAAAAAAAATGTCAAAAGATGAAATTGTTAAGAATATTGACAAATTTAAAAAAGATCTTTTCAATTTTAGATTTCAAAAAATGAATTCACAAGTAACAAATCCAGCAAAAATTGGAGAAACAAAAAAAACTATAGCAAGATTAAAAACATTTTTAAAAGGAAAAACAAATGCCTAAAAAAATATTAACAGGAATAGTTGTCAGCGATAAACCTAACAAAACTGTAACTGTAATGGTAGAGAGAAAATACTCACATCCAGTTCTCAAAAAGGTTGTTAAAGTAAGAAAAAAATACAACGCTCATGACGAAAATAATAAATTTAAAAATGGAGATAAAGTTTCAATTATTGAAAGTAAACCATTTTCAAAAAATAAAAAATTTCAAGTAATGGAGAATACTAAGTAATGATACAAGTACAAACAGAATTACAAGTTGCTGATAACACAGGTGCTAAAAGAATTGAGTGTATTAAAGTTTTGGGAGGTTCAAAAAGACGATATGCTAGCATAGGTGACACGATTGTAATTGCTGTAAAAGAAGCAATTCCTAAAGGTAAAGTTAAAAAAGGATCTGTTCATAAGGCTGTGGTTGTAAGAGTAAAAAAGGGTATTCATAGAGATGATGGATCTAAAGTTAGATTTGACAATAATGCTGCGGTGCTGGTTGATGATAAAGGAGAACCAGTTGGAACTAGAATATTTGGTCCAGTAACGAGAGAGTTGAGAACAAGAGGGCAAATGAAAATTATTTCTTTGGCACCAGAGGTTTTATAAAAATGATAAAAAAAGGTTTAAAAGTTTTAGTATTAGCTGGAAAAGACAAAAAAAAAGAAGGTGAAGTTATTGAGATTGATAGATCAATGAATAGAGCAAAAGTTAAAGATATTAATATGGTTAAGAAACACGTTAAAACTACAAAAGAAAAAAAAGGTGGAATTGTATCTAAAGAAAGTTTTATCCATATCTCAAATTTAAAATTAATTGATGAGAAAGCTAAAATATCAAAAAAAGAGGCTAAAAAATAATTATGTCACCAAGATTAAAAGAAATATATTTAAAAGAAATTCAACCAGCACTTAAAGAGCAATTTGGTTTGAAAAACATTTATATGGGTCCAAAAATTGAGAAGATTGTCTTGAATATGGGTCTTGGTTTAGATGGAAATGATAGTAAAATTTTAAAATCATGTGAAGAAGATATGGGTAAAATTACTGGACAAAAACCTGTAATAACAAAATTCAAAAAATCCGTAGCAAATTTTAAAACAAGAAAAGGTTCTAATGCAGGTTTGAAAGTCACTCTAAGAAAGAACAAAATGTATGAATTTTTAGACAGATTAGTAAATATTGCTTTGCCAAGAATTAAAGATTTCAGAGGGTTATCTCCAAAAGGTTTTGATAAGTTTGGTAATTACACTTTTGGAATTAAAGAACACATAATTTTTACTGAAGTAAGCTTTGATCGTGCTGATAAAGTAAGAGGATTGGATATTACAATAGCTATTTCTTCAAAGAGTCAAGAACATAGTTATGCATTACTAGAAAAACTTAACTTTCCATTTATTAAAAAAGGAGACAATTAATATGGCTAAATTGAGCTCAATTAATAAAAACAATAAGAGAATTAAACTTTCCGATAAGTTTTATAAAAAAAGAGAAAAACTTAAAAAAATAATAATGGATAAAAAATTGCCTTTTGAAGAAAGATTTAAGGCACAACAAAAATTATCAAAATTACCAAGAAATTCTGCAAAGATTAGAGTTATGAATAGATGTCAAATAACTGGCAGACCTCATGGTGTTTATAGAAAATTAAAGATTTCTAGGATTGCTTTAAGACAGTTAGGATTACAAGGCAAAATTCCTGGATTAGTGAAATCAAGTTGGTAGAAAGGAAATTATGAGTTTAAGTGACCCAATTGGAGATATGATAGCCAGAGTAAAAAATGCTCAAGCAAGAAATCATAAAAAGGTAGAATTACCTTCTTCAAACTTTAAAAGTAAAATAGCAGATATTTTAAAAAATGAGGGTTTCATCAAAGATTTTAAAGTTAACAACGATAATAATAAAGCAGTTTTATCGTTAGAGCTTAAATATCACTCTGGAAACCCAGTTATTAGTACTTTTGAAAGAGTATCAAAACCAGGAAGAAGAATTTTTTCTAGCGCTGAAGGCTTACCAAAAATCAATAATGGCTTAGGTATAGCTATAGTATCAACACCCAAAGGTGTGATGACAGATTTAGACGCAAGAAAACAACGTGTCGGTGGAGAAATAATTTGTAAGGTATTTTAATGTCTAAAATAGGAAAAATTAATATAGCAGTACCAGAAAAAGTCAAAGTAGCTTTGGCGGGCAATAATTTAAATATTGAAGGCCCTTTAGGAAAAAAATCAATTGATATTGATTTAGATATTTTTAATTTGGACATTAAAGATGGGAAAGAAATTTCAATAAAACCAAAAAAAATTGATCAGAATACAAAAAGACTTTGGGGAATGAATAGAAGTTTAATCAATAATGCAGTAATAGG
This sequence comes from Candidatus Pelagibacter sp., assembly GCF_052049815.1. Taxonomy (GTDB): domain Bacteria; phylum Pseudomonadota; class Alphaproteobacteria; order Pelagibacterales; family Pelagibacteraceae; genus Pelagibacter. The sequence continues at coordinate 44,015 of NZ_JBNGZG010000002.1, forward strand.
ATCAAGTACAGGTTATGAAAAAACTCTTGAGCTTGTTGGTGTAGGTTATAGGGCAGCATTAAAAGGCAATCAATTAAACCTTCAATTAGGTTATAGTCACGATATAAACTTTGATATTCCTGAAGGAATAAAGATAGCTGTTGAAAAACAAACTACATTAAAAATAACTGGATCTGATAAACAACAAGTTGGACTAGTTGCCTCTAAAATAAAGACACTAAGAAAAATTGAACCTTATAAAGGCAAAGGAATAAGAGAAAAAGGGCAGTATGTGTTGAAAAAAGAAGGAAAGAAAAAATAATGAAAATAAACACAAGTGTTAGAAAAAAATTCAGAGTAAGCAATAAGGTTAAAAAAGTTGCTTCAAAAGATAGATTCAGATTAAGTATATCAAGATCTGCAAGAAATATTTCGGCACAAATTATTGATGATTCCAAAAATATAACTTTGTTATCTGCCTCTTCAGTTGAAAAAGATATTAAAGCTGGTGAAAAAATGAATAAATCTAAATTATCAGAATTTGTTGCAGAAAGATTAGCAAAAAAAGCTCAAGAAAAGAAAATAACAAAAATATTTTTCGATAGAGGAGTTTACAAATATCATGGAAGAGTAAAAATTTTTGCTGAAACTTTACGAAAAAATGGAATGGAATTTTAATAATGGAAAATAATAAAGATAAAAAAACTGACGATATTTTAGAAAAACTAGTCCATATCAACAGAATCACTAAAGTTGTTAAAGGTGGTAGAAGGTTTGGATTTTCAGCATTAGTTGTAGTTGGCAATCAAGCTGGCAGAATTGGAATTGCCCACGCTAAAGCTAAACAAGTACCTGATGCTATAAAAAAAGCGAATGAGATGGCAAGAAGAAAACTAATTCAAATTCCACTAAGAGAAGGTAGAACAATTCATCATGATGTTAAAGCTAAAGATGGCTCTGGTAGAATAGTATTAAGAGCTGCATCTAAAGGAACTGGAATTATTGCTGGCGGACCAGTTAGAGCAGTATGTGAAGTTTTAGGAGTTAAAGATATAGTTGCGAAATCGATGGGAACTTCAAATGCACACAATGTAATAAGAGCAACAATGAAAGCGCTAATGAAACAAAATTCACCTAAACAAATTTCAGCAATCAGAAATAAAAAAATTTCAGAAATAATTGAAAAAAGAGGATAATGACTACATTAAATACAAAGGTTAAAATTAATAAAAGTAAAATCAGAGTTGGAAGGGGAATTGGCTCTGGTAAGGGAAAAACTTCAGGAAGAGGCATTAAAGGTCAAAAATCAAGATCAGGTGTTGCTATAAAAAGTTTTGAGGGCGGTCAGATGCCATTATACAGAAGATTACCTAAGAGAGGATTTAATCCAATTTCAAAAGAAGATGTTGCAATTTTAAATTTGGAAAAAATTCAATCCTATATTGATAAGAAGAGTATTAAAACTACAGATGTTTTAAATGCTGACACATTAAAAAAATTAAAATTAATTAACAAAAATTCAAAAAAACTAAAAATTTTGGGTACAGGCGATATTAAAGACAAAATAAATATCGAAGCAGACCTTGCTTCAAAATCAGCTCTATCTAAATTAGAAAAAATTGGCGGTTCAATCCAATTAAAAAAATAGTTAGGGATCAATGAGCTCAACTTCTTCAACAACAGATCTTAAGAATAGAATTATATTTACTATTTTCATTTTAACTGTTTATAGATTTGGAACATTTGTTCCATTACCTGGTATTGATCCAGAGCAACTTAAAATTATGATGGATGGTAATCAAAAAGGTTTGCTTGGAATGTTTAATGTTTTTGCAGGTGGTGCTGTAAGTAGAATGGCAATATTTGCTTTAGGTATAATGCCATATATTTCATCTTCGATTATAGTTCAACTTTTGACAGGAGTTTCAGATTACTTTAAAAATTTAAAATCCCAAGGAGAAATGGGTAGAGCTAAAATTACTCAAATAACAAGATACGGAACTGTATTGTTAGCCACAGTTCAAGGATATGGTTTAGCTGTTGGATTGGAGTCTTCAGCAAATTTAGTAATAAACCCTGGTATATTCTTTAAAATTTCAACAGTCACAACAATTGTTGCTGGAACAATTTTCTTAATGTGGTTAGGTGAGCAGATAACACAGAGAGGTATTGGGAACGGTATTTCTTTAATTATTTTTGCTGGTATTGTTGCTGAAATACCTAGGGCATTAGTAACAACTTTTGAATTAGGTCGAACTGGTGCTGTCTCTACTTTTATGATTTTGGCAATATTTATTTTATTAATATTAACAATTCTTTTTATTGTGTTTATGGAGAGAGCTTTAAGAAAAATCTTAATTAATTACCCAAAAAGACAAATGGGTAATAAATTATATGGTGGCGAGTCATCACATTTACCGTTAAAGATTAATCAAGCAGGAGTGATACCTGCAATTTTCGCTTCCGCACTGTTATTATTACCAGTAACGTTTTCAAATTTTAATTTTTCAGAAAATGAAACCTTTTTAAATATAAGTTCTTTCTTTACTCAAGGTCAACCTTTGTACATGCTACTTTATGCATCTGGAATTATCTTTTTTACTTTTTTTTACACATCAATTACATTCAATCCAGTTGAAACTGCAGAGAACTTAAGAAAATATGGTGGCTTTGTTCCAGGAATTAGACCAGGTGAAAGTACTGCAATTTACATTGAAAATATTTTAACTAAGTTGACAACAATTGGGGCACTTTATTTAACTCTAGTTTGTCTGATGCCTGAATTTTTAATTGCAAATTATCCAATCCCTTTTTATCTTGGAGGCACATCAGTTTTAATTGTTGTGGTTGTAGCCATTGATACTGTAACTCAAATTCAAACTAGATTAATGAGTTCACAATATGAGCAATTAATCAAAAAAACAAAATTTGGAAATAGATAAGGATTAGTTAAGTGAATATCATTTTATTTGGTCCTCCTGGAGCAGGTAAAGGCACTCAAGCACAAAAGTTAGTTGAAAATCATAATTATTATCAAATTTCGACTGGTGATCTTTTAAGAAACGAAGCAAATAAAAAGTCTAATATTGGAGTTGAAATTGAGAAATTAATATCAAAAGGTGAGTTTGTTTCTGATGAAATTGTTAACGATTTATTAAAACAAACGCTTTCTAAATTAAATTCTCATGATCCAATAATTTTTGATGGATACCCAAGATCAATATCTCAAGCATCAAATTTAGAACAAATTTTAAATAATTTTAGACGAAAGATAGATTTTGTAATCTCTCTAAATGTTTCTAGAGATATAATTCAAAAAAGAATAATGGGTAGAGTTACTTGTGAAAAATGTAATATCACATTAAATGAATATTTTGATCAAGAAAGAATAAAAAAACTAAGTTGTAGTGGAAAACATTTGGTAAAAAGAAAAGATGATAACCTAGAAACTATCTTAAACAGGTATGACAAATATATTGAAACTACTAAACCAGTATTAGATTTTCTATCCAAAAAAACAACCATACATGAAGTTGATGGAACCCTAAAAATAGAGGAAATTACTGATAAAATTGAGCATATTATTAAGGGATAAGAAGTTGACTTTAGAAGATCTTCTTATATAAAGGCTACAATTTATCACAGATTTATGGCACGTATTGCAGGTATTAACATTCCACAAAATAAGCTTGTCCACATTGGACTAACATATATTTACGGAATAGGTGACAAGTTCTCAAATCAGATTTGTTCTTCTCTGGAAATTCCAAGAGAAAAAAGAGTTAACGAATTAACTGACGAAGAGATTTTAAAAATAAGAGAATACATAGATCAAAATTTCAAAGTCGAAGGTGATTTAAGAAGAGATTATTCTTTAAGCATTAAACGTTTAATTGATCTAGCTTGTTATAGAGGCTCAAGACATAGAAAAAAACTACCTGTTAGAGGTCAAAGAACTAGATGTAATGCAAGAACAAGAAAAGGTAAAGCTATAGCTATTGCTGGAAAAAAATTAACACCAACTAAAAAATAAAAATGGCTAAAACAGAAAAAACTGATAACAAAGATCAGAAGGTAGAAAAATCTTCAAAAAAGTCTAACAAAAGTTCGTACTCAAAAAAGAAAAAATCAAAAAAAAACATACTTAATGGAATTGCGTATGTTCAATCTACATTTAATAATACAATAGTTTCAATTGCTGATACGAATGGAAATGTTATTTCTTGGTCGTCTGCAGGCTCTAAAGGCTTTAAAGGTTCAAGAAAATCGACTCCGTATGCAGCTCAAATAGCAGCCGATACAGCAGCTTCTAAAGCTCTTGAATATGGAATGAAAACTTTGTCTGTAGAAGTTAAAGGACCAGGTTCAGGTAGAGAAACAGCTCTTAGAGCATTACAGGCAAGAGGTTTTAAAATTTTATCTATCAAGGATACAACGCCAATGCCACATAACGGAACAAGACCACCTAAGAAAAGGAGAGTTTAATGGAAACTGAAAATGTAAACATTAAAAATTGGAAATCATTAATTAAGCCTACAAAGCTTGACGTTAAAATGAGTGAAGATTTAACACAAGCAACAATAGTCGCAGAACCACTTGAAAAAGGTTATGGATTAACTTTAGGCAACTCTTTAAGAAGAATACTTTTATCTTCAATAAGAGGTACTGCTGTAACATCAATCCAGATTGATGGGGTGTTACATGAATTTACATCTATTAAAGGGGTTAGAGAAGATGTAACTGATATTGTTTTAAATGTTAAATCATTAGCACTAAAAAGTGCTTCTGAAGGAACAAAAAAGTTAATTTTAGATGCTAAGGGTCCAGGAGAAATTAAAGCATCTGATATTGCTCCAATTGCAGATGTTGAAATTTTAAATCCTGACTTAGTCATATGTAATTTAGATGAAAATACTAATTTTCATATGGAAATGAATGTAAATACAGGAAAAGGTTATGTACCTGCAGAATTAAATAAACCAGAAGAACCACCATTAGGATTAATTGCAATTGATTCATTATATAGTCCAGTAAAGAAAGTTTCATATTCTGTAAGTACTGCAAGAGAAGGAAAAGCACTTGATTATGATAAACTTACTATGCAAGTTGAAACTAACGGATCAATATCAGCAGAAGATGCTGTAGCTTATTCAGCAAGAATTTTCCAAGATCAACTTAAAATGTTTATTAATTTTGACGAACCTGTTGAGGCACCAGTAAAAGAAGTTTCTACAGAACCTGAATTTAATAAAAACTTATTAAGAAAAGTAGATGAATTAGAACTTTCAGTAAGATCAATGAATTGTTTAAAAAATGATAACATTATTTACATTGGGGATTTGGTTCAAAAATCCGAAGGTGAGATGCTTAGAACACCAAATTTCGGTAGAAAATCTTTAAATGAAATTAAAGAAGTCTTAACTGGTATGTCTTTGTATTTAGGTATGGAAATTCCAAATTGGCCACCAGATAATATAGCTGAAATGTCAAAAAAACTTGAGGAAGCAATTTAAAAATGAGACACGGCTTAGCTAATAAGAAATTAAATAGAACATCTGAACATAGGAAAGCTTTGTTAAAAAACATGCTTAATTCTCTGATAAAATATGAACAGATTAAAACTACGTTACCAAAAGCAAAATTTCTTAAGCCTCAAGCTGATAAAATAATTACATTAGGAAAAAAAGATACCTTACATAACACTAAGATGTTAGTTTCACAGCTACAAGATATGAAATCTGCAAATAAAGTAAAAAAAACTTTATCAAAAAGATATGAAAAAAGAAGTGGTGGTTACACTAGAATAATCAAAGCAGGTTTCAGATATGGTGATAATGCTCCTATGGCAATAATTGAATTTATTGACAGAGACGTTGAGGCGAAAAGAGTAGATAAAAAGAAAAAAGAATCTTCAAAAGAAGCTGAGAAAACAGAAGAAAAGAAATTAGCTACAAGCTAATTTTAATATAAAATACACTTAATGATCAAATCTTTTATCGTTGATAAAACGTATGCTAGTATGCGTATTGATAAATATTTGAGATTTAATATTGGCAAGTTTCCCCAATCATTAATTGAGAAATCTTTAAGAAATGGAAAAGTTAAAGTCAATAATAAAAAAGTTAAAAGTAATTTTAAATTAAACCTAGGTGACAAGATCGATTTGCACAATTTTGAATTTAAAGAAAATCTTTTAGAAAAAAAAATTAAATTTAAACCATCAAACAAGGTAATTAAAGAAAATGAAAATTTAATTATAGATAATAACGAAAACTTTGTAGTTATGAATAAAAGTGCAGGTATTTCTGTACAAGGTGGAACAAAATCTAAAAAAAATTTAATAGATATATTTTCTAAAAGTGAAATTTTTCAAGACACAAAACCATTTTCAGTTCATAGATTAGATAAAGAAACTTCAGGAGTATTTATAATTGCTAAAAATAGAGAAACAGCACAACTCTTAACATCATTATTTAGAATGCGTAAAGTTCACAAAACTTATTTAGCTATATGTCATGGTGAAATAGAAAAAAACTCTGGCCAATTTAATGATCAACTTATTCGATACGACAATGGAAAAAAAATTATAGAGGAAGCAAAAACAACATATAAAGTTCTTGATAAAAATTCAATTTGCTCTTTAGTTGAGCTTAAACCAATAACTGGAAGAAAGCATCAGCTTAGAAAACAACTTTATGCAATTGGTAATTCTATTTATGGGGACAGTAAATATTCAAATAAACTTTTTAAACAATCTAAAAATAAAAATTTGATGTTACATTCTTATCAAATAAAATTTATGATTAATAATAAAAAATATACTTATAGAGCTTCTTTACCAAATTATTTCAATGAATTACTAAAAGTTAAGCGCTTAAAATTTCTAAATTAGTAATAAAATTCTTTATTAATTTTTCTTCAATACCTTTATAATTAATATCTTTAATTTTAACTAAATTTGTAACACCTCGATCAGAAATTCCACATGGAATAATATTATTATAATTTTTTAAATCGCAATTAATATTCAGTGAAAAACCATGATATGCAATCCATTTACTAACTCTTACTCCGATTGCAGCTATTTTAGTTATTTCATTATTTTGATTAAACCAAATGCCAATATTCTCTTTATCAGCAAAAACATTGATTTCATATTCGTTTAAAGTTTCTATAATTGTATTTTCAATTATAGAAATAAATTTTCTAATATCTTTTTTTCTTCTATTTAAATTTATCACAAAATAAAACATTAACTGACCTGGGCCATGATATGTAATTTTTCCACCTCGATTTGTATTAATAATTTTTATGTCTTTGTTTAGTATTTCTTCATTTTTAGAGCTAGTTCCCGCAGTATAAACTTCATTATGCTCTAATATCCAAATCAATTCATTAGATTTATTATTAATCACATTGCTTAATCTTTTCTCCAATTCTGACAAAGCAAAATTGTAATCTATTGGTTTTATTGACTTTTTAATCTCAATTTTCATTTATAAATTGTAATCTTCCTAATTTATATTAAAAGATCGATGCAATATAAAAGGTTTAATTATGACTTTGAATAAGAAAATAAAAGATAAAAAAGTCAATTTTGAGTTTAACAAAGAATATATAAAAGTTGTTACTGACAAAATTGTTAATAATGATGCTTTATTTATTACAAATTCATTCAAAGAAATGCACCCTGCAGATGCTGCAGATATAATTGAACATTTAAGTCTTAATGATAGAGAAAGCTTAATTAAACTCAACAATTTCAAGATTGATCCTGATGTATTTATTGAACTAAATGAGTCTGTCCAATCTGAAATAATTAAATATTTATCTTCAGACTCAATTGTAAGTATCTTAAAAAATCTTGATTCTGATGATGCAATCATGGTTTTAGAGAATGTTGATGAAAAAGATAAAAACACAATTTTATCTGCTCTACCTCCTAAAGATCGTTTTGCGTTGCTAGAAGGCTTAAGTTATCCAGAAGATAGTGCTGCAAGAATAATGCAAAGAGAATTTACTGCAATACCAAGTAATTGGTCTGTAGGACAAACTATTGACTATTTAAGAGAAAATAAAGATTTACCAGAAGAATTTTTAGAAATATTTATTGTAGACGAAAATTTTAAACCAATTGGAACAGTTCCATCTTCAAAAGTATTGAGAACACCTAGAGATACTAAAATGTCATCTATAATGATTGATTCTCCTTTTTTAGTTCCAGTTGATATGGATAGAGAAGAGGTGGGTAATTTATTTGAAAACTACAGTTTAAATTCCGCATGCGTAGTTGATAAGACAGATAAACTTGTTGGAATGATAACTTCAGATGACGTGCTTACAGTTTTAAAAGAAGAAGCTGAGGAAGATGCATTAAGATTAGCTGGTGTTGGTGATGAAGAAATAACAGATGGAGTAATAACTAAAACTAAACGAAGATTTAATTGGCTGTTGTTAAATTTATTTACTGCTTTTTTAGCTACTTGGTGCATAAGTCTTTTTGGAGCAACAATTGAACAAATGGTAGTTTTAGCTTTTTTAATGCCCATAGTTGCTTCTATGGGTGGAAATGCTGGAATGCAAACGCTAGCTGTCACTGTCAGATCGTTAGCAACAAATGATCTTACAAAAAATAATTTTACTCAAAATATTCTTAAAGAATTTAATATTGGTGTGTTAAATGGAATAATTTTTGCAATAATCAGTTCATTAATTGTTCAATTGTGGTTTCAGGACAATCAATTATCTCTTATAATTTCTATATCTATGGTTTTAACAATGATAATAGCTGGTTTATTCGGAATTTTAATTCCAGTTACTCTTAAAAGAATGAATATTGATCCAGCTATCGCTTCAAGTGTATTTGTTACAACAATTACAGATGTAATTGGATTTGTTTCCTTTTTGGGTGTTGGAGCTTATTTTTTGTGATTTATTAGAAATTATCAATCAATCGAATTTTACCAAGATGATACGCAATAAATAATTTAGAATTATATATTTTGTTTGTTAAGTTTAAATTTGTTTTATTTCTTAGTTCTAAATATTGAATTTTAATTTTAAATTCTTTTTCTAATTTTTTTTTTTAAATATCTAATATTTTTTTAATCTCAGGAAATTTTTTAATATCTTTTTTAAGTTGCTTTACAATTTTAGTAATCATTTCTGCTTTTTTAATTTGAGTATTTTTTAAGAGCTTATTTCTGCTTGATAACGCAAAACCTTTTGTGTTTCTAATTGTTTTACATAAAATAATATTTGTTTTAAATTTTTTTTTTAAAAATTTTTTTACCAAATGATATTGTTGATAATCTTTTTCTCCCATAAATATTTTTTTTGGTCTGATTAAGTCGGTTAATCTGTTCATAACATTTAGTACACCTTCAAAATGACCTTTTCTATATCTTGCACATAAAATTTTATCTTTTATATTAATTTTTTTTAAAAGATTAATTGATTTAGGAAAAATTTCCTTGACACTTGGGACATAGAGCAAATCAACTTTTAGTTTTTTTAATATATTGATGTCTTTTTTAATATTTCTTGGATAGTTTTTAAAATCCTTCTTATCATTAAATTGTTTTGGATTTACAAAAATACTTACTATAGTTATATTTGATCTTTTCTTGCACTCTCTAATCAACGATTCATGACCTTTGTGTAGACTACCCATGGTAGGAACAAAACCTATGTTTTTATATCTTAAAAGATTGTTTTTAAGTTGAGTATTATTTAATAAAACTTTCATTTTTAATAGAATATTTTATAAGTAAAACATTTAAATGATTAAACAAGCAATTATTCCATTAGCTGGTTTGGGTACTAGACTTCTTCCTTTAACAAGTGTCTTTGCTAAAGAACTTTTACCAATAAATGGCAGACCGGCTGTCGAGTATATTTTAGATGAATGCATTGAGGCAGGTATTAAAGAAATAATTTTAATTATATCAGATAAAAAAAAAATGATTAAAGATTATTTTTTTCAAGATAGTTTTTATAAAAAAATCTTAAAGAAAAAGAAAGATCCAAGAATCAAAAGAGAATATCAAAAAATTTTAAGATATAAAAAAATGATTAAATTTGTATATCAAAATAAACCTCTTGGGACAGGTGATGCTGTCATGAAAACAAAAAAATATATTAAAAGTAATTATTTTTTGATGTTATTACCTGATGATTTAATTATTCAAGATAATTGTTCAAAATCAATGATTGATATTCATAGAAAATACAAATCTTCAGTGATGGCAAGTATGCGTGTTAACAAAAAAACAGTATCAAGATGGGGAATTTTTAGTTTATCAAAAAAAATATCAAATAATAATTATTTTATTAATGATGTTATAGAAAAACCAAAAATAAATGATGCTCCTTCAAACAAAGCAGTTATAGGTAGATACATACTTCCTAAAAAAATTTTCAGTGAGATAAAAAAATTAAAACCAGGAAAAGGTGGTGAGATACATATTACAGATGCAATACAAAATTTAATTAATAAAAAAAATTTATTTATTGCGCACAATTTCAAAGGCAAATATCTTGATTGTGGTACAATGCATGGATATATAAATTCAACATTAGAAATCTCGAAATTATGAAAATTTGTGTAATTGGAACAGGATATGTAGGTTTAGTTAGCGGTACTTGTTTTTCAGAAATTGGAAATAATGTTGCCTGTGTAGACATAGATAAAAAAAAAATTGATAAATTAAATAATGGTTTTGTGCCAATATTTGAACCAGGTCTAGAAGAACTCATAAAACGTAACGTTAAGCATAAAAGATTAAACTTTTCCTCAAAAATTGAAGATAATATTAAAAGCTCTGATATAGTTTTTATTTGTGTTGGAACACCTACAAATAAAAAATCAAATCAAGCAGATTTAAAACAAGTATTTAAGGTAGCTAAATTAATAAAGAATAATTTAAACAAATATAAAATTATTGTAAACAAATCTACAGTTCCAGTTACAACAGGGGACAAAATAGAAAAAATTCTTAATACCAAAAAAAATAAAAATAAATTTGATGTTATTTCAAATCCGGAATTCTTAAGAGAAGGCGAAGCAATAAGGGACTTTATGTATCCTGATAGAGTTGTAATAGGTTCTAATAGTAAAAAAGCTAATTCAGTTATGAAAAATCTTTATTTACCAATTTTAAAAAAAAGAAGTAGATATTTCAATTGCTCTAGAAGAGCAGCTGAACTTATCAAATATGCTTCAAATGCATTTTTAGCAACAAAAATTACTTTTATAAATGAAATGGCAAATTTATGTGAAAAATCTAATATAGATGTTAAAGATATTTCTATTGGAATGGGTTTAGACGAAAGAATTGGTGATAGGTTTTTAAGAGCAGGTCCAGCTTATGGTGGATCATGTTTTCCTAAAGACACTAGAGCTCTCGTTACAACCGCCAAAAGTTTTAATACAGATCTTTCAATTGTAAAAACTGTTATAAATTCAAATCAAAATAGAAATAATCTATTAAACAAAAGAATTTTGAAATTATTAAACAATAAAATAAATAATAAAATTATTACTTTTTTAGGAGTTACGTTTAAAGCAGGTACTGATGATATGAGAGAGTCACCTTGTTTAGATATGATACCTTTTTTATTAAAAAAAGGTTCTACAATAAAATATTATGATCCATCAGGTGAAAAAACTAATTTTTTTATTAATAAAAATGTAAAGTTTTCACCAAATATTAAAGATGCATGTAATGGAGCTGATTTAATAATTATTCACACAGAATGGAATGAATTTAAACAAATCAACTTTAGAAAATTAAATAAAAATAAAAATTTGAAAGTATTTGATCTTAGAAATTTGTATTCACCAAGTTTAATGAAAAAAATAAATATTAGATACTATGGTATCGGTCGTTAGTTTAGTTCAAATATAGCATCTACTTCTACAGCTACACCTAAAGGCAAACTATTTGTGCTAACTGCAGCTCTAGTATGCATACTTGATTCACCAAAAACTTTAGCAATTAAATCAGAAGCACCGTTAATAACCTTAGGTTGATCAGTAAAATCGTCCGTTGAATTAACAAATCCTGTGAGCTTTACACAAGATTTGATTTTAGATAAGTCATCATTGCATGCTTTTTTGGCTTGTGCGATTATACTTAAAGCACATCTCTCTGCAGCTTTATAACCATCGTCTACTTTTAAATCAGATCCTAATTTGCCTTTAATTAACTCACCATTTTCTGACATTGATATTTGTCCTGATATATAAAGTAATTTGTTTACTATTTTTGCAGCTATGTAAGAACCAACTGGATCTGCTGCATTAGGTAATTTTAAATCTAATTTCTTTATGTTTTCTTCATAACTCATTTTGATTTCCTTTTTTTTGATTTTTTATTTTTATCGTATTCTTTTCTTTTCTCAATTAATATTAATGCCTCTTCCATTGTTAGTTCAGCAGGATCTTTTTCCTCGGGAATAGTTGCATTTAATGATTTATATTTTATGTAAGGTCCATATTGACCTTTCATTATTCTTACAGGTTTTTTATCTTCTGGATGTTCTCCTAAATCTTTGATTATAGATGAAGACATTCTTCCAGGTTTAGCTTCAGCAATTAATGTTATTGCTCTATTTAATCCAATTGAAAAAATCTCGTCAATATTTTCAATTCTTGCAGATTTATTATCGCATTTTAAATAAGGACCATAACGACCAGTATTTAACAAAATATCCTTTTGATTATCTGGATTTACTCCTAAATTTTTTGGCAATGAACATAAAAACTTTGCTTTATCTAAATCTACATCTTTTAAATCAATACCCTTAGGTATTGAAACATTTTTTAAATTTTCGTTTTCATCTTTCTTTTTTTTTGTCTTTCTTTTTTTTGAAGTTTTTTCTTCTATATCTTTAGGATTTATTTCATACTGCAAGTAGGGACCAAATCTTCCATTTTTAAGATAAATATCATTTCCATTATCATGTTTTCCAATAAACTTAGGTTCTGCGAGTTGTGCTTGTGCTGCTGCTTTTGCTTTTGATAATGGTCTCGTATATTTACAATCAGGATAATTTGAACAACCAATAAAAGCACCACCTCTAAAGCTATTTTTTAAACTAAGAGTTCCTTCGTTGCATAATTTGCAATTTCTATCTATTTTTCCATCACTATTTTTTTCAAAAATTAATTCACCCAAACTATCGTTGAGAAGGTCTAAAACTTCTCTAGTTCTTTTTTCTTTAACTTTAGACACATTATTATTAAAATCTTTCCAAAACATTTCCAAAACTTTAATCCAACTTTCTTTACCTGAAGTTATTTCATCTAATTGATCTTCTAATCCTGCAGTAAAATTATAATCAACATATTTTGAAAACAATTTTTCTAAAAAAGCCGAGATCAATTTCCCTCTATCTGTTGGAAAAAATCTTTTATTAGTTATTTCCGCATATCCTCTATTTGCAATAGTCGAAATTATACTAGCATAAGTTGATGGTCTACCTATGCCTAGCTCTTCTAATTTTTTAACCAAACTAGCCTCTGAATATCTAGGTGGTGGTTGTGTATAATGTTGTTCATCGATTAATGCTTCAATATTAATTGGTCCCTTTGACATTTGAGGCAAAATATCTTCATCATCATCTTTAGATTGAGATGAATATACTTTTAAAAAACCGTCAAATTTGAGTACTGATCCACTAGATTTACAGATAGTTCTACCATCATCAGAATTTATTGTTATTGTATTTCTATCAAATTTTGCAGACTCCATTTGAGATGATAAAGCTCTGCTCCAAATTAAATCATATAATTTTATTTGGTCAGTACTTAAATACTTTTTAACTGAAGAAGGTGTTCTGTTAATTTCAGTTGGTCTTATAGCCTCATGTGCTTCTTGAGCATTTTTTGCTTTCTTACCTGAGTAGTTTAATGGGTTTTCTGGCAAATATTCTTTACCTAAATCACTTTTTATATAATCTCTAAATGATTTAACTGCATCCACAGATAAATTTGTTCCGTCTGTTCTCATATAGGTGATTAAACCTACTGTCTCACCCTCAATTTCAATTCCTTGGTATAATTTTTGAGCAATTTGCATTGTTCTTGATGCACCAAAACCAAGTCTACTAGAGGCTGTCTGTTGCAATGTTGATGTTGTAAAAGGTCCAGAAGGATTTCTACTTACTATCTTGCTTGAAATGTCAGTTATTAAAAATTTTTTATTTTTGATATTTTCTATGGCTTTATTAATTTCATTTTTATTTCTAAAAGTAAATTTTTCAATTTTTTTTCCATCTAATTGCGAAATACTAGATGTTATTGAATTGTTATTATTATCGTTAAATTTAATACTCAGTGTCCAAAATTCTTCAGGATTGAATGACTCAATTTCGTGTTCTCTTTCAGTTATAAGTTTCAGTGCAACGGATTGTACACGTCCAGCAGATTTAGAGCCTGGTAATTTTGTCCATAGAATAGGTGATATGTTGAAACCAACTAAATAATCCAAAGCCCTTCTAGCCATATATGCATCAACAAGTAATGGCTCTATTTGTCTTGGATTCTCAATTCCATGAATTACAGCTTTTCTTGTAATTTCATTGAATACAACTCTTTCGATTTCTTTATCTTTTAATAATCTCTTATCATTTAAATATTCTTTTACATGCCAAGCTATAGCTTCTCCTTCACGATCAGGGTCAGTCGCAAGAATTATTTTTGACGATTCTTTTGCAACATCTGTAATTTCCTTTAAGTATTTTTTTGAAAAGCTATCAACTTCCCATTCCATCCTAAAATTTTGCTCGGGGTCTACAGATCCATTTTTTGAAGGAAGATCTCTTATATGACCATAACTAGCTAAAACTGTATAATTATCACCTAAATATTTATTAATGGTTTTAGCTTTTGCTGGACTTTCTACAATAACCAGATTCATAATCTAACAAACTACATAAAAGGTTTTTTTAGTCAATTTAATAAATTTTTGTCTCTTTTTCTTCTTTGTTTTTAAGGCGTTTTATATTTTCTCTATGAGTGAAAAAAATTAATACAAACATAATTACAAAAAAAGATACTTCAGAAAAATTCTTACTAATTACTAAAAATATAGGTACAGATAAAGTAGCTAAAATAGATGACAATGAAGAATATTTAGATAAGAAATAAATAAACAACCATATTGTTATAAATATTATTCCATAAGATATATTTATTACAAATAAGATACCTAAATAAGTTGCTACACCTTTTCCACCTTTAAACTTAAGCCATAAAGGAAAAACATGACCTAAAAAAGCACACAATGATGAAAGAAAAATTAATTCAGGATAATTTATTTTTACAAATAAAACTGGAATTACAGCTTTTCCGACATCAAATACCAAAGTTAGGTATCCAATCAATTTATTACCAGATCTTAGAGCGTTGGTGGCGCCAATATTTCCAGAACCAACATCTCTAATATCTTTTTTTAAAAAAAATTTAGTTAATAAATACCCAAAAGGTATTGATCCTAAAAGATAAGATGAGATTCCAATTATAAGATAATCCATTTCTTATAACTTAAATAATTCCACTCCATTTACAAATGTATTAGTGACTTTACCTTGAAGTTTTTTACCTTCAATTGCAGTATTTTTTGATTTAGATATTAAATTTTCTTTTTTTACAATCCACGGTTTATCAATATCAACTATACAAAAATCTGCGTCATTCCCGATTGATAAATTTCCTTTATTAATTTTCAAAATTTTAGCTGGATTTGATGTTAATGTTTTTACAATTGTTTCTAATTTTACAGACCCATTATGATAAAGTTCTAAACAAAGGGATAATAAAGTTTCAATACCTGATGCACCCGTCGCCGCTTGACTGAATGTAAGTCTTTTTGACTCTTCGTCTTCTGGTTTATGATCTGAAACTATAACATCAATTATTTCATCTTTAATTGCTTGAACTAGAGATAATCTATCTTCTTCAGTTCTAAGAGGAGGTGATAATTTTAAAAAAGTTCTAAAATCTCCAATATCATTTTCGTTTAATGATAAATTGTTAATTGATACACCTGAAGTAAATTTAACTTTATCTTTCCTTTCTCTAATTGTTTGAATTGATCTTGAGGATGATAATTGTGAGATATGATATCTACATTTAATTGTCTCTAACAGTGTAAGATCTCTTTCAATAATGATTTTTTCAGCTACTGCAGGTATTCCTGATAATCCTAATTTAGTAGCTATTATACCTGAATTCATCATTCCATTTTTTGATAACTCATAATCTTCTGCATGTTGCATAATCAAACTATCAAGATCAAAAGCAGAATTCATAATTCTTGTCATCAATCTTGTATTCTGAATGGTTTTTAATCCATCTGTAAATGCGATAATTCCCTTACTTTGTAATAAACCAAATTCAGTCATATTTTTTCCTTCAAGATTTTCAGTTAAGGATGCACATGGAAAAATATTAATTTTGGATTTGTCTCTTCCTCTTCTTTTTAAAAAATCAACAATTGAAACATCATCTATTACAGGGTTAGTATTTGGCATGGTTACCACCGATGTTACACCACCTGCTAATGCAGCTTCACTTAGAGTTCTGAAATTCTCTTTATATTCATAACCAGGTTCTCCAACAAAAACTCGCATGTCAACTAAGCCAGGAAGAATGTGCTTACCTTTTAAATCAATAGGTTTTTCTCTTGAAGGTAAATTATTTGTATTTACTTTTTTTCCAATTGCTTCAATTTTACCTTCTTCATTTATAATCAAACCTCCATTCTCATTAATTGAATTTTTAGGGTCAATTATATTTGCATTTATGAAATATTTTTTCTTCATTTATTCACAAAATAATTTTAAGCATGCCATCCTTACAGCCACTCCTAATTCTACTTGTTCTTTGATAACGCTTTTATTAATGTCATCTGCTAACTTAGTGTCGATCTCAATTCCTCTGTTCATAGGACCAGGATGCATAATTAGAGCATCATCTTTTGCATAATCCAATTTATCTGGAGTTAAACCATAATATTCATAGTATTCTCTATTAGAAGCTAGAAACGAACTAGTCATCCTTTCATTTTGTAATCTTAGCATCATCACTATATCACAATCTTTCACACCTTTTTTCATATCTGTGAAAGTGTTAACACCAAATTTATCTATTGCTTTTGGCATTAAATTTGTTGGAGCAATTATATTTACCTCAGCTCCCAACATGTTTAATAAATAAATATTTGATCTTGCTACTCTAGAATGAAGTATGTCTCCACAAATAGCTATTTTTAAACCTTCTATTTTTTTCTTCCT
Organism: Candidatus Pelagibacter sp.; assembly: GCF_052049815.1. GTDB lineage: Bacteria > Pseudomonadota > Alphaproteobacteria > Pelagibacterales > Pelagibacteraceae > Pelagibacter. Next base: position 61,295 of record NZ_JBNGZG010000002.1, read on the forward strand.
ATCAATTATTGTTAAAGCATCTAGTAAAGCCTGAGTAGGATGCTCTCTTCTACCATCACCAGCGTTTAATACAGCACAATTCACTTTTTGAGAAAGAAGATTGCAAGCACCAGAGTCTTGATGTCTTATAACAATTAAATCAGGATGCATTGCATTTAATGTCATAGCAGTATCTATTAGTGTTTCACCTTTTTTAATTGCAGAGTTTCCAATGTTCATTGACATAACATCAGCGCCTAATCTTTTGCCTGCAAGTTCAAATGAACTTTGTGTTCTCGTAGATGGTTCAAAAAATAAGTTAATTTGAGTTTTTCCTCTTAGGATATCAATTTTTTTATTTTTACTTCTATTTAATTTTATAAAAGCTTGAGCTTCATCTAAAATAAGCAATACATCGTTAATAGATAAATCTTGGATTCCTAACAAATGTTTTTGGGAAATTTTAATAGCTTTGTTTAATTTAATTGCCATTAAAACCAACTCTATAACTACTAATAATTAATAAAGCAAGTCTTAATTATTTAAATAATCAATTGCTCCCTGTAAAATAAAAGCAGCTGCATTTTGATCTATATTTTTCTCTCTTTTAGAGACATTAATATCTAATTGACTAGATAGATTAAAAGCACCTACTGTAGATAATCTTTCATCCCATAAACAGACAGGGATTTTTATTAATTCACTGATATTTGCAGATACATCTTTGACAGATTGAGCAGATCTACCTAATGACCCATCCATATTTATAGGATTTCCTACTATGATACCCTCAATATTATTTTCTAAAATTATATCTTTTAAATCCTTAATAAGATTTTCTTTTGTCGTTTTTTGTATTGTTTTAAATGGAGTTGCAATAGACCAATTTTCATCACAAATTGCGACCCCAATTCTTTTAGACCCTAAATCTAATCCAATTAATCTACATTTTTTCGGGTTATTTTTTTTAAACTCATCTAGTGTGATCATGTTGTAAATTTTAATGTTAGATGATAGTTTGCGACGTATTTTATTTTCATATGACAATAAACCTTAAAACAATAAAGCATATATCTAAATTATCAAGAATATCTGTAGATGAAGCAAAAGCAGAAAAACTAGCTGGTGATTTAAATTCTATATTTAAGTTTATCGAAAAATTAAATGAATTAAAGACTGATAATGTTGAACCATTGACATCTGTTGCTGAGACAACTCTTCGATTAAGAAGTGATGAAGTTAAAAGTGAAAATATAAAAGAAGAAATAATTAAAAATTCACCAAAAGAGAATAAAGATTTTTTTGTAGTACCTAAGGTAGTTGAATAATGTCTGATTTAACAAAACAAACATTAGTAAAATTATGCAAAAATATTAAAGAAAAAAAAGTTTCTTCAACAGAAGTTACAAAAGCTTTCATAGAAAGATCTGAAAAATCAAAAACACTTAATGCTTATATAACTACTGATTTTGAAAATGCTTTAACAAAAGCAAAACAATTTGATGAAAACCCAAATCTAGATTTAAAGCTACCTGGTATCCCAATAGCTGTTAAAGATTTATTTTGTACCAAAAATGTCAAAACAACTGCTGGAAGTAAAATATTACAAAGTTTTAATCCAACATATGAATCTACAGTTACAGATAATTTATGGAATGCTGGAGGTATATTATTAGGCAAGTTAAATTGTGATGAATTTGCAATGGGTTCATCAAATGAAACAAGTTATTACGGCAATGTACAGAATCCAATTGATGAAAATTTAGTGCCTGGAGGTTCTTCGGGTGGTTCGGCTTCTGCTGTAGCTGCACAATTAACTCCCATTACTATAGGCACAGATACCGGTGGGTCTATTAGACAACCAGCGTCATTTACAGGAACCGTTGGTCTTAAACCTACTTATGGTAGTTGTTCTCGATATGGAATTGTTGCTTTTGCATCATCTCTAGATCAAGCAGGCCCAATGTCTCAAAATGTTGAGGACTGTGCTTTGTTACATGAAGTTATTAGTACCTTTGATAATAAAGACTCAACCTCCATTAATTTCAAAAGAAATAATTATCTCCAAGAACTTACTAAAAATATCAAAGGAAAAAAAATAGGAATACCAAAAGAATACAGAGTTGAAGGTATGCCAAAAGAAATAGAGGATTTATGGCAAAAGGGAATTAATCATATTAAAGATTGTGGGGCAGAGGTCGTTGATATTTCTTTACCACATACAAGTTATGCTTTGCCAACTTATTATATTGTTGCACCTGCAGAAGCCTCATCAAATTTAGCTAGATATGATGGAGTTAAATACGGTTTTAGAGCCGAAGGTAAAAATTTAATTGATATGTATGAAAAAACTAGATCTGAAGGTTTTGGAGCAGAGGTTCAAAGACGTATTATGATTGGAACATATGTTTTATCTTCAGGGTATTATGATGCTTATTATCTTAAAGCTCAAAAGGTAAGAAAATTAATTAAAAATGATTTTGATGAAGCTTATAAAAAGGTAGATGCAATATTAACTCCATCTACACCGAGTTCAGCTTTTAAAATTGGTGAGAAAAAAGACGATCCTGTTTCCATGTATCTTAATGACATATTTACTGTACCAGTTAATTTAGCTGGATTACCTGGAATATCTATACCAGCTGGGCATGATGCAAAAGGTTATCCATTAGGATTACAAATTATTGGCAAAGCATTTGATGAGCAAAACATATTAAACATAGCATATGCAATGGAAGAAAAAATTTGTTTTAAAAACAATATAACTGATTGGTGGATTAAATGAGTAAAAGCAAAGGTGAATATTTAATCAACAGAAATGATAATCAGTATGAAGTTGTAATAGGACTAGAAGTTCATGCACAAGTAACTTCAGAATCAAAACTTTTTTCTACTTCTGCAACAAAATTTGGAGCCGAACCTAACACACAAGTAAGTTTAGTTGACGCAGCGTTTCCTGGAATGTTACCGGTGATAAATGAATTCTGTGTAAAACAAGCAATTAAAACTGGTATTGGTTTAAACGCAAAAATTAATAAACGTTCAGTGTTCGATAGAAAAAATTATTTCTATGCTGATTTACCTCAAGGATATCAAATCTCTCAATTTAAAGATCCAATTGTGGGTGAAGGAAAAGTAATTTTAGATTTGCCTGAGGGACAAAAAGAAATTGGAATTGAAAGATTACATCTAGAGCAAGATGCTGGTAAAAGTATACACGATCTTGATCCTCAAAATACGTTTGTAGATTTAAATAGATCTGGAGTAGCCTTAATGGAGATTGTTAGTAAACCTGATTTAAGATCACCTGATGAAGTCAATGCATATATTAAAAAATTAAGATCAATTATGAGATATCTAGGCACTTGTGATGGCAACATGCAAGAAGGATCTTTGAGAGCCGATGTAAATGTTTCAGTTAGACCAAAAGGTACAAAAGAATTTGGTACTAGGTGTGAAATTAAAAATGTAAATTCAATTAAATTTATGCAGATGGCTATTGAATATGAAGCAAATAGACAAGTTGATTTAATTGAAGATGGTCAAACAATTGACCAAGAAACTAGATTGTTTGATACAAAAAAAAACGAAACAAGATCTATGAGATCGAAAGAAGATGCTCATGATTATAGATATTTTCCTGATCCTGATTTGCTACCGCTAGAAGTTTCTGAGGAATTTATTGATGATATTAAAAAAGATATTCCAGAGTTACCGGATGATAAGAAGAAAAGGTTTATTGATGAATTTAAACTATCTCCCTACGAAGCAACTATTCTTGTTTCTGATATAGAAACTTCAAAATATTTTGAAGAAGTTGTAGCGAAGATGGGTAAAAATAAAGATATTAAACTAGCAGTCAATTGGATTACTGGAGAATTATTTGCAGTCTTAAACGATAAAAATTTAGACATTTCACAAAGTCCTGTTAGTGCAAAAAATTTAGCTATTCTTGTAAATTTAATTAAGAATGGAACAATTTCAGGTAAAATTGCTAAAACTGTATTTGAATTTATGATTGATGGAGATCAAGATCCTCAAAAAATTGTTGAAGAAAAAGGTTTAAAACAACAAAGTGATCCAAAAGCTTTAGAAGCCTTGATTGATAAGATAATTAATGACAACAGAGAAAAAGCTATTGAATACAAAAATGGTAAAGAGAAATTATTTGGTTTTTTTGTTGGTCAGGCAATGAAAGCATCAGGTGGTAAAGCTAATCCTCAATTAATAAATGAGATATTAAAGAAAAAACTTTAATAAAATGGGTGCAAACCTACAAATCACAGAAAAATTAGAAAATTATATCAAAGATTTTAGCTTTAAACTAAATCCAATCCAGCAAGAAATAATTGATTACAATAAAACTTTAGGAGAAATAAAAAGGATGCAGATTGATCCTTCACAATGTTATTTTCTTCATTTAATAATTAAGGTTGCAAACATTAAAAATGTTTTGGAAATTGGAACGTTCACTGGCCTAAGTGCTCTTACCATTTCTCTTGCTTTACCTAATGATGGCAAATTAATTGCTCTTGATAAAAATGAAGAAACAAACAAGATTGCCATTGATTTTTTTAAAAAAGCGAAACAAGACCATAAAATTCAAACAATTATAAAGCCTGCGATGCATAGTTTTGAAGAATTAAAAAATGAGAAATTTGATATGATATTTATTGATGCTGATAAAATGAATTATAAAAGTTATTACGAAAATTCATTACAGCTAATTAAAAAGAGTGGTTTAATAATTATTGATAATGTTTTGTGGCACGGTGAAGTAATTGATGAAAAAAATAATGATAAATTTACTGAAAATATGAGAGAATTTAATAATTTTGTTTCTGAAGATAAAAGAGTAGAGCAAATCATTTTTCCATTAGGTGATGGAATGACTGTTTGTAGAGTTTTATAATGTTTAAAGTTTTTGGATTTTATAAATTTATTAAAATTAAATCTTTAAAAAAGAATAAAG
>NZ_JBNGZG010000003.1:0-60182 GCF_052049815.1 Candidatus Pelagibacter sp.
TATTTATAGTTTAGAATTATGGATTTAAAAGAACATATTAGATCGATACTAGATTATCCTAAGAAAGGTATTTTATTTAGAGATATTACTACTTTGATCAAAAATGAAAAAGCTTTTGCTGAAACAATTAATCAATTAATTGAAAGATAAAAAAAATATGATTTCAACAAAATTGCTGCGATAGAATCTAGAGGATTTGTTTTTGCATCTGCAATGTCTTACTTATTAAAAAAACCTTTTATTATGCTTAGAAAGAAAAATAAATTGCCTGCTGACGTCCATTCAGTTGATTTTGAACTTGAATATGGCACTGCCACTATTGAAGTTCATAAAGATTCTTTCAACGAAAATGAGAAAGTTTTGATTATTGACGATCTTATTGCTACCGGCGGTACTGCAGAAGCAGCAGCAAAACTTGTTGAAGTTTCTAAAGCTAAAGTTGAAGGATTTATGTTTGTAATAAATCTATTTGATCTAGGAGGATGTGATAATCTTATTAAAAAAGGTTATAAAGTAGAAAACTTGATTGAGTTTCCTGGGCATTGATATTGTGGTAGCGGGAAGTGGGATCGAACCACTGACCTCGGGCTTATGAGTCCCGCGCTCTAACCAACTGAGCTACCCCGCCATAGAGAATGAACTTATAATGGCTTTGAGTTAAATTTCAATATACTTTTTGCTAAGGTTTAAAACAATCAGCTAATTGAGTGTTTATATTGTAAATGCAGCTTATTAATTTTGGCTCAAAAATTTTTTCCTCAGAACCGTCATTTATAAGATTATACAAAAGTTTACTTTGATCTATTACACTGATTGACTGTAATTGATATCCATCAGATAGATAATCGTTAATTGTTTTATTTGTGCCTAATGAATCTGCAAATGAATTTGATGATAAAATTAAGAATATAATTAATAAAAAATATTTATTCATAATACAGAAAGTTTTAAGTGATTTTTTTAGAAAAATGAATACAAGAACTTTAAATGAAAAAAATTTTAATATTATTATTCACCCATTCTTTTGTGTTGGCTATTGGCTTTGGACTAGGTGTATACTTTTTACCAATAATAACAGCACCAAAATCAGTTGAAATCAGTAAAATTAATGAATACGAGAATAAATCGTTGTACCAAACAGAATTTGTTAAAGATTTAAGGGGAAGTGATCCTTTTCATTGGGGTGAAGCAAAAGTAACAATATCTGATAAACAAATTACAGTTAATGGTTCAATAGCTCCTGGACCAGATTATAAACTTTATTTAACAAGTGAATTCACTCAACATGAGGATGAATTTTTACCAATTAAAGATATGGCCCAATATGTTGCTGAAGTAAAAAGTTTCGAAAACTTCGTTGTAAATGTTCCATCAAATGTTGATGTAAGCAAATTTAATACTGTAGTGATTTGGTGTGAAAGTTTTAATGAATTTATTACTGCTGCTAAATACCAATAATATTAAAATCCACCTCGCCAATTATTTTTAGACTTAAAATTCTTTTCTTCAATTTTTGAAGTAGGTCTAAACAAGTAATACACAATAAATAACCCAATTCCTAAAAATAATAAAAGTTCCATCTCAGTATTATAGCTCTAAAACTATCTTTCCTACAAATTTTTTTGATAAAAATTCTTTTTGAGCTTCTATAATTTTTTCTAATGGAAAAACTTTAGCTATCAAAGGTTTAATTTCATTATTTTCAATGTATTTAATGAGATTTTTAAAAACTTCTATAGGTTGATAAGTGCAACCATAAAAAGTTAAGTCTTTAAGATATAGGGTTCTTACATCTAAATTAACAATTGGGCCTGCTATAGCTCCTGCTGTAACGTATCTTCCACCTGGCATTAAAATATCTAACAATTGTTCCCAGTTACTACCCGCGACTAAGTCCACAACTACATCAATTTTGTTTGCATCTAACTTATTAATTAAATTTTCACTCCTATCAAATACCTGATCTGCTCCAATTTTTTTTATCTCTTCAAACTTAGATTTTGAACACTGTGCTATTACAAAAGCACCTCTTCTTTTTGCTAATTGAATTGCTGCAGAACCAACACCTCCAGAGGCACCTGTAATTAGCACCTTTTCTTTTTTTAAATTCACTCTATGAAGCATTCCTTCAGCTGTAGAATAAGCACAAGGAATAGATGCAAGTTCCACATCAGACCAGTCGGAATCAATCTTAAAAGTTTCAGAAGAACTTACTGCAACATATTCTGCAAATCCTCCATCAATTTCAGATCCAATTACATATGTTGAAATTTCATTTAAATTATTTGGATCAGATTGCATTGATCTGACTATTACTCTTTCTCCTATTCTTGATTGATCAACATTTTTACCAACAGAAATTATTTTTCCACACACATCTGCGCCTTGAATTCTTGGAAATTTTAAAGGATTACCTGACCAAGTAGCGTCTTTTTCGTTAGATGAAAAAAAACCTTTTTCACCACCATCATTTGTGTCAGTTGTAACTGATTTTGAATACCATCCTATTCTAGTATTGATATCTGTATTATTAACTCCTGCTGCAGAAACTTTAATTAAAACCTCGTCATTTTTAGGTTCTGGTTTTGGTATATCCGACTTAAATACTAATTTCTCAAAACCACCATGACCAATTAAATGAATGCCTTTCATAACTTAATAATTATTTTATTTTATAGATTTTTTAAAACAAAATATCTATAAGACGCACAAATATGAATTTTTTATCAAAATTGTATAGAGGTGAGTATAGTTTACCTATGACTTTTTGGGTCTATGGAACTTTATACCAAATATTAATTGGGGCAATTATGATTGCTACAATTTACTTCGGTGTAATGTCAATTGACACTGCTGGCATTGATTATACCCAGCCTGATAAACAAAAAATTATTGATGAAGTAATTGAGAGAATGCATCTTGGCTATCTGCTAGCCATACTTTTTGAAATCTTTTTTCTCCTTATTTACACTTTGATTGTAACAATTGGACTTTGGAGAAGTGCATCTAATAGAGATGGTTGGTTTTGGTCTTCAATTGTAAAACTAATAATAGCAGGTTCTATTCTCTATTATCTTTATGGCGCACTTGTAAGTTACAATATCATTTAAAAATCTTTATTAATGAAATTAAACAATGAATTGTTAGGCATATTGTATATGATAATTGCTCAATTTTCATTCGCAACTAATGATGCGTTAGTAAAACATATTTATCAAAGTTTTGATGAGTTGGCAGTTTTAAATCAAATAATTTTTTTAAGAGGGATATGTTGTTTGATATTTATTGGAATTTTCTTAAGTATTAAAAATCAATTTAATGTAAAATTAATTTTTTCATCTAATAAACTTACATTAAGAGGATTTCTTGAAGCTTTAGCTGCTGTTGGTTTTTTTATAGGAGTTGCAAAATTACCATTTGCTATGGTTTATATTTTATTAAGTTTGGCACCAATAATAATGACTACTTTTGGAGCATTATTTCTAAATGAAAAAGTAAGATGGAAAAGATGGACAGCAGTAATAGTAGGATTTGCTGGTGTAGTTGTTGTAATTAACCCGGGAGAATTAAAATTTGGTTACTACTTTATATTCCCACTTCTATCCGCATTATTTTTATCAATAAGAGATCTAGTTACAAAAAATATGAAGACTGAACACAATAGTCTTCAAATAGCATTTATAACTTGTTTAGTTGTTACAATTTTCTTTGGATTTTTATCAATTTATAAAATCTATTCATTTAATTTGGAGCAAAGTATAATCTTAATTATATCTGCGTTCTTTTTATCATTTGGTTACATTTTTTCAGTTGAAACAATCAAAGCCGCATTAGTTTCTGTTACTTCAACTTTTAGATATACAGCTATACTTTGGGGAATTTTATATGGTTATTTCTTTTTCAATGAAACTCCAGAATACAATACTTATTTAGGTGCTGTAATGATTGTGATCAGTGGATTAATTATTATCTTGAGACAAAAACAATTAGGAAAAATTAAATAGTTTCCTCTTTAATAGTCTTTTCAATTTCATCCACTAAAGTTTGTGCTGCTTTGTTAGAAGGATAAATTTCTAAAACTTTTTTATAACTATCTAGTGCTTTTTCTAAATTATCTAATTTAATTTGAACCATTCCTTGTCCTGATAAAGCTCCAAAATGTCTATTCTCTAATTCAATCACTTTATCAATGTCTGCTTGAGATAATTTATATTTTTTTTGATAATAATATACAGTTGCTCTTTTATTCCAACCTTCAGCCCATTGTGGATCCGCATTTATTATCTTTGTAAAAATTCTATTTGCCTCATCATAATTTCTGTTATTCATTAAAATAGTTCCATAACTCATCATTTGAGTGAGGCTATTGTCTGAATTATGTGTAGTCCATAATTCCCAAATTTGATCTTCAATATTTCGAGCGATGTTTTGATTATTTTCACTTTTAAGTTTTTGAAATAATTGATCTAAATTTTTTTGATCAGCATTAACAAAAGTTTGTAAACTAAAAAAAATTATAATTACTTTTAAGATTCTTTGCACATTGTTACTTTATAGTAATTCTGTGCATTATTCTATTTCCATTAAAGGGAGTTGCCTGATGCAACATTGATCTGTTATCCCAAATAGCTAATTGGTTTTTTTCCCATTCGAGTGAGAATTGAAATTTTTTTTTAATCTGATGTTTTTTTAAATACTTTTCTAACTCATTTAATTTTCTATTTTGACGTGAATTAAAACCTATAAAATGACCAGCACTAAAATAAATAGATTTCTTTTTACCTATAGTTTTTACAAGCTTGTGATTCGCTTTAAGTTCTTTATTAAGTTTTCCTTTTTCTTTTACTCGTTCAACAGTTGTAATTGCAATAGGTCCTTTAGATGAAAAAGTTCCAATTAATTTATTTATTTGTGTTTTATATTTCTTAGGTAAATTTTCATAAGCTAAATACTGCGAAGAAAATTCTGTATTAGCCAAACCTTTTCTTGGAACAAGTTTAGAAAATAACATCGTAAATGTTGGGGGTTTTTTGGTGTAACTTGAATCTGTATGAAATTGTTCACCAAAACTTGGGCCTTTGTCTTTTTTCTTTCTTTGCACAACAGTAATTTCAGGAAACTTTTTATTTAAACCTTTAAGTCTTGGATACAAAGCAGGTTTGCCAATTTTTTTTGCAAAAGACAAATATTGTTTTGAATTTAATTTTTGGTTCCTAAAATAAACCATACCAAACTTATTGAGTGCTCTTTTAATGTTTACTAAGTCTATTTTGTTAATTGAGGATAAATTACAAACAATCTCTGCTGCTGTGTTCTTTTTTTTTGGGAAAATTTTTAGAGACATTTGTTAATTACAATCAATTTGTAATTAAAATCAAATATTAATTCTCTTTAATAATCTTATAAAATCGCAATTATACCAGTTACTACAAGCGTTCCTAATGCGCCAGCTGTTATAATTAAGTTTTTTTTAACTTCGCTGTTTTTTTCAGCTCTTACCCTGTTAAGTAAAACATTAACATCAACTTTTTTTGAAGTATTAAAATCTTTTTCTATTAGATTATTTTGAGAAGTCATTTCAGTTTGTAGTTCTGTATTTCTCATATTGAAAGTTAATCATGAACTTAATACTCAAACAACAATTTTTTTTTATCTACAAATACGTCACATACACACCAGCAATAACGATCACAATCATGCAGCTGATAAATATGTAAAGATTTCTTCTAAAGAGCTTATTCTCTTCCGCTCTAATTCTAGACTTAAGAACGTTTATATCTACTCTATCTGGTGTTATCTCTTCATTATTTAACTCTTCTTCAGATACACCTTGCTCAACTTTTTTTTTCAAAAACGTTTTTGCCATTACCAATGAGAACATTTATCGAAAACTTTATCTATAAAGCTAAAGTTCAAAATGGGTCATATTTAGATTGACGGCTGTTCATTTTGGGTCATACTCATCGATCTTAATGAAAAAAGACATCAACATATCAAAAAGAATTCAAAGCAAAGATGTCTGTAATTGTTTGCTAGACAATTATAGTTATTTTTCATCAGACTGGATTTATCATCAATGGAATTGGCTTCACCAAAATTACTCGGCATTTAATGATTTAATTAAATACTTTGTGGCAATCTCTTTAGTGAGAAACACTTTAAGATTTTATGATCAAAATGGTTTTAAGTATAATTATGAAGAATATTATGCTCGTAATGAAATTCAAATAGGTGAATTTAATATTTCTGAATTAGCAAAAGAGTTTGAACTTCCAAAAGAAACAATGCGAAGAAAAGTTTTAGAGCTTGAAAAAGCAAAAGTAATTAGAAAAGATGGAAAGAAAATTATTTTGAATAGATCTAATTATAATTTAATAAAACCAATTAATCAAATTCGAATTACCTCAAAATATATAGCGAAATTATCTAAATTATTATTTAAACAAAAATTAATTCACAAAGTTATCACTGAAGAAGAAATAAAAAAAAAAATACAAAATGAATTTTCAAAAGCATGGTTGTGGTTTTATGAATTTCAATTGCCATTAATGATAAGTTGGAAAAAATTTTTTGAGGATATACATTTATTATATATTTGGGGTACTTTAGGTTTGAATCAAGTTTATAATCAAAAAAATAAATCTAATTTAGATGAAATTGAGTCGATTGTATTTGATGAGTATTTGGAAACTTTATTGGCCGACTCTGGTGCTGGATTAAACATTATGTCAATTTCTGAAATGACAAATATACCAAGAGCAACTGTAATAAGAAAAATGAAATATCTTGAAAATGAAAAATTAGTAAGGATGAATAAAAAAAAACAATATTATCTCTCAGATTTTACACCTTTTAAAGTAAGTCCATTAATTAAAAAACATTTTAAATTAAAAAGTGATTTTATTGCAAAAATAATGAATTTAATTTTAGTTGAAGAAGTAAGTTAAACTAAAGTATAACATAAAAATGGAAGTCGTTACAAAAATAGTTCCAATCATCCTTGCGCTTATAATGCTTGGATTAGGATTAGGGCTTAAGCTAGAAGATTTTACAAGAGTATTTAAAACTCCTAAAGATTTTTTTGTTGGTCTTATTTCGCAATTAATAATACTTCCAATAGTTGCATACATTTTAATTTTAGTTTTAAGAACTCCACCGGAAATTGCAATTGGGGTTATGATAATTGCTTCTGCTCCAGGAGGAGTTACATCTAATATTTTAACAAGATTTGCTAATGGTGATGTTGCTTTATCAATTTCATTAACAGCTATTATTAGTTTGATTAGTATAGTTACGGTTCCATTAATTGTTTTTACATCCGCAGATCTTTTTGAAATTACAAATATATCTCAAAATATTTCAATGACTGGAATAGCTATGAAAATGTTTTTAGTTGTAACAGTTCCTGTTTTTCTTGGAATGATTATTAGAAAATTTGCTGAAAACTTTGTGGCTTCAAAAGTTGAAATGTTTAACAAATTAAACATGGTATTTTTTGCAATTTTCTTTGTGGCTGCTTTTTATGAAGAAAGAGATAATTTATTAAATTTTATAGTACAAGCAGGGTTAATTGCTTTAATTTTAAACTTAACCATGATGGCTATTGCATATTATCTGGCTAAAACTTTTGCAACTGGAGTTAAGCAAAAAAAATGCATTGCTTTAGAATGTGGTCTTCAAAATGGTACTTTAGCGATTTTTGTATCTACTCAAATATTTGGAACAGATATTTTGTATGCGATCCCAACAGGAGCATATGCATTTATAATGTATATTACTGGATTTATATTTGTTTATATTCTAAAAAATAAATCTTAATTATTTTTAAAATCAGTTTGTTTTAAAGGCTTGGTAATTAAATCAATTGGATATTTTTTCTTTTCTACTTCTACAAATAAATTTTTAGATTGAAGCTCTTCATTTGATTGATCATTCTTTATATATCCAAAAGTTAAGTTCTTTTTAAAGTTAAATGAATAATTTCCTGAAGTTGTTCTACCGATAATTTTATTCTCTAAATATATTGGTTCATCATGAAGTAATAATGGCGCTCCTGGCTTGTTATCTTTTAGAGTAAACATTGCAAATCTTCTGTCTACTTTTTGATCTTTAATCTTTAGGAGTGCTTCTTTACCAATGAAGTTCACATCTTTTTTATAGCTAATTGTAAAATTTAAACCTGCTTGATATTGGTTTTCTTCTGGAGAAATATCATGCCCCCAGTGTAAAAACCCACTTTCCATTCTCATTGTATCCATTGCATGCATACCACAATTAGATAAGTTAAAGTCTTTACCTTTATCTACTAGAAGTTCATAGATCTTTTTTGCATCAGTAGTTTTAACGTATAATTCAAAACCTAATTCACCAACATAAGATAATCTTTGTGTCCAGATTTTAATTCCCTCAATTTCAATATATTTAGAAGTAGCAAACTTAAATTTATCATGACTGATATCGTCTTTAGTAAGTCCTTGTAATAAAGATCTACTTTTTGGACCAAATATTCCAAACACACAATAATCATCAGTAACATCTACCAACTCAACACCTTCAGATAAATGTTTATTGATATGAAATTTATCTCTTTCTCTTGTTGCTGCTGAACTTATAATTCTAAAATGATTTTGATCTACACATACAACAGTTAAATCAGTTTCAATACCACCGTCCACATTTAGCATGTGGGTATAAGTACATTTACCAATTTCATGTTTAATATTTGAAGTGCATATCTTTTGTAATTCTTGATGTGCTTTGTCTGATTTAATTTCAAATTTTGAAAAAGGAGTTAGATCATAAAGACCTACATTTTTCATTGTATTACTTGTTTCATATTCAACAGATGGATACCAATTTTGATAATTATAACTGTATTCGTATTCGGCTTTTTCTCCATCTAATGCAAACCACATTGGTCTTTCATAGCCTGCTGAAACACCAAAACATGCTCCAAAACTTTTTAAGTTTTCATGATAAGGAAGTGTTTTAACATTTCTTGAAGTTTTATGTTGTTTATATGGCCAATGCATTCCATACAAATCACCTAAAGATTCTGTAATTCTGTCTTTAATAAAACCAAGATCTGAGTGGAAGTTTTGAAATCTTTTAATGTCATAATTAAAAATATCTTCATTGATATGACCCGTCATTAACCATTCAGCAGTTACTTTGCCAACTCCACCACCACTTCCAATTCCAATACTATTTAGTCCACAACTTACAAATAAGTTTTTAACTTCAGGAACTTCTCCAAGTAATGAATTAGTATCAGGTGTAAAAGATTCTGGACCTGCAAAAAACTTTCTTATTCCAGCTTGTTCTAAGACAGGAAATCTTTTCATCGATGCTTCTAAATAAGGTTCAAAATGATCAAAGTTTTCAGGAAACTCGCCAAAAGAAAAATCTTCAGGAACTTTATTTGTTTTATCAAATGCAGGTATTGATTTACCTTCAAATATCCCAATTAATAATTTTCCAGCATCTTCTTTGACATAAACGCTACTATCAAAATCTCTAATTACTGGCAAAGTTGGCGAAAGATTTTCAATCGGTTCAGTAATTACATAAAAGTGCTCAGCAGGATATAATGGAATACTAACTCCCATCTTTTCTCCAATTTGTCTAGACCACATTCCAGTTGCAAGCACTACATACTCACACTCTATATCTTTTCCATTAACTCTAACTCCATAAACTCTTCCATTTTTAGTTAGAATTTTTTCAACAGGTGATTGTTCAAAAATTTTAGCTCCTCCTTGTCTTGCACCTTTTGCAAGCATATGTGTAACTCCACTTGGATCAGCAGCACCATCACCTGGCATTAAAACTCCGCCTTTTAAATCTTCAGTATGCATCATTGGATAATTCTTTTTCATTTGGTCTTTATCCAAAATTTGAATATCTACATCGTATAACTGTGCTGTTGTTGCTTGTCTTTGAAGTTCTTGCCATCTACCTTCTGTCTGTGCAATTGAAAGTGCACCATTAATTCTCAAACCTGCAGAATGATCTACTTCTTTTTCTAATTTTTTATATAGATCTAAAGTATATTTTCTTATCTTTGTTACAGCTGCGGTTGGACCTAATTGACTAACTAATCCTGCTGCATGCCAAGTGGTTCCTGATGTTAATTGATCTCTTTCTAAAAGAACAACATCTTTCCAGCCAAACTTAGTTAAATGATAAGCAACAGAACAACCAATGACCCCTCCTCCTATGACTACTACTTTAGTACTCGAAGGGTAATTCTTTTCCATTATTAATTTTTGACAGCTTCTCCTGGATCTACAAAGTTATGACCAAATACGTCTGCAACTGCTTTATATGTAACCATTCCTTTATGCACGTTTAATCCAGCTAAAAAGTTTTTATCTTCACTTAATGCTTTTTGGTATCCGCTATTAGCTAGTTTAACTAGATAAGGTAATGTCGCATTATTTAGTGCAAGTGTTGAAGTTCTTGGAACACCACCTGGCATATTCGCTACACAGTAATGAACAACATCATCAACAATATAAGTAGGTTCGCCGTGAGTAGTTGGTTTGCTTGTCTCCACGCAACCACCTTGATCAATTGCTACATCAACAATTACAGAACCTCTTTTCATACTTTTGATCATGTCTCTAGTTACTAATTTTGGTGCTTCTGCGCCTGGAATTAAAACTCCACCAATTAATAAATCAGCTTCTGCTACTAGTTTAGGTAGATCAATTTTATCACTTTGTTCTGGAATGATTTTATCTCCAAACATTCCAACTAATTGTTTTAATCTTGCTTCAGACTTATCAACTATATGAACTTTAGCTTGCATACCAGTTGCAATAACAGCAGCGTTTTCACCAACAACACCACCACCTAAAATAACAACTGTTCCACCGGTAACACCAGGTGCGCCGCCAAGTAAAAGCCCTCTTCCTTTTTGATTTTTTTCTAAACAATGCGCACCAGCTTGAACTGACATTCTTCCTGCAACTGCACTCATTGGAGCAAGTAATGGCAATCTGCCGTTATCATCAGTTACAGTCTCATAAGCAATGTTAACACTTTTTGATTTGATTAAACCTTCAGTAAGTTCTTTAGCAGCTGCTAAATGAAGATAAGTATAGACAATCTGATTTTCTCTAATCATGTCTACTTCAACTTTTTGAGGCTCTTTTACTTTAACAATAATCTCAGCATCATTAAAAATGTCTTCTGCTTTACCAACTATTTTTGCGCCAGCACTTGTATATTGCTCGTTTTCAAAGCCAGCTTCAAAGCCACCATTATTTTCAACTAAAACTTCATGCCCTTCCGACACTAATGTTTTAACACTATCAGGTGTTAAACCAATTCGATTTTCTTGAGGCTTGATTTCCTTAGGAACTCCAATTTTCATAGCTTTTAGAAAAAATTAATTCTTTTTACTTTTAGAATAATTTGTAATTCCAGTTCTTAGTTTATCTATGATTTCATCAATGTGTTTTTTCTCACAAATAAACATTGGAGCAATAATTAAACAGTCACCTGTTGCTTTAAAGTTTACCCCTGCTTCATAACAATGTTTGAAACAAGTATAACCTGCAGCACCTGGTTTTTTATCCATCTTAATATCTATTCCACCCATCATTCCATAACCTCTGATGTTATCTACTACATCGATATCTTGTAATGACATTAAACCTTTTTGGAAATACGGAGCTAATTCTTTTGCTCTATTAAAGATATCATCTTTTTCAAAAATATCTTGAACAGCTAAACCAGCTGCAACTGAAATTGGAATTCCGGAATAAGTATATCCATGAAATAACTCAACTGATCCTTTTGGAGCTTCATCTAAGATTGCATCATAAATTTCTTCTTTACATGCAACAACTCCTAATGGACTAATTCCGTTTGTAGTTGCTTTTGCCATTGTCATTAAGTCTGGAGTTACTCCATACTCATGAGAAGCAAAAGGTGAACCAGTTCTACCCCATCCCGTAATTACTTCATCAAAAATTAAAAGTATTCCATGTTGATCACAAATTTCTCTTAATCTTTGCAAGTATCCCTTTGGAGGAACAAGAGTTCCAGTTGATCCTGCAATTGGTTCAACAATACATGCAGCAATATTTTCTGCACCAAAGTTCATACAAATTCTCTCAAGATCATTTGCAAGTTCAGCTCCAGTTTCTGGTTGACCGCTTATAAACTTATGTTCAGGTAAATGTGTATGTCTCATATGAACTACACCTGGCATTAATACACTTGCGAAAGTTTTAACATTGTTAACCATGCCTCCTACAGAAGTAGCTCCAATGTTCATTCCGTGGTATCCTCTTTCTCTTCCAACAAATCTAAATCTTTGACTATCACCTTTTGCTCTGTGGTATGCGATACAAATTTTAATAGCTGTTTCAACTGCTGTAGATCCACAAATTGTATAAAAAATTCTGTTTAAATTTCCTGGTGTATGTTTTGCAATTTTTGTTGCAAGTTCAAATGAACCTCCATAACCTTGTTGGAACGGTTGACAATAATCTAAAGTTTTTAACTGATTAGTTATTGCTTCAATAATTTCTGGTCTTCCATGACCTAATGGATTACAAAATAATCCTGAACTTGCATCAATTTGAGTTTGTCCTTGATGGTTCTTTAAATATACACCCTTAGCTTCAACAATTAATCTTGGGTTTTCTTTAAAATCTTTATTGGATGTAAATGGCATCCAGTGTTCATTTAATGAATTTGGTATTGCAGTTTTATTTTCTGAACTCATATGTTTTTCTCTCTTTTTATATTTTTAAATTTGTTGAAACATTAAATCTGTAGACTAAAAACAAGGCTAAAACCATAAATTTGTTATACAACCTTAAGTTGTCGCATCTGCTACTTTCTGGTGCTACTTTTTTGTTTTACTTCTGGTTGAAATTAATTTTAAACTTAAGAATTATAAAACAACAAAGAGGGATAAATGAAAAAAATAATTAGTTTTATTCTAAGCTGTTTCGTAGCTCTTAACCTTTCAATTTCAGTTGCTAACTCTGCTGCAAATGAAGTTAGAGTTGCTTACTTCTTAGAGTGGCCAACTCCAAACTTAGAGGATATGCATAAAAAATTATTCGCTAAAGCTCTTGGTGTGCCTGTAAAATGGACTAACTTCACAAATGGTGGAGCAATGACTGACGCAATGTTAGCTGGAGATATTGATATCTCTTACTCACAAGGTTTAGTTCCATTTATTAATGCTGTTAAATCAAAAGCACCTATCAAACTAGTTGATATTGCAATGGAATACGGAATGGGTGGTACTACTTGTGTAACATCTAACGCTTCTGGTATTACAAAAGCAAATGGTTCAGAACTTGAAGGTAAAAAAGTTGCTGTTCCACTAGGTACAATGGCTGAGTACGTTTTTGACGAAAGTATGAAAGTTGTTGGTGCTGACAGAAATAAAATGGACATCATTCAAATGGACCCTGAAGAAGGTGCTGCTGCATTAGTAAGCGGTGACGTTGTAATGGCGTGTTTATTTGGTGGTAACTCTATTAAAGCTGCAACTGCAGTTGGATCAAGATTATTAACAGTACAAGAAGCTAGAGATGCTGGAATTTTAGGTATCGACATTACTTCTGTGACTGACAAATTCATGAAAGAAAACCCAGGAATGGTAAGAACTTTCATCGAAGTTACTCACGAAGCAAATGCTAGATATGCTGCTGGTAAAAGTGATTTAAATGCTATGGCTAAAGAGTCTGAAATGAAAGTTGGAGACATGAAAGATACTTTAAGTGGCTTCAAATTTTTAAACGCAGAAGAAACTGCTCAATCTATGACTAAAGGTAACCTACATAAGTTCCTAAAAGGAATGGGTACACCTAGAGGAAACGTAGATACTAGTTTCTTACCTCTTTAATCATATAGATTAAAAAAATTTAAAATAGGCGCCAATTAAAAATTGGTGCCTATTTTTTTTATCAAAATTCGAATATAAAGTTGTCTTTATGAGTGATCTGATTTCTGAAAATTTAAATATGATTTTCACAACACCAAAAGGTGAAACAGTTCACGCATTAAAAGATGTTAACTTCACATTAAAAAAAGGTGAGCTACTTACTGTTCTAGGTCCTTCTGGGTGCGGTAAGACAACTTTATTAAATATCACAGCTGGTTTTATAAGACCTACATCTGGAAAAATAACTTTAAATAGCAATGAAATAGATGGACCTGGTGTTGAAAGAGGAATGGTTTTTCAACAAGGAGCTTTATTTGAATGGTTAACAGTTGCTGAAAACGTAAACTTTGGTCTAAGAATGAAAAAAGAAGACCCAGATGTTACTGCAAAAAAAGTTGATGAATGGTTAGAAATTGTTGGCTTAAAAGGATTTGGAAACACACCTACTTATCAATTATCAGGTGGTATGCAACAACGTGTTGCTTTAGCAAGATGTTTAATAAATGATCCTGATTTAATTTTAATGGATGAACCACTTGGTGCATTAGATGCTTTAACAAGAGAAAAAATGCAATCGCTTGTTTTAAAAATTTGGAAAGAAACAGGTAAAACAATTATTTTAATTACTCACTCAGTAGAAGAAGCATTATTATTAGGTGAAAGATTATATGTTATGGCTCCAAGACCTGGGCGAATACATAAAGAATACAATCTTCCATTTGCTGCAAGAGGTCTAAAAGAGGATTTAAGAGAAATCAAAAAAGATAAAGAGTTTTCAAAAACAAGAGAAGAAATACTTACGATGATTTGGAATATGGAAGAAGAAATCATGGGGAGAGACGATTAAATGCTTACTCAAATAGTTACTTTTCTAATATTTGTAGCAATCATTGGATGTATTCTTTACGGAAGAAGATTAATAAGAACTGAAAAAGTTGATGCCGTTTTTGGTAATCCAGAAAGAGCTAAAGGTGGTGTTCACTGGGTTATCGTTGGAAGTAGTGCTATTTTACTAACCTGGTTATACTATTCTTGGGATATTGCTAAAGGTTTTTATCCTCAATCTGCAAATGAACTATGCCAAGTTGCTAAAGTAAATGACTCTTTACTTGGTTTAAAGTATCAGTTTCCAATAGCAGAACGTCAATTCAAAAGCACTTATCAAATTGAAAATGAAAACAAAAATTTAAAAGAAGTTAAAATTGAGATTGAAAATTCATCTGTTTTAAACAACCAAGAAAAAACTCAGTTAATTTCTTTTACTGATAATACAATCAATCTAATTCCATTATTAACCAATGATGAATTAATGGAGATGGAAACTAGAAGACAAATTGATGAAATTACAGAAGAAATCAACTTTCTTACTTCAAATTTCCAAAAGCCAGATTATCCTTTTGAAACAGACTCTGAGAGAGCAACTAGACTAAAAGCTGTTGAAGAACAAGGTGGATGGAGTTTAGTTAAAGTTGATGCTGGAAGTGGTTCAATTGAGAACACTATAGAAGTACCTACAGTTCCTGCAACTGATAGAGGATTAAAATTTAATGCTGCTGCTCAAGAGCTAAAGATAATAAGTGATAAATTTTTCAAATTAAGAAATCACAATCCACAATTTAAAAATTCAATAAAACAAATTAAAGATGATGTTAAAGCATACAGAAAAAGTCTTGGTGACAATCAAGAAGTTGCATCAACTTACGCAAAAGATATTGTAAAGATTGCAAGAAGAATTGAATTTGCAAGTATTTATCCCCCAAATGCTTTAGATGGTTTGCAAAAAGCAATAGTTGAATTTGATAAAGCTCAAAGAGATGTTCAGGGTGGATTAAGATTTATAGATATTATTTTCTTCCCAACAGGAACAATAGTTGCAAGTGGTGATAACTGTTCAGAACAAGGTTCTGGAAGATGGTTGCCTAAACCATCAGATACTTTTAATAAATTTATTTTAATGCTTAAGCCTAGTGTTGGTTATAAAGATATTCCTCTTCTTTGGATTGAGATGGTTGATGTAAGTAAAATGATTGGGTTCATTTTACCTGATTGGATTGCAGATATTTTACCTGGTGAATACCCAGTTCACACTAAGGACGGAAAAGTTGAACAAAACTTTAAAGGTGGAGTTTTAAAACTTGTAACAGGTGATTTTGAATTATTTAAGGTACCAGTTCTCTATGGACATATTTGGGATTCTTTCATGAGGGTATTTTTAGGATTGGTATTTGGAATTATAATTGGTGTTCCACTTGGATTGTTTATGGGATTAAATAGATTTGCTAAAGGTTTCTTTGATCCATTAATTGAATTGTATAGACCTGTTCCTCCTTTAGCATGGGCTCCTTTAATTATTTCAGTTTTAGGAATTGATAATTCTGGAAAAATATTTTTATTATTCATGGTTTCATTATCAATTATGATTATTTCAGCAAGAGCTGGTGCTTCAGGAACGCAACTTTCAAAAATTCATGCAGCCCACTCTCTTGGTGCATCAAAGAAACAAATATTAAGATATGTTATTTTTCCAAACTCTTTACCAGAAATCTTAACAGGAATTAGAGTTGCTGTTGGTATGTGTTGGGGAACATTGGTTGCAGCTGAGTTTTTAGCAGGTACAACAGGAATAGGTTTTGTTGAAAACGTTGCCAAAAAATATTTCCAATATGAAGTTATTTGGATAACTATTTTTATTATGGGATTATTGGGTCTTTTATTTGATATCACATTGAGAAAACTTATAGATAAATATATCCCATGGCGTGGAAAAGGATAATGGTTAAGAACATTCTTATCTTTATCTTTCTTGTTATTGCAGTGGTTGTGATAATGAACTTTAGTGATCATAACTTTAAAAGAGCTGTTCAAGCATGTATGGCTGGTAGCCAATTAGATAAAGAAGTAACATTTAATAATGCCGAAGAAGCTAAAGAATTCTGTGAAGAAAAAATAAGAAATAAAGGCAAATGAAGCCAAACAAAATCAAATTAATAGTAAAAGAAATTTTTATTAAACATAAATTAAGTTCAGAACATGCAAAAATTTGTGCAGATGCTCTAATAAATGCAGAACAAGTTGGAGCTTACGGTCATGGTTTATCTAGACTTAAAATGTATTGTGATCGAATAAAAAAAAAAGTTATCAATGCAAAACCTAAGATAAAAATCAAAAATATTTCTCAATCAATTTCACAAATAGATGCAAATGATAGTATTGGATTTGTAGCTGCAGACATTGCAATAAAGACAGCCATTAAGAATGCAAAAAAAACAGGAATTGGATTAGTAGGAGTAAAAAATAGCGGTCACTATGGTTTATCTGGGTACTACGCTGAACAAGCAACAAAGAAAAATTTAGTAACAATGATATTTACTAATGCACCCCCTGCTGTTGCTCCTCATGGTGCATTAAAAAGTTTATTTGGAACAAATCCAATTTGTTTTGGAACACCAACGGGATCCAAAGTTCCTTTTATACTAGATACATCTATATCAATGATTAACAGAGGTAAAATTAGAGTAGCTGCAAGAAATAATCAAAAAATACCTGAAGGTGTTGCACTTGATAATAAAGGGAAACCAACAACAGATGCTAGAAAAGCTCTTAAAGGAGTTCAGTTACCAATTGCTGGCTTTAGAGGGTCAGGTTTAGCTTGGATGGTTGATATTTTAAGTGGCGTTTTAACAGGCGGTAATCATGCTGGTAAAGTAAAAGATCCATTTGATGATTTTTCAGGACCACAAAATATTGGTCATTTATTTTTTACTTTTAAACCTAACCTATTTGTAAATAACTACAGTCAAAGAATAAAAGAAAACATTAGAGTAATAAAAAAACTTCCAAAAATTAAAGGAGTAAAAGAAATTCTATATCCAGGACAAAATAAATTTAAGAGATTTCAAATTAATTCAAAAAAAGAAATTAATATACCTGCAAATATTGCTGAAGATATAAGACTTTTAAGATCTTAAAAAAAACTATATATAAATTAAAAATCACATATAAGTATTTTCCATGCTATCAAATAAAGAAATTTTATGCCCGAACAACCTTCTTGACTATTCATCAAAAAAGAAAGGTGTTAAAGCTGCCATAGTAAATGCCGGAAAGCCTTTGGCAATGTTATCAGTTCAAGATGCAGTTAATGAAAATTTAATTGTGCCAGTTTTTATTGGAGATAAAAAAGAAATTCAAAAATGTGCAGAAGATTTAACTTTTGATATTTCAAAATATGAAATTATCGATGAACCAGTTGAAAATAATACTGCACCAATTGCTGCAAAACTTGCAAGTGAGAATGAAATAAAGATTATTGTTAAAGGTCATATTCACACTGATATTCTTATGAAAGAAGTTCTTAAAAGAGAATACGGGTTAATAGGAAAAACAAGATTAAGTCATATATGGCATATGACAATTAACAAAGATGATAAACCATTAATTATTACTGATGGTGCTTTAAATGTATTACCTAATCTTAAAACAAAAATGCATATTTTAAAAAATGTTGTAAACTTTTCAAATCGGATTGGAATAAATAAGCCAAAAATTGCGCTTTTATCTGCAACAGAAGAAGTGATAGAAAGTGTTCCAAGCTCAGTAGAATCTGCAGAACTTACAAAGTTAGCAAAAGAAGAAAATCTTGATGCAGATATTTTTGGACCTTTAGCATTTGATAACTGTATCTCAAAAAAATCTGCTGCAATAAAAGGTATAAAAAATAGTGTTGCAGGAGATGCTGATGTCTTGTTAGTTCCAAACGTTGAAGCTGGTAATTCATTGGTTAAAATGATGATTTATTTTTGTGGTGCATGTGCAGCAGGTGTAGTTGTTGGAGGAAAAGTTCCAATAGTGATTACTAGTAGATCAGATGAAGCTCAAGCAAGATTAGCGTCAATTGCTGCAGCTGTAGTTGCATTAGACTAAAAGTTTCATTGAAATAAAATTTAAATTGTCTAAAACACTTTTATTAAAAATTTAAAGGAACAATAATGGCAATAACTTATTTAAAAAAATCACCAAAAACATCATCAACAGATGACACAAAAACAACTGGTATCGTTCAGGATCTTTTAAAAGATTTAGAAAATACTAAAGAACAAGGTTGCATAGATCTTACAAAGAAATTTGATAAATATGATGGTGAAATTATTGTTTCAAAAGAAAGAATTGAAGAAATAAAAAAAACTTTAGATCAAAAAACTAAAGACGATATTCAATTTTCTTATGATCGTGTAAGAAAATTTGCAGAAGCACAATTAAAAAACTATGGACAAGATTTTGAAGTTGAGCTGTCTGATGGATTGTATGCTGGTCAAAAATTAGTTCCTGTAAATACAGCTGGTTGTTATATACCTGGTGGAAGATATGCTCATATAGCGTCAGCGGTAATGAGTGTTACAACTGCAAAAGTTGCTGGCGTAAAAAATATTATAGCTTGTAGTCCTCCAAAAGAAGGTGTTGGAGCTCACCCTACTATTGTTTATACAGCTGATCTTTGTGGTGCTGATGTAATTTTAAATTTAGGTGGTGTTCCAGCTATTGCTGCAATGACTAATGGATTATTTAACAATCCACCTGCTGATATTATTGTTGGTCCTGGTAATCAGTTTGTAGCTGAAGCAAAAAGAATTTTATTTGGTAAAGTTGGTATAGATTTATTTGCTGGTCCAACTGAAATTGGAATAATTGCAGATGCAAAAGCAGATCCTGAAATTGTTGCAGTTGACTTAGTAGGTCAAGCTGAGCATGGATATAACTCTCCTTGTTGGTTATACACAACAAGTAAAGAGCTTGCAGAAAAAGTAATGAAGAGAGTTCCAGAATTAATCGCTGAACTCCCAGAAGTACCTAGACAAAATGCTGATGCTGCATGGAGAGATTATGGAGAAGTAATCTTATGTGATACCGATGAAGAGATGGTTCAAGTAAGTGATGAGTATGCTCCAGAACACTTAGAAGTACAAACTGAAAACTTAAAATGGTTCCATGAAAGATTGACTAATTATGGATCTTTATTTGTTGGTGAAGAAACTACAGTTGCTTATGGTGATAAATGTTCAGGTACAAATCACATTCTTCCTACTAAAGGTGCAGGAAGATACACAGGTGGATTATTTGTTGGAAAATTTATTAAAACTTTAAGTTTCCAAAGAATGACTAAAGAGTCTACTGAATTAGTTGGTGCAGCTGCTGCAAGAATATCTAGATATGAAGGTATGGAAGCGCATGCAAGAACTGGTGATGTGAGACTGAAAAAATACGGTTATTCAAACTAACCGCACCAAGAAATACTTCCAACAGTTTGATCTGTAGAATTATAAACTGGTTTATTCAAAAAACTTTCTAGTTCATTTTTATTTATAAGATTTAGCTCTGATATCATTCCAGCTATAGCAGTTGAGGAAGCTCTTGAGTTTCCATCAACTATTTTTACAACAGCAGCAATTTTTTGTTCAGGGATAATTGCAGCAAAAACGCCTTCTGCTCCATTTTTAAAAAAAGCTTTTTTATTTAATATTTTAGTTAGAATTGAATTATCACTTTCTTTCCCTCCAGCATATTCTGGTTCACTAACACATGAATTATAAATTTTTTCAGCAATATCATTTAGTTCTCCCAGTTTTTTAAAATCTGCAAAGTTAGCAAGTAGTTGAGCAAATTTTTTTATAGGCATCAATGGATTTGGAAGAGTACACCCATCTACTCCTACTTTATCTAATTTGAAGTCAGCTAAATCTTCTATCATTGAAAAAAGTTCTTTCTGTATGATGTGATCAGGTGAATTATAATTTTCAATGGATAGATCTCTATCTAAGCAAACTGCTAAGTGAGCGCAATGTTTTCCTGAGCAGTTATGAAAAATTTTTCTTCTTTTTTTATATTTATCATAAGCTTTAAACTTTTCTGGTAATTGCCAAGGCCAATCTTCACCACATGCAAGTTTACTTTCATCAGTATTAATTTCTTTTAACCATTTTAAAATTAATTCTTGATGAATTACTTCTGCAAAATGAGAAGACGTTGAAAATGCAATTTGTTTAGCTGATAAGTTTGCTTTTTCCATGTATCCATCTTTATAAAGATTGAGTGACTGAATAGGTTTTAATGAAGATCTTGGATATATGAGATGAGAACTATCACCCCATTCTTTTAAAATTTTTCCAGATGAGTCTACAATTACACCATGGCCATAGTGTTCACTTTCAATTGATCCATTACGTGTAACATTAACTAGTTTTTTAACCATAATTTAAGATATTATAAAATTTAATTTTTCAAATTTATCAAGTGTTCATTATGTGTAATTTCAAACAACAAAGATTTAAGATTTATGATAAAATCTTTGCATGAGTAATATCTTTATCGACGATAATGGCAGTGGTTATCCTTTTGTTTTTGTTCATGGTTTTCTTGGTTCATCTGAAATGTGGCGATATCAAAAAGAATACTTTAAAAAAAATTATAGAATAATTTCACCTGCCTTACCTGGTTTCGGTGAAAATTTTAAAGCTCAATCATTAAATTCAATCAACGATATGGCAAAATTTATTATAAATATAGTTGAACAAAAGAATATTGATAAATTTTATTTGATAGGTCATTCAATGGGAGGAATGATTGTTCAAGAAATAGCAAAAATTTTAGGTGATAAAGTTGAAAAATTAATCTGTTTTGCAACGAGTTCTATTGGTGACATACCGGGTAGATTTGAAACAATGGATGAATCTATTTTAAGATTAAAAGATGAAGGTATTAAAAAGTTTATAGATAGAGTACCAGCTAAATGGTTTGTTAAAGGACATGATGATAAAGAATATTATCTGTGTGAAAATGCAGCAAAAAATGTTTCTGAAGAAACTGCTAATAATGCTCTTCATGCAATGAAAAATTGGAATGGTTTTTCAAATTTAAAAAATATTAAAAATAAAACTCTTATTATTTGGGGAGATAAAGATGTTTCATACAATTATGGACAAGTAGAAACTTTAAGTAAGAATATTCCGAATAATGAACTTAAAGTTATTAATGGCTGTTGTCATAACGCTCATTTAGAAGAGCCTGACAAAGTAAATAAAATTATTGAAGAGTTTTTAAATAATTGAAATATATATTTCTCTTAAAACATAAAGAGTTAACACACTCATAATTCCTATAATTATCCAATTAATTACTTTCCATATTTCTTTACTATTTAAGTATTGCGAAAAATAATTTGATGCATTGCCTAATAAAAAGAAAAACAAAAATGAGGCTGATGAAGCACCTATCCCAAAAATTATTTTTTGAGTTATATCAAAATTTTTTGAAAAGTTTCCTAAAATAAAAATAGTATCTGAATAAACGTGTGGATTTAAATAAGTAAAACCCAATGTTTTAAGTACAATATTAATTACTGGGATAGTATTTTTGTTCTGATTTAAATCTACATATTCATTACGTGTTTTAAATTTTGAATAAATAAAATGGCCTAAAAAAACTAATAGTACGATATTAAATAATAACTCAATGAATGAATTGAAATATTGACTGAAATAATGAAATAAAAAAATACCAACAAAAATTAGAATGCAATCAGATATTGAACAGATCAGACAGACTAAAAAAACATATTGTTTTTTTAAACCTTGTTCTATTACAAAAACATTTTGAGGTCCTATAGCTAAGATCAGACTTAGGCTAGTGAAAAAACCTAATAACAAAAACTCCATTAGGCTCTATTAAACTCTTTTCTTACCTTGTACAATCCTATCTAATAATAAAGCAACAAATAATATAGCTATACCTGCAAGTATACCTTGGCCAACATTTGCATACTGAAGCGCTTCTAATACATCTTGGCCTAATCCTTTAGCACCAATTAGCGACGCAACAACAACCATTGCTAAGCTTAACATTACAGTTTGGTTTACACCTGCAAGTATTGTTGGCATTGCAAGTGGAATATCAACTTTTGTAAGTAGATACCATTTAGATGCGCCATAAGCAATTGCTGCTTCTCTTATTGTTTGAGGTACTCCTCTTAAACCTAAAACTGTTAATCTTACAACAGGTGTTCCACCAAAGATCATTGTAATAATAACTGCAGCAACCTTTCCAGTTCCAAAGAATGCAATAACTGGAATCATAAATACAAACGCTGGCATTGTTTGCATGAAATCCATAATAGGTCTTATAAAAGAATAAAATCTTGGACGAGTTGAACAATAAATTCCAAGTGGAATACCAATTACTATGCTTAATAATGCTGCAGTTCCAAGTAATGCTAGTGTTGTCATCGCTTTAATCCAAAAACCTAAGAAACCCATATAAGCTAAAAATGCAGCTGAATAAATTGCAGCCTTAGCTCCAGCAGATAAACCTGTTAATAAAACAATTGCACTTATAATTACTATCCAAGGTGTTTTAACAAATAATAATTCTAATGAGTCTAATACCGATCTAATTCCAAAAGTAATTGCATCAAATACTCTCTCTCCTTTTAAAACTAAATAATCAAATGCACCTTCTACTCCTGCTATTGAATTCAGTCTAATATCTGGATGAGTAGGAAAATCCTTCATTACATCCATATAATTTGGAAAGCTATAATGAATTGTTGAAAATAAAATAATTACTAATGAAAATACTCCACTAATTAAAAAGTTTTTGATTTCCATACCAGGACTTAAAGTTTTGTTTGATAACCATTCAGAAAATCTTTTTTCTAGAATAGTATTTGCAAACATTCCTTGAACAATTCTAATGACAATAAATAATAAAATTCCTCCAACTGCTATCCAAACTCCTGAAGCTTCTACTCTTTGAGCTTCAGCTAAAAATTCACTTACTGATTTTTCCAAAGAAGCAATTGTCCTCTCAAACATTTCAACTTTATCAGGGTTATTTTCTATAGCCGCCTGAAGTTGCTTCTTTCTAAAAGCAATGGTTGCCTCAATTTTTTCTATTTTCTCATAAGCTTCAGCGCTAATGTTACCAAAAAACCCTCTTATTATTTGAACGATCGCAAATGTCTCGATTATTAGAAAGGCTAGTGCATAGTTCCAAATATTTCTAATACCAAACCAAACAGAACCTAATAAAGTTGCCGCGATATTAAACGAAAATACATATTTTGAACTATTACCAATAGCTTCAAAGTTATTGATATAATAATCTTGATTAGTCTTTACAAAATTTCTTATCTCATCTTTATTTTGTATTTCTAAATTACTCATCTTGTCCTTCTACTGCTGATTTAAGTAATTCTTGTTGGGTTATTACTCCAACATCGTTATCATTTTTATCAGTGATAATTAATGATGCATTATTTGTTACTGATTGTTCAATTAATTTACTGAGAATATCACTTTCCTTCATCTTAATTGTTTTATCTGGTAATTTGCCATTCTCTTTTTTAAACTGATCAATCGATGTCATAATTGATTTAGCTTCAACAACTTTTAATCTTGAAATTCCTTTTACAAAATCCTCAACATATTCATCAGCAGGTTTTGTTACAATTTGCTCAGGTGTTCCAACCTGAATTACCTTTCCATCTCTCATAATTGCAATTCTATGTCCAACTTTTACTGCCTCATCTAAATCATGGGTAATAAAAACAGTTGTTTTCTTCATTTGTTTTGAGAGTTTAATAAACTCAAACTGTAATTGTCTTCTAATTAATGGGTCTAACGCACTAAAAGGTTCATCCATTAACAATACTTCTGGATCTGCAGCTAAAGCTCTAGCTAAACCTACTCTTTGTTGCATACCACCAGATAGTTCGTGCGCATATTTATTTCCCCAACCTTGAAGCTCTACAATATTTAAAATTTTATTGGCTTGATCGTATCTTCTATTTTTGTTTACACCTCTTATTTCTAAAGGCATTGCAATATTATCAATCACTGATCGATGAGGCATTAGTGCAAAGTTTTGAAAAACCATTCCAATTTTTTTATTTCTGAAATCTTGAAGTTTTTCTTTTTCAAGTTTCATTACATCTTGACCATCAATTAGTATTTTTCCTGAGGTAGGTTCTAACAATCGATTGATATGTCTAACTAATGTTGATTTACCACTTCCTGATAAACCCATGACACAAAAAATTTCACCTGGATTTACATCAAATGAAACATTGGATACACCAATAACAGAATTATATTTTTCTAAAGCTTCTTGTTTTGAAATATTTTTATTTTGAATAGCATCTAAAGCATCTTTGTCAGTATTGCCAAAAACTTTCCAAACGTTTTCGATTTTAATTTCACAACCGACTGTTTCTTTAGACATAAGAAAATTTTATATGAAAAACCCGGCAGTTAAACTGCCGGGTCTAAGATTTGTTTGAAAATTATAAACCTAACCAACCATCAACAGTAGATTTATTCGCATCCATCCAAGCTTTAGCAACTGCAGCTGGATCTTTTTTCTCAACTGAGATTGCATATGCCATAGATGAAACATCATCTGCTGTTAATTGAAAGTTGTTGAAAAATTCAACAATAGCTGGTGATTGTTTTTCTAAAGAGGTAGCCCATCCAATTTGGATTTGCTTTAGAGCATCTTTAGAAGCAACGTAAGATTTTTTCTTCCAATCAGGGTCTGCTTTTGGTTGTACCATTTTATATTTTGCAGGATCATGTTTTGGCTCTTCTAACATTACTACATCAGCCATTCCCCAGATTGCATGAGGTTTGTAGCAATAGAATGCATAACCTTCCCCTTTTTTAATGGAGTCTAGTACTCTAGCATTCTTAACTGCTTCTGCTGCTCTGATAGGCTCAATTCCAGCATCAAGTAATTTGTAATCTCTTACTTTGATTTCATTTACGTTAGCTGAAGCCCAACCGTCTGCACCAATCCAAAACTCACCTTTACCATTTCCATCACTGTCCATAGCTTTAACTACTTCTGGTCTACCTAAATCAAAGATAGAAGTGATGTTCATTTTTTTAGCGAAGTCTTGTGTTACACAGTAACCTTGGTTTCCTTCATAAGGTTTGCTACTTAACTTTAATGCTCCTTTAGGAACTAAGTCATTAGTATAAGCTTCTTGGTTTGGTAGCCAGATATCAGGGTGAACATCAATCTCACCTTTCCCTCTTTCAATAGCTGCATAAATTGCAGTATTATTACCTGGAACTAATTCTGCTTCTCCACCCATTTTATCATTAACTACTGCTGCAAGTAAATTTGCTATAGCAGTTGCACCTGTCCAACCTGGATCTCCAATTTTAACTTTTTCAGCGAATGATGAAAATGCAGTTAATAAAGAAATTAATCCAGCTACAAGTGTAGACTTAATTATTCTCATTTTATCTCTCTCCTTAATTATAATTAAAAACCAATGTTAACTAAAATTGAAGATGCTAGTCAAAGAATTTATTTGTTCCTTTGGACAAAATAATACCTTGTTTTTCTTTAAAAAATTATTCTGGATTTGCTGTTAGAGTTTTGATCTCTAAAATATTTTCATTAGGGTCTTTTACAAAGAAAGTTTCTTGTTCGTACTTAGTGCCTTTGAATCTCAAATAAGGCTCGTCATAATACTTAACACCTCTTTCTTTTAATCTTGCTTTCAAAGCATCAAAATCTTTTCTAGATAAATGTACCCCAAAGTGTGGAACTGACACATTGCCCATATCTACATCATGCCTTTCATTGTCTAACTTATGTTCACTTGCATGAAGAGTTAATTCATTGCCCCAAAAATCTACATCAGCCCATTCTTGATCTGCATTATCAAGTCTACAACCTAAAGACTCGCTATAAAATTTTTTAGCTTTTTCTAAATCTCCACATGGGATTGCTAGATGAAAGCAGTTAGTATTTTTGTACATAATATGTCTTTTAATTACTTAATTAGTCATTATATATGCATCTTCCGATTGATATCAACCGGACAAAATTGTTATGAATGATTATTTACAATCAATAATTGATAGAGATCCTGCTGCTAAGTCAAAAATAAGTTTAATTTTAACTTACCCAGGTGTTAAAGCAGTTTTTTTTCACAGAATTGCAAATTTTTTCTATCAAGCAAAATTTGATTTGATTGCTAGAATTTTCTCTCAATTTTCAAGATTCTTAACTGGTATAGAAATTCATCCGGGTGCAGATATTGGAAAAAATTTATTCATAGATCATGGTATGGGAGTTGTTATTGGTGAAACTTCTAAAATTGGAAATAATGTAACTATTTATCACAATGTTACTTTAGGAGGTGTTGCTCCAAGCATAAACTCAAATGAACAAAGAAACACAAAAAGACATCCTACATTAGAAGATAATGTTGTAGTTGGGTCAGGTGCTCAAGTTTTGGGTCCAATTATAATTGGAAAAAATTCTCTAATTGGTTCTAATGCAGTTGTAACAAAAGATGTGCCAGAAAAATCTATTATGGCTGGTATACCTGCAACTAAAGTTGGTGATGCAACAAAAGGTTTCAAACCTTATGCTGTAACTGATGAAGATAAAAAATGAGCAATATAAAAAATAATTTTATAGATTCAATTGGGAATACACCGTTAATCAAATTAAAAGCTGCCTCAGAAATTACTGGCTGTAATATTTATGGTAAAGCTGAATTTTTAAATCCAGGTGGTTCAGTCAAAGATAGAGCAGCACTTGCTTTGTTAAAAGATGCTCAGGAAAAAAATTTAATTTCTAAAGGTGGTATTGTTGTTGAAGGAACAGCAGGAAATACTGGAATTGGTTTAGGACTTTTAGGGAATTCATTAGGATATAAAACTATTATTGTAATGAATGACAATCAAACACAAGAAAAGAAAGATACTTTAAGAAATTTAGGTGCTGAACTTAGATTGGTTGCGCCAAAACCATATAAAGATGAAAATAATTTTGTGAAAATTGCTGGGAGACTAGCTGATGAATTAAGACCAACAAATAATAACGGAGTAGTTTGGGCTAATCAATTTGATAATACAGCTAATGCAAAAGGTCATTACGAGGGAACTGGAAGAGAAATTTGGGAACAGTTAGATGGAAAAATTGATGGATTTGTCTGTTCTTCAGGTACTGGAGGAACTATTTCAGGGGTAAGTAATGCATTAAAAGAAAAAAACAAAGATATCAAAATTTATTTATCAGATCCAAAAGGGTCTGCTCTTTATAACTATATAAAGAATGGTGAACTAAAATCTGAGGGTGGATCTATTACAGAAGGAATAGGATCAAGCAGAGTTACAAAAAACTTTGAAAATGCAAAAATAGATGATGCTTATTCAATTGAAGACACAGAAGCTTTACCAATTTTATATGATCTAATTCAGAATGAGGGTTTAAGTTTAGGAACAAGTTGTGGAATTAACATTGCTGGTGCAATTAGACTTGGAAAAGAACTTGGGCCTGGAAAAACAATTGTTACAATTCTCTGTGATAAATCAGACAAATACAACTCGAAGATGTTTAATAAAGAATTTTTACAGTCAAAAAACCTACCTTTTCCAAATTGGCTATAATGCACATAGCAGCATTGTAATAAAACAGTTACACTTTCAATATAGATTAGTCTTAAGTTAGTTACAAAAAGGAGAAAATATGAAAAACTATATGGTAACGCACACTTTTAAATCAAAAGAAATGAAAGATAAATTTACTGAAACAGTAGCTTCAATGAAAATGGAAGATATTGTTAAATCAATGACAAGTGATAAAGCAGCATGTCAAATGACTTGGAATACTCCAGGGGATACTATGGAGATGTTTTGCTGGTGGAAAGGAACTGATCCTGAAGCTATAAAAAATCAACTAGGTCAAATGAATGATTTTTTTGAACCTCACAAATTCGTTGAGTGTAATGACGATGTAATGGATTTTAACAAGTAATAAAATATATTTAAAAATACAATACTTCATAAAAAAAGGAGCCTGAATGACCAAAGTTTATATAGTTGCAATGCCAAAAGTTACTAATCAAGATATGTTTTTTAAAGAATATGCAGGTAAAGTTGCAGAAACACTTGAACCTTTTGGTGGAAAATTTCTTGCAGTTAATCCAAATAAATTAATTATTGAGGGTGACGAGCCTTCTGTAGCCGTTGTCGGTGAATTTCCAAATAAAGAAAAAGCATTAGAATGGTACAATTCAGAGGCATACCAAAATATTGTTGGTCACAGAAGAGAAAATACTGATCCTAAAAGTACATTTTTACTTTGTGAAGGATTAAATTAAATACTTAATAGGGAAATAAATAATGAAGGCAATATATACAAGAACAATCGGTGTTTATGATCACAAGCTAAGTGAAGCTATGGAAATATCAAAAGGCTTAGCTGAGGTAAGAAAGAAACATTATCCAGATCATGAGGTTTATTTTTCAATACAAATTGGTGGTAACCCAAGAGCAATAAGGGAAACTGTTATTGGTGAGCATTTTGATGAAAAAGCGATGGAAAGAGACTCAAACATGTCCTCGGATCCAAAATATGCTGAACTTATGAAAAAAATGGAAGGTGTATTTAAAGAAGGAACAATGCAAGATGAATTTAGGATAATTTTCAATGATTAAAAAAACTTTTATAATTTTAGGGATTTTAATTTATCCATTTTGTTCATTTGCAGAAACAAAAGATCAAAAACAATTGGTTGATTGCACCGGAATTTATTATGCTTATAGCATGATACCACAAGGTCAATTAGAATTAGACAAGATAGTTCATTCAATAGCTGCTAAAAAGTTTCTCAATTCTCATTTATTAAAGGCAGGGCTTAACGAGGATAAGTTAAATAAGGATCTATTAGCTATAGTAGATGAACTATATGGGCAACCCTATGATAAAGATAAAGTTAAAAAATGTGATGATTTTGTCTACAAAACAATCTCAAATTCAAAAGAAGAAATACTAAAAATAGTAAACTCTGGTGTTTATTAAATTAAGAAAGGAATAATATGTTTGAAAAATTTAATGGAATAATTTTCTTTGCAATCTTTATAATTCATTTTATAGGATTTGCTTATTATGGATTTAGATGTGTCTTCCAAACTAAATCCTTTTTAGATCAATATGGCATTGATGATACTGGTGCTGGAATGGTCAGATTTTTTGGATCAATATTTTTTGGCTCTGTAATTATGGCTATCTATGTTGGATTCATTAGACCTAATGGTCTAGATGATACATGGGCTTTTTTTAACGTTATATTTTTACAAAATCTATCTGCGTTCATTGTTGGTTTTTATAATACAAAAATAAATAAACTTGGGCATACAGATAAAACTTCAGATGAGGCTATCTATGCTCCATTAATTTTAACAATTCTAAGCGCATTAATGTGCTATGGATTTGCAGATAAAATTTATATTATTTACTAAAAGGTGAGTCATGTCAGTATTAGAAAAATATATCAATGCAATAAAGAATAAAGATGAAAAGGTTATGAATGAGCTTTTGCACGATGATTTTAAATTCACCATGCATAAATCAGGAAATTCTTTAAGCAAAAATGATGTTATCAAATGGGCAATGAGCGGTGATATTAATCAAGAAAAAAATAGAGTTATCTATGAAAATAATGAAGTTGGTGTTCACCACTCATTTGTAACTTTTAATGATGGTAACAAAGAAGCTGTACTTGCAGTTTACAAATACAAAGATGGAAAAATTATTTCTTTAGAAACTGGTGCAACAAAACTTTCTTAATAAATAAAAAAGAAATTCTTTCTATTTTTAATAAAAATGATTTCAAAAAAATATTCCAAATTTTTATTCATTTTTTTTATGGGTTTTGGAATGAGTTTGATGATGACACTAATTATAACTTTTATAAATACAGGTTATGATGAACTTTATTTTAAAAGATTTTTAAAAGCTTGGTCAATAAGTCTACCTGTAGCAATGATAGCAACAACAATAGTGGCTCCGTTAGTGCAAAAATTTGTAGATAAGATTACCAGCAATTAAAAGATAAAAAAATAAATGGTTAAAGAAACAAACAAAATAAGAGCAAAAATAATAAAACAACAACAATTTTTAAAAGATAAAGTTACAAATTTTTTTGATTGGGTTAAGGGTGCAAAATTAATTGAACTCAATGAATGTGATACATCTGAAGATCCTGTAAGACCAGAATTGGATAATGAGTTTAGATCAAACTATGGAAGAAAAATATTTGGAGTTGAATATGGGGGTGAAATCCATGCTGTTATGTGTTTTGCATATACCAATGAAATACCAAAGACAGTTGAAGAACTTGATAAATTCAGTCACGACGCATTTTTACAAAGTGCAATGAGAGATCAAAATGTTGGTCAAATTGCAATAGCTTATACAGTTTGGTCTAAGAAAAAAGGTGGTGGTAAATTAATCGTTAAAGAAGTTTTTAAAAAGATAAAAACTTCTAATCATTTAAATCGTCTTGTAACTCTGTCTCCTCTTACAGAAATGGCAACAAAGTTTCATAGCAAAAATGGTGCAAAACTGTTGCAAATAAATGAAACAACTCAAAACTTTGAATATCAAATTGTTTAATAATTAAATTATTTATTATTCAAAAGTATTCAAAAATTCATTATTATGAATTATGAAACCATTTCTAGGATATTTATTTTTAGCTAATGGAATTATTTTTGGTATAGCTTCAAATAGTTTTGCCAAAATTTCAGAAGGTTTTACAAAATTAACACCTTCAATATTATGTATTCTATTTATGTGTGTTACCATGTTTTCAATAGCTAAAGCAATGTCTGCTCTGCCAGTTGGTTTTGCTTATGCAACCTATAGCGGACTGACCGTAACAGGTGTTGTTTTGTTTGCAGTTCTTAAATTTAATCAAGTTCCTAATCTATATGGCACGATCGGTATTATTCTAATTATCATTGGTGTTGTAATGGTAAACTATTTAGGAAAACTAAACTAATTATTTTGCAACAGGTTTTAATAGTTTTAAAAAATTATTGTGTAATTTTCTATTAGCTGAACAAAGTATGTGACCAGCTTTTGATGGATCTTCATTTTCCCAAGTTGTAACAATTCCACCTGCAGCTCTGATAATAGGAATTAATGGGTGGATATCCCAAATTTTATTTGAACATTGCGCAACTATATCAAGTTTTCCATCAGCAAAATGAGAATAGCTTAGAGCGTCTACACATGGAAATTGCATAAGTTTTAATATTTTTGGAATTTTTTTTAATTTATTTGGAGTTAAATAATTATGAAAAGCAGCTGAAACCTTAACGTTATTCATTTTTGCTGATGAATTTACTTTAAGTTTTCTCTTTTTTCCATTTTCAACAACAAAAGAAATTTTATTTGAAGCATTAAAATAAAATTTTTTTAATATTGGAAAATTTGCCAAACCAACTACAGGCTGACCTTTGTAATTTAATGAAATTAAATTACTCCAAGTTGGATTGCCAATGACATAAGATCTAGTTCCATCTATTGGATCAATAACCCATGAATAGTCACTTTTAGATCTTTTAAATCCAAACTCTTCTCCTATGATTTGGTGATCTGGAAATTTTTTATTAATTTTTGATCTTATAAATTTTTCAAATGCTTTATCTGAAGTTGTTACAGGATCATAACCTTTTCCTTTTAACTTGTTTGAAATTTTAAAAGTTTTGTTTAATTTTGAATAATAGAAATTAGTTAATTCTTTAGCTAATTTACTTAAAAAACTGGAATAAAGTTTATAATTAATTTTTTCTACTTTATTCATTATTTCAAATTTTCTATTTGCTTCTCAGCTTCAGAAATAGATTTTTCATAGTCTAAAGCCATTTGATCTGCACTAATAACATCTATTTTTTCTATACCAAAAAAATTTAGGATAAACTTTAACCATGGTGTTAGAAAATCTTCATTACTATTTAATTTTGTTCCGCCAGAAGTAATAACCAAATACGCTCTTTTGTTTTTTAAAAGTCCTTCTCTTCTTCCATTAGGTTTAAATCTGAAAGTTTCACCTACTCTTGCAGCAAGATCAGACCATGCTTTAAGAGTTGCTGGAGGACCATAATTATATATTGGCGCTGATATAATTATAATATCACTCTCTTTAAGTTCAGAGACAAGTTTGTCGGATAACTCAAACATCTTTTTATGTTCAGATGTTTGATCTTTTTCATCTATGTTCATACCAGACTCTGTTAATCCAGATACAAAAAGCATTTCATCATCTAAATCTCTATAAATTATTTCATCTTCTGGTTTTTTAATTTTATCTAAAAGTTTTTTTGCTAAGGCTCTTGAAGTTGAGCCTTTTTTTCTTGCACTTGAATCTATTTGATAAATTTTCATAATAGTTTTTAACCAAAACTTTGTAAGAATGGTAAGGTGTTTAATAAATAAAATCCTAAGAATTGCAATTTATTTGTTAAAATCAATATTCCAGTGATTAATAATAAAGTTCCTCCAACTTTTGAAATAGTATTTATATGCTTATTCATATTTTTTGAAAAAATTAAAAATCTTTGAATTAAATATCCTGATATAATGAAAGGTATTGCTAATCCTAAAGAATAAAAAGATAAGAGTAAAATTGCTCTTGCCAATGTTTCTTCAATTGAAGCTAATGCTAAAATAGATCCTAAAATTGGACCAATGCATGGCGTCCATCCAAAAC
Organism: Candidatus Pelagibacter sp.; assembly: GCF_052049815.1. Taxonomy (GTDB): domain Bacteria; phylum Pseudomonadota; class Alphaproteobacteria; order Pelagibacterales; family Pelagibacteraceae; genus Pelagibacter. The sequence goes on from NZ_JBNGZG010000003.1 coordinate 33,492, forward strand.
CAAAAGCAAATCCAATTACGACTGGAAAAAAGAAACTATCAAATTTTTTAAAATCAAATCTTTTGTCCATGTTTAAAAAACCAAAGTTAAAAACACCTAATAACTGTAAGGAAAAAAATATGATCACTAAACCTGCAATCAATCTGAACGACTGCGAATTTTGAAGTAAAACTTTTCCTAAAAACGATGCTGATGCACCAAAGATTATAAATACTATAGAAAATCCAAAACAAAATTTTATTAAAGGGCTTAAATCAAAATCTTTTTTTTCGGTAATATCTTTTAGTGATTGACCAGAAACAAACGAAATATATCCAGGAATTAATGGTAATACACATGGTGAAAGAAAGCTGATCAAACCAGCTCCAAAAGCTATAATTAATTCTAACATTATCCTGTATTTTTAATTGCAGCAGATATACCTGCTATGGAAGTCATTAAAGCATCTTCAAGTGATTTTCTATCTAAATTACTTAATTTTTTTGAATTTAATTTACCCATTATTTTTGCCTGTAAAATATTTAATACTTCTGTGTAATTATTTCTTACATATAAAGATTTTCTAAACTTTTTCCTTTCATTTAAGATCTCTTTTGGAGTAATTTTTTTATGTAATTTAACTAAATGATCAAATTGAAATCTTAATTTTTTACCTACTCTTTTTAATTTTTCATCTGCTAAATTATTTTCATAAATTATCGATATCTCAGGATCAACTTTGGAAATAACCATATCTAGAATATCCATTGTTGAAGAGAAGAATGGCCAATTTTTTTGCATATCATTTAAGTTTTTTTTAAATTTTTTAATTCCTGCATATCTCAAAGCTTCACTTGTTCCTAACCAAGCTGGTAACAATAATCTAATCTGTGTCCAAGCAAATACCCAAGGTATAGCTCTCAAACTTTGAATATTATCTACATTTTTTCTTTTTGTTGGTCTTGAACCAATTGAAAGTTTTCCAAGTGCCTTATGTGGTGTTACTGTTTTGAAATATCTTATAAATTCCTCATTTGAATTTATAGCTCTTCTGTAGGATGCAGTTGACAATTCTGTCATTCTCTCAATTAAATTTCTCCATTGTGGTTTTGATTTTGGAGGAGGATTTAAAGTTGCTTCCATTACGCTACCTATATAACTACATAAGTTATATTCTGCCAAAGGCTTGTAACCGTACTTTTGTTGAATAACTTCACCTTGATCTGTAATTCTAATTTTTCCATTAACTGTATTGGCTGGTTGTGATTTTAATGTAGATTGAATTGGTCCACCTCCTCTTCCTGGAGAGCCTCCTCTTCCATGAAAAAATGTTAATGAAATTTTATATTTCTTTGCGATATCTCTTAATTCTTCTTCAACTTTATATTGGTTCCAACTGGAGGATAATTTTCCAGCATCCTTACTGGAGTCTGAATATCCAATCATTACCTCTTGTTTATGGTTAGTTAATTTTCTATACCAACTTAAAGAGAAAAGTTTTTCCATTATTTTTTTACCATTTTTCAAATCATCTAATGTCTCTAGTAATGGAACAACTCTCAAAGGTTGTTTAATTTTTGCTAATTTTTGTAAATAATATACGTTTAAAATATCTGATGAATTTGACGTCATAGATATTACATATGCACCTAAACATTCATTTGGTTGTTTGGATATAACTTCAAACGTATTCCAAACCTCTTTATTAAGTTTATTTTTGATTTTAATGTTTTTTATTTTTCTCTTATTATTTATTAATTTTGATATTAATTGAATTTTCTTATCTTCATCAAAATTATCGAATTTGATATTAAAATTATTTTTTAAAATTTCTGAAACTAATTGAGAGTGTCTTGAAGATTCTTGTCTAATGTCTAATTTAGCTAAATTTATGCCAAAACATCTTGTTCTTCTTAATAAATCAAGAAGTACCGAATTACCAATTCTTTTGTCTTTATTTTCATTTAAAGACTTCCTTACATCCCTCAATATGTTTATTAATTCATATTTGTCTTTAAATAATAAATCCTGATTAAGTTTTTTATTTTCATTCAAATGTTCTTCTATACTAATATATGTGGCTCTAATTTTATCTCTGATAGGTCTTAGATAAACTCTATAAGGCTCAAACGAATTTTTTGATATTTTTTTAATTTTAGTTGAACAATTTTGCATAGATAAATCTTGAATCAGTTTAGTTAACTCTCTCTCATATAATTTTGCTGCTTGCCATCTAGAAAACAAAATTACTTTTTCAGTTACTTTTGAGGTCACGTTTGGATTTCCATCTCTATCACCGCCCATCCAAGATCCAAACTCTATTGGATTAAAACTTCTTGGAAGATCTTTTCCATATTTTTTCTTAAAAATTTTATTTAATCTTTTATAAACTCTTGGGATAGTGTCCCATAAACTATCTTCAATAATTGCTAAACCCCATCTAGCTTCATCCAAAGGAGATGGCTTTGATCTTTTTATATCGTCTGTTTTCCAAATAATTGTAATCTCACTATATAAAGCTTTATCTATTTCATTTATTTTTTTTTGATAATTTTTGTATAGATATCTTTGCTCAAGTAACTCAATTAAATTTGCATACTTTTGAATTAAAGTTCTTCTCTTTACTTCAGTTGGATGTGCAGTAAGAACTACTCCTATTTTTAGATTTTGAGCCAAATCATAAATTTTTTTATTAGGAATAGACTTATTTTTAAAAAAATTTTCAAAAATATCTTCTATAAAAAGGCTGTCACTTTTTTTATTTTTATTTTGTTCTATTTCATTAAGAGTGTGAGAAGTATCATGAGCCTCAGCAAGGTTCATCAAATTACAAAAATGATTGAATGCTCTTGTTAATTTAAAAATAGTTTCTGAATTTAAACTTTTTATCTTTTTTGAGAGTCTTTCATGGGGATTTTTTGAACCATAATTGTTTAAATTTGGTTTGGATAATAGTCTAATTTCTTCAACTAATTTGAAAAATTTATCACCTTCTTGCTCTTTTAAAACATCTCCAAGTATTTTTCCTAGGAGCCTGATATCATCTCTTAAAAACTTTGTGGGAATTCTATCGTAATATAAGTCTCTTTTCTTCAACCTTTAATACCAAGATGCGTATACTTTACATTTAAATAATCTTTAATAGCCATTGATCCGCCCTCTCGACCGTAGCCAGTTTGTTTAATTCCTCCAAATGGTGCTTCTGCAATTGCAACTAACGGTGTGTTCACAGCTACAGTTCCAGTTTCCATTAGCTCTGATGTTCTGTGAGCTTTCTCCATTGAGTTGGTGCAAATATAACTGCATAAACCTAAATCATTATTGTTTGCTCTTTCAATAACTTCATCAAATGACTTAAATGATAACATTGGAACCAAAGGTCCAAATGGCTCTTCTCTCATAATAGTAAAATCATCTTTTACATTATCAAAAACAGTCGGCTCATAATAAAAACCTTTGTTAAAACCTGATGGTCTTTTTCCTCCCAATAAAACTTTAGCACCTTCTTGTTTTGTTTTTTCAACTAGCGCTTCAACTTCATTTAATCTTTTTTGTGTTGTTAAAGGTCCAAGTTGTGTTTCTGGATCCATACCATCACCAATTTTTAATTTTTTAATCTTATCAATAAACAAATTGGTAAATTCATCTTTTTTGTTTTCTTGCACATAAAATCTATTAGGAGAAATACACACCTGCCCATTATTTCTAAATTTAGCAGCAATAGCCATATCTGTTGCTTTATTTAAATCAGCATCATCAAAAACTATGAATGGTGAATGACCACTTAATTCCATAGTCACTCTTTGAACCTTATCAGCAGCTTGTTTTAAAATTAATTTACCAACTCTTGTTGAGCCTGTTATTGAAATTTTTTTTATAATATCAGATGATATCAATTGAGAAGCAATAGCTGGTGGATCACCTGATAATAAATTAACAACACCAGGAGGAACTCCGCACTCTCTACAAATATCAACAAGTTCCATTACAGTTCCTGGAGTGATTGTATCCGGCTTAACTATTACTGAACAGCCTGCAGCTAATGCTGTAGAAATTTTTCTCGAAGATAAAACTAATGGAAAATTCCAAGGAGTTAATGCTGCAACAACTCCAACTGGTTGATAGTAAACATGAACTCTTGTATCTTCAAATCTACTTTCTACTGTTTGACCATAAATTCTTTTTGTTTCTTCAGCGTTCCATTCAAAAATATCTGCAGCTGCACCTACTTCACCTTTTGCTTCTGCAAAAGGTTTACCAACTTCTAGTGTCATCCATTTTGCCAACACATCTTGTTTTTCTCTCATCTTGTCAGCAATTCTTCTTATAATATATGAACGTTGCCAAGGTGGAGTTTTTTTCCAAACTTCCAAACCTTTTTCTGCAGCTTTTAATGCTTTATCAACATCTTCAGGTGTTGCTTTAGATGCTTTTCCCAAAACTTCTTCATTTGCAGGATTAATCACTTCATACGTGTTATTGTCTGAAGAAGGAGACCATTTTCCATCAATAAACTGACCAAATTTTTCGTACATAAAAGAATTAATAACAGAGGTTGTATCAGATTTGCAATTAAAACATAATAATATTTTTGTAACAATGTTAAAATAAATTCTTAAAAAAAGGAGGTAGAATGAAGTTTGTTGTATTAGGTAAATACTCAACTCAAGGTCTTGCTGGTTTTGTAAAGAACCCTTCTGATAATAGACAAGAAGCTGCAAAAAAAATAACTGAAGCAGCTGGTGGAAAACTAATTGATATGATGACTCTAAGAGGAGCATATGATTTCATCGCTATTATAGAAGGACCAGATTTCGAAACCATGGCTGGAATGAAAATGTTGATGCAATCAACTGGCACAATTGAAGATATGAATATAATGGAAGCTGTTGATTTCAATAAAGCTGCAGAGAAAGCTGCAAAAGCTGCATCTGCATACAGACCTGTAGGTAAATAATTTAGTTAAAAAAAATTCCCCTTTTGAAGAAACAAAAGGGGAATAAGGGTAGAGAAAAAATAAAAATTTAATTAAAAATTTTGAGCTCTATTTACTAATTTTAAATAAAATGTGAAGACTTTTTTTATTAATTTTTAAATAAAGTTGGAAACATTTTGCCAGCTAAATCATCCCCATTTTTGTAGCCATTTTGCTCCATAATTGCTCTTTCATCACGAGCCCAATCTCCTCGATATTCAATTTTTGATTGTTCTTTAGCCATTCTAAGAGTGAACCTATGAATATCTGATTTTGGAGAACTTTCATGTAATCCTCCATGCAAAGTTCTAATGTCAAAATAAACACAATCTCCTACCTCAAGATCCCACTCTAAAAACTCGTAATCATTTTTATTTTTCAAAATATCAGGCGTATCTTCATATTTTTTTCCATTAACTATACCAGCTTTACCATCAACCATATGGCCATCGTTAAATCTTGTTCTTAAAAATAATTTATTCCATAAATGAGAACCTTTGACCCAAGCAATTCCTTCTTCTTTTTTAACTGGCTCTAAAGGTAACCATAGTACACACATTGAGCCCTCAAAATCAAAATAAGAAATATCATGATGAAAAGGTGGTTTCGATTTAGAGCCTGCTTCTCTATAAAACCAATTATCCATAACTAGATTTATTTCTTTTGCATTAAGAAGTTCAGATGCAATTTTTGGTGTTGGCGAATTAAAAACAAAATCATTAAACTCAGGAATTAAATTCCATGTCCAAAAATCTTCATAGTAACTTGGAGAGTTTTTATCTTTTGTATGATTAACAAACCTTGGGCTAGGATTGGATTTTGCTTTTTTAAAACCCTCTTTTAATTTGTTTATCCAGTAATGATCAAATTTTCCTTTAATTAAGACTGCGCCATTTTGGTTATACTCATCAATAAGGCTTTTTTCTAATATTTGATTCATGATAATTTAATTAAATTATGCTAACCTTATATCAAAAATGAATACTCTAAAAGACAGTTTTGGAAGATCCTTTCCTTACATCAGACTATCAATAACAGATGTTTGTAATTTTAAATGTGGATACTGTTTACCAAATGGATACCAAGTAGATAAAAGTGACAATCGAACTTTTTTAAGAGCAGAAGAAATTGGGAGACTGTCAAAAGCTTTATCCGAATTAGGTGTCTGTAAAATTAGATTAACTGGAGGTGAACCAACTGTAAGAAAAGATTTTTTTGATATAGTAAAATTAATAAAATCAAACTCTGGAATTAAGAAAACTGTGATTACCACTAATGGTTATCATCTAGATAAAATTGCATCTAAAATTAAAGAAAGTGGTCTTGATGGAATTAACATTAGTATTGATAGTTTAAATAGAGAAACATTTAAAAAAATTACAAGTCATGACAGATTACCAGAAATATTAAGAGGTATTGAAGAATTACAAAAACTTAATTTTAAAAATATTAAAGTAAATGCTGTTCTTCTAAGAGGTGTTAATGATAGTGAAAAAGATTTTAATGAATGGTCTCAATTTATAAAAAACAATGAAATTGATTTTAGATATATTGAATTAATGCAAACTGGAGACAACTTAGATTATTTCAATAAATACCATGTGCCTGCAACAAAGTTTACTGATTATTTAAATAAAAATAATTGGATAATACAAACACTAGGAAGAGATGCTGGACCTTCTAAGAATTATATTAATTCAGAATTCAAAGGAAAGTTTGGAGTAATTGCGCCCTACTCAAAAGACTTTTGTAAAAGCTGTAACAGATTAAGAATTACTGCAAAAGGTGACTTAAGATTATGTTTATTTGGAAATACAGGAATAAACATAAGACATTTAATGCAAACTGATGAACAAATTGAAGAGCTAAAAGATTTAATTTTAAAACAATTAAATTTTAAAAAAGAGTCTCATTATTTAGAACTTGGTGAAACAGGTTTAACTAAAAATTTATCAACTACTGGAGGATAATGAAAAATCTTAAAGTTGTAGACCAACAATCATTAAAAGATTGGGCAAAAGAGATATTTCAAAAAAACTCTTTTAACATGGTAGACGTATCTTCAAAGAAAGAAACTTTCAGAAGAGCATTAGCTTCAGGGAAAATTTATGTAGGCAAAGAAGTATTTGAATTAATCAAAAACAAAGAAATGCCAAAAGGTGATCCGATAACTTTAGCTGAAGTTTCTGCTGTATTAGGTGTAAAAAAAACTAGCGAATTAATTCCTTTATGCCACCCACTTCCAATTGATCATACCGCTACAAAAATAATTATGAATGAAGAAGATAACTCTTTAGAAGTATTTTGTGTGGTGTCTGCAGTTGCAAAAACTGGAGTTGAAATGGAAGCGATAATGGGTGTGAATGCTGCATTAACAACAATTTATGATTTAAGTAAAATTGTAAATCCTCATTTAAAAATTGATAATGTTAAGCTTCTTATTAAAGAAGGTGGAAAAAGTGGTTTATGGACCAATCCTGATGGATTACCTAAATTTCTTGAAAACATTTTTTAATTTAAATGTCAGTTCATCTTAGTTCTCAAAAAATTATTAAAGATTGGATAGATTATAATGATCATATGAATGTAGCTTATTATCTTTTAATTTTTGATAAGTTTGGAGCAGATAATTTAAATAGAATTTTTAAGATGGGTGAAGAGTCTGCAAAAAATACAGGTATGAGCACTATGATTGTTGAAACAAATATAACTTACAATCAAGAACTTAAGCTTGATGATGAAGTAGACATAAACTTATTATATTTTGATCATGATAAAAAAAGACTTCAATACAAAATGGAAATGATAAACAAAAAAGAAGGGTATTTAGCATCAACTTTTGAAGCACTAGCGCTTTATGTGAATTTAAATACTCGTAAAGTTTCAGAATTTGAAGAAGAAAAATTAAAAATAATGAATGAGTTTATAAATAAAAATCAATCAAGATTTGTTAATGAGAATTTAAAATTTTCATCTAAATTAAAGAAATGAAAATAATATTAGAATTATTTGGTGCTAGTAGAGACTTCAGTGACAAAAATATTTTAGAATTTGATTTAAAATCTCAAATAACAATTAAAGATTTTAAAGGTATTCTCTTAAATTTTATTGATGAAACTTTCAATGGAAATGAAAATTTTAAGAAAATAATTAATTCATCTGCTTTTTGTTCTGAGGATAATGAAATTATAAGCGACAATTATAAAATCACAAAAGATCAAAAAATTGGTATTATCCCTCCAATCGGAGGAGGTTAATGCTTCACACTAAAATCATAGACACAGAAAAAGCAAAAATAGAAATTTCTAATGCTGAAAAATTTATTGCCTCATCAAAATTTGGGGCATCAATTTTCTTTACTGGAACAGTCAGAGATTTTAATGAAAATAAAAAAGTCACAGGAATAACATATGATAGCCATGATGCTATGGTTATTAAAAGCTTTAAAGAAATCTATGAAGAAACTGAACAAAAACTTAATATTAAAGACAAAGCAGTATATATTGAACATGTAAAAGGTTACGTAAAACTTGGTGAGATGAGTATTATTATCGCTGTTGCTTGTAAACACAGGGATCAAGCATATGTCTTATCAAGATATATAATTGAGGAAATTAAAAAAAGATCACCAATTTGGAAAAAAGAACATTATGAAAATGAAGATAGTAAATGGCTGAAAGGTAATCCAATAAATAATGAAAAAATTTAAATATTCAGAAATCACACCAGAAAAAATTTATAATAATAGAAGAAAATTTTTAAAAAATTTAGGCTATGGAATTGGTGGTATTGCTTTTGCAAATAGTGCTTTAGCTAATACAGATTTATCTAAGCCAACCTCATATAAAGATATAACTACCTACAATAATTATTATGAGTTTGGTACTGGTAAAGGAGATCCTTATAAAAAATCTCAAGATTTTAAAACAAGACCATGGTCTGTAAGAATTGAAGGTGAAGTTGAAGAACCTATAGACTTATCTATAGAAGAAATTCTAAATTCTTTTCCATCAGAAGAAAGAGTGCAAAGATTAAGATGTGTTGAAGGTTGGTCAATGATTATACCTTGGATGGGTTTTTCTCTAAGTGAATTATTAAAAAAAGTAAAGATTAAACCAGAAGCTAAATTTGTAAAATTCACAAGTGTTTATGATCCTGAAAATATGGTAGGTCAAAGACGAGCAGTTTTAAATTGGCCATACGTTGAAGGATTAAGATTAGATGAAGCAATGCACCCTTTAACAACAGTTGTAACTGGATTATATGGAAAACCATTACCAAATCAAAATGGAGCTCCTCTAAGAATATTTATTCCATGGAAATACGGATTTAAAAGTGGAAAGGCTTTAGTAAAAATAGAATTAGTAAAAAAAATGCCAATGACTGCCTGGATGTGGGCATCACCTAGGGAGTATGGATTTTATTCTAATGTAAATCCAAATGTTAATCATCCAAGATGGTCGCAAGCAACTGAAAGAGTTATTAATGGTGATATTTTTTCTCCAAGAGTAGAAACTTTAATGTTCAATGGATATGGCGATGAGGTTGCTCATCTCTATTCCGGTATGGATTTAAAGAAAAACTTTTAATGAGAAAAATATATAAGCCGTCATTATTTTTTCTTAGTTTAATTCCACTAATAATTATTGTTTATAAAATATTCACTAATAATTTAGGACCTGAACCAATTAAGGAAATTACACATCATACTGGTGAATGGGCATTATTGTTTATTGTATTTACACTTGCAATGTCGCCATTAAAAAAAATTACTAATTTAAACATTTGGATTTCATTTCGAAGGATGTTTGGTTTATTTGCTTTTTTTTATGCATCTTTGCATTTAATGACTTATGTTGGTCTAGATTATCGTTTTGATTTAGAAAATATCTCAAAAGATATACTTACAAAAAAATTTATCTTCATAGGTTTTGCTGCATGGCTGTTATTAGTTCCTCTTACAATTACATCATCAAAAAAAATGATGGGTATTTTGAAACATAACTGGAAAAAACTACATAGATTAACTTATGTAATTGCAATTTTTGCTGTAGTTCATTTTATTTGGTTGGTAAAAAGGGATCTTACAGAACCTTTGATTTATCTATTTATAATTTTAGTTTTACTAGCATTTAGAATAAATTTTAAATTATTCTCAAAAATCAGTTAATTTATCGAAATCTTTAAATATTTTTTCAGACTTAACATTAATTATAGCTGCATCTTTTTTTAATCGTTTAACCATAAACTTTGCTCCAACATCATCCTTAATTTTTTTAAATTTTGACATTATTGATGAGTTAAATCCAATTGGATTGCCAATTTTATTTTTATATTTAAGTAGATGAACAGGGTTATCTTTTTTATCAATAGAGTTATAGATTTTGTTTATATGAGTTTTTTTAATATAAGGCATATCAGATTGAACTATTAAAAAACCTTTAGAAAATTTATTGATTTTTTTAATGCCAGTTTTTATTGATGATGCAATTCCAGATTTATAATTTTTATTTAATATAAATTGAATTTTTTTGTTCTTTATTATTGCTTTTTTAACTAATAAATGTTCGTGACCCAAAACAATTATAATTCTTTTTACTTTGCTTTTTATTAATTGATTCAAAATATGATTTATTAGAACTTTGCCTCTAAAATTTTTAAGTAATTTATTTTCTTTAGGAATTCTTTTTGATTGACCAGCAGCAAGTAAGATTGCTGTAATCATTTCTTGTAAGTTTCAGAGACAAGTTGAGCAATTATAGATAAAGCAATTTCAGGTGCAGATTTACCTCCAAGTTTAATTCCTATTGGTCCATGTATTGAATTTATTTGCTCTTCAGTAAATCCAGCTTCTTTCAATCTTTCACATCTATTTGCGTGTGTTTTTTTACTTCCTAATGCACCAATGTAATAAAATTTATTTTTCAATCCATATTGTAATGCAGGATCATCTATTTTTGGATCATGTGTTAAAGCAATTAGTGCTGTATTTTCGTTTGTATCTAATTCTTCAAAAGCTTCATCTGGCCATTTATTAATTATTTTCATATTGGGGAATCTTTTTTCAGACGCAAAGTATCCTCTTGGATCTATGATAGAAATTTCAAAATTTAAACTTTTTGCAAAATCAACTAAATATTGTGCGATATGTACAGCTCCAACAATCACAACTTTTATTGGTCTTACATAAGATTCAACAAAAATATTTGTTCCATCAATTACACCATTATTTTTTGATTTATAGAAATTTATTATCTGATCTTTATAACTTTCAAACTCTCCAGTTAATTCATTGTCATTATGGTAAATTGTAGAATTTCCATTCTCAAGATTTGTAATTATTGCGAATTCTTTTTTTTGTTTCTTTAGGTTAATAATTTCTTTAAGCAGTGACTGTTTCATTTTTATTTAATCTTACATTGATGCTGTAATTAGGATCAATTCTTTGTTTCAATAATGCTGGTATTATTTCTTTATAAGTTTCAATTAAACCATTTTTGGCTTTAGGTAGTTGATCTTCAAGATGATGATACAATTTTTTTAAATTGTAAGATGGAATAGTTGGATATATGTGATGAACACAATGATATTCCATTTTCCAATATAAAAAACTCAATATTGGATTTAAATGCATATCCCTTGAAGATAATCTGTGATCTTTTACGTTTCTAGCAAGGCCAGCATGTTGGGCAAATGCAACAATTCTATGCATAGTTTTTCCATAAAATATTGGAAGTAACAAAAACAAAACAGGCAACCAAGTTTTAAAAACTATTGAGCTAAATATTATTAAAAGCCAAATTGTTAAATAAATCCTAGAAATTAAAATAGCTCTTGGTTTTGCATTATCTGGAATACACTCTTTCATAACTCTGGTTTCAATACCTAATGAATGCTTAATTATTTCAAAAGAAATGTGATTTTTTAAATATAACAAGTCTGCAAAAGGTATGCAGTTAATTAAAAAACTTTTTGGAGTTTTTTTTAAATCATTGCCATATAAAATTTCATGATCATAGGGATCTTTTGTTGAATATGTATTTTTGTGATGAACAAAATGAGTAAACTTCCACCTTGTTGGTTCGAACATAGCCATAAACGATGATAAATGAAAAAAAATTGAATTTAAAACTTTTGAATTAAAAGCGGTATTGTGACTAGTTTCATGCCAAATTGCATTTACAAAATTATATATATTTCCGTAAACTAAAAACCAAAAAATTGACCAATATGTACCCCATGTAAAATAAGCAACTAAACCCACAGTTAATAAAATAATAAAGTATCCACTTACATGTAATAATCCTTTGATATCAGATTTTTGTGAAAGTTCTTTGAGAATAGATTTATCTATTTTGCACTTAAAATAATTGTTAAGCTCTACTTGCATTAATTAAATTGCTCTAAATAAACAGCTATTTCACCACCACAAGCCAGACCAATCTCCCAAGCACTTTCATTAGAAACTTTAAAATCTAATTTTTTGAATGGTTTGTTGTCTTTTATTAAAGACATAGACTCTCTTACTACCGCAGACTCTACGCATCCTCCAGAAACAGATCCTGAAAAATCACCTTTTTCATTTATGATCATTCTGCTTCCAGTAGGTCTTGGGGATGATCCCCAAGTTTGGATTACTGTAGCTAATACAACTTTTTGATTGGTATTAATCCAATCATTCGCTTCTTCTAGTATTTTTTCATCAAATGAATTTTTCATCTGATGAAATATAAAACTATACTAGCAAGCTTCAACAGCTTTTTTAGCGTATAATGAAACTAGGTTTGCTCTGTATTCAGATGACGCATGCATATCAGAGTTCATTTCACTATCATCAAGTTCCATTCCTTCAATAGCACCTGATGAAAAGTCTGATGAAAGTTTTCCTGATAAGTCTTTATCAATGTAAACACAAGATTTTGCTCCTGTAACAGCTACATTAACTCCATCTTTATGTTTAGCAACAAACACACCCACTATCGCATATCTTGATGCAGGATTAGGATGTTTTTGATAATCAGCTTTTTCTGGAATAGCAAACTCCACTGCCTCAACTATTTCACCTTTTTTTAAAGCAGTTTCAAACATGCCTTTGAAAAATTTACTTGCTTCAATTTTTCTTTCATTGGTATGAATAACTGCATTTAAAGCCATACAAGCTGATGGATAACAAGCTGATGGATCGTTGTTTGATATAGAGCCACCTATTGTTCCTCTATTCCTAACTTGTGCATCACCAATATTACCTGCAAGTTTTGCTAGAGCAGGAATTGCTTTTTTAACATCTTTTGATGAAGCAACATCTGCATGCTTAGTTGTAGCTCCGATTTTAACTGTTTTAGCACTTACTTTGATGCCAGAAAGTTTACTTATTTTCTTTATATCAATTACATCTTTATAAGTTGCTAACCCTAACTTCATTGAAGGAATAGAAGTCATTCCTCCTGCTAAAAAAGCAGAATTAGAAGATGCAAGTTTAGATGCTTCTTTTACATCTTTGGGTGCGTGATAATTAAATGATTTCATAATTAACCTCCTTAAGCTGCTTTAGAGTTAGATTTTTTAAGAGCCTTACAAGCCTTCCAAACTTTTTCAGGTGTAGCTGGCATTGTAATTTCTTGGCCACCCAATGCATCAATGACTGCATTCATTACAGTTGGAGGTGAAGCAATAGCACCTGCTTCTCCACATCCTTTAACACCTAAAGGATTTGATGTTGCGTGTGTACAAGTAAATCCTAGATTAAACTCTGGGAAATTATCAGCTCTAGGCATTGTATAATCCATGTAAGATGCTGTCACTAACTGACCAGTCTCATCGTACTTAGTATTTTCATACAAAGCTTGACCAATTCCTTGTGCTAATCCACCATGAACTTGTCCTTCAACGATATTTGGATTTACTATTCTTCCAAAATCATCAACCGCTGTATATTTCTCAACTTTCACATTTCCAGTTGCAGGATCTATTTCTACTTCACAAATGTGTGAACCTGCTGGAAAAGAAAAGTTTGGTGGATCATAAAATGCAGACTCAATTAAACCTGGCTCATCTCCTTCAGGGATTGGAGACTTCATTTCATCTCTTTGACCTGGAACGTAACATGCAAAAGCAATCTCACCAATAGTTTTCTTTTTATTAGATTTAAGAGCAATAAACTCTCCATCTTTGAACTCGATCTCGTCTTCACTAACTTCAAGCATTTTAGCTGCAACTCTTTTACCTTTTGCAACTATCTTTTTACAAGCATTTACAATTGCAATACCACCTACTGCAAGTGATCTTGAACCATAAGTACCCATACCAAATGTACTCTTATCTGTATCTCCGTGAACTAGATCAATATTTTCAATTGGTACACCTAATTCATCTGCTGCAATTTGAGCAAATGTAGTGTCATGACTTTGTCCATGACTGTGTGAACCTGAAAATACAGAGACTTGACCTGTAGGATTAAATCTTACTTCTGCAGATTCCCATAAACCTACTCCACATCCAAGTGACATTACTGCTGCTGAAGGCGCAATACCACAAGCTTCAAAATAAGAAGAAACTCCAATACCTCGTAACTTACCATTAGCTTCAGATTGTTTTCTTCTGGCTTCAAAGCCAGCATAATCTGCCATCTCTTTTGCTTTTTCAATACCAGCAACATAATCACCTGAGTCTACTGTATGAACTAATGTTTGTTTAAATGGAAATTCAGTTGGGAAGTTTCTTTTTCTCAACTCAATTTTATCAATTCCAAGTTCCATTGCAGCTTTTTCTACTAATCTCTCGATAGTGTAAGTTGCTTCTGGTCTTCCAGCACCTCTGTATGCATCAACTGGTGCTGTGTTTGTATAAACTGCTTTTACATTTGAGTATGCAGCTGGAATTACGTATACACCTGTTGCACAAGGTCCAAATAGATATGTTGGGGTTACTGTTCCAAACACTCTTGCATAAGCACCTAGGTTTGCAATAGTTTCATTTTTAAAACCTAAAAACTTACCATCATTTGTTACAGCAAGTTCAGCATGTGTTACGTGATCTCTTCCGTGAGTATCAGTCAAGAAAGACTCAGTTCTTTCTGCAACCCATTTAATTGGTCTTTCAATTTTTTTTGATGCCCAACTACAAACTATCTCTTCATTGTAAACATTAATTTTAGAACCAAATCCACCTCCAACATCTGGTGCAACTACTCTTAATTTGTTTTCTGGAGCAACACCACCAAATGCAGACATTACTAATCTTGATAGATGAGGGTTTTGACTTGTCGTATACAAAGTTATTTCCTCAGATGCTGTATTGTAATCAACAACACAAGCTCTTGGTTCCATTGCATTTGGAACTAATCTATTATTAATTAAATCAACTTTGATAATTTTGTCAGCTTTTGCAAAAGCTTCATCAACAGCTTTTCTATCTCCTAACAACCAGTCATAACAAAGATTTTTATCTATTCCATCATGAATAGCCTCACTGTTCATTGTTTCAGCTGGATCTACAACTGCTTTTAAAACTTTGTAATCAACTTCAACTTTTTCTGCACCTGCTTTTGCTTCATCTAATGTTTCAGCAAAAACTACAGCAACAGGTTCACCAACAAAGTTTGCAACTTCACCTGCTAATGGTGGATTTGCAGGCACTTTCATTTCTGAACCATCTTCACTTCTAATAGCCCAACCTGCTATTAGTCCTCCAATTTTATCTTCTGCTATTTCTTTTCCTGTTAATACAGACACGACACCAGAAGACTTTAATGCTTTTGATGTATCTACTTTTTTAATTTTTGCTCTCGCATGTGGAGATCTAACAAACACAGCATAAGTCTGATTAGCTATATTGATATCAGCTGTGTATCTTCCTTTTCCTGTTAAAAATCTTTTATCCTCTTTTCTTTCAACTCTTGATCCTACTAAACTTGGCATTTTATTTTCTCCTTATCTTAATTACATTTTTGTTGATGCTTCTTTAACTGCAGCAACAATATTTTGATAACCTGTGCATCTGCATATGTTACCTTCTAACCACTCTCTAATTTCTTTTTCACTAGGATTTTTTTTTGTTTGTAACAAATCTACTGCACTCATAACCATTCCTGGTGTGCAATACCCACATTGTAACCCATGAGTTTTTTTAAATGCTTCTTGCATTGGATGCATTTTTCCATCCTTAGCTAAACCTTCAATTGTGGTTACTTTCGAACCATCAATATCTGCTGCTAATGTTGAACAACTTTTTATAGATTTTCCATCTACATGAACAACACAAGCTCCACATTGACTTGTATCACAGCCAACGTGTGTTCCTGTTAAATTTAGGTTATCCCTTAAAAACACTGATAAAAGCGTATGGTCTGGTACTTCTTTTGTTACCTTTTTGCCATTAACTTCTAAAGTTACTTTAGTCATTAATTACTCCTTCTCTATTACCTTATTCCCTAACAGACATCTGATCATAACTAATATAGAGAAGCAATTGATAAATTGGATGCATTACTACCTAGGGTAGAGATAAATATTAAAAAATTGAGGAAATATTAACTAATTAGAAAATTAAATAAGCGATAATTGCCACAGCTAAACCAATACCAACATAAATGTATATTTTTTGGTTTGATGATTTTTTGTTGGATGAATCTGTTAAATTTTTTTCATCAGATTGTTTTTGATTTGCGCTTTCTTCGCTATCTGAAGGTGTAATTAGTTCTGAAAATTTACCAAAAAAAATATCAGCCATTTTTTTTGCAGTCATATCAATCAGTCTAGCGCCTACTTGTGCAATCTTTCCACCAACATTTGCCTCAACCTCGTATATTAATTTTGTACCTCCATTTTCATCCTCCAACTTTACGCTTGCTTCCCCTGATGCAAAACCAACTGGAGAATTTCCAGATCCTGAAATTTTGTAACTATTTGGTGGATTTAAATCTTTTAGTTCTACATCTCCAGTAAAGCTGGCATTAAAAGGGCCAATTTTATTTGTAGCTTTTGCAGTAAATTCTGTGTCAGAGTTTTTTGTAAACTCTTCACATCCAGGTATAGCTTGTTTTAATATTTCAGGATCATTTAAAGCTTCCCACACTTTTTCTTTAGGTAAATTAATTTGATAAGATCCAGAAAGTTTCATAAAGTATTTATATATAATTTTTATGGACGAGAACACAAAAAAAGAACTTCAATCAGCCGCTTTTGAAAGATTGATAGATCACTTAAGAAACAGAAAAGATGTTCAAAATATAGATCTAATGAACCTTGCAGGCTTTTGTCGAAATTGTTTATCAAAATGGTACCGAGAAGAAGCAGAAAAAAAAGGTATCACTATTTCAGATCCAGATGCTAGAGAACATGTTTATGGAATGCCTTACTCTGAGTGGAAAGAGAAATATCAAAAGTAATTTTCTAATTAAAAGTGATAATTGGTTATCTTAGTTTATTTACTATATCATTTTTAGCAGCAACTATATTACCTCTCTCTTCAGAATTAATGTTAGCTTCAATGCTATCTATTGAAGGTTACAATCGAACTTTGTTAATTATATTTTCAAGCTTAGGAAATATTCTTGGCTCAGTTTTTAATTGGTTATTAGGATTTTATTTCATTAAACTACAAAGTAAAAGTTGGTTTCCATTTAACAATGAACAAATTTCTAAATCTACTTTATGGTTTAAAAAATATGGACAATGGTCATTGTTATTTGCTTGGGTCCCATTAATTGGAGATCCGCTGACATTTGTTTCTGGGACAATGAAAACTAAATTTTTAACTTTTATAATTCTTGTAAGTGTTGGAAAAATTGCCAGATACTTATTTATTTCTCTTTTAATCTAGGAAATAATTCAACAAAATTACAAGGCTTGTGATTAATATCTAATTGATATTTTAATATCTCATCCCATGCATCAGTAACTCCACCCGATGAACCTGGTAAAGCAAATATATATTTACCTTTAGCTAATACTGCACAAGCTCTAGATTGAATAGATGAAGTTCCCACAGATTTAATACTTATGTATCTAAACATTTCACCAAATCCTGGTATATGTTTGTCAGCAATATCATTTAAAGCTTCAGGTGTTATATCTCTTCCTGTAAGACCTGTGCCACCAGTTGTTATAATTACATCTATATCTTTTTCTTTTATCCATTCATTAATTATTGATTTAATATCTTCTTTATTATCTTTACAAATTTTTCTATCAGCTAGATTGTGATTTGCTTCTTCAATTTTTTTTACAAGTATTCCACCAGATTTATCATTTTCAAAAGTTCTGGTGTCTGTAACTGTTAATAATGCTATGTTAACTTTCATAAAATAAATATGTTTATACTATCTATATTATTCTTTGTAACTGCAATTTTGTACTCTAGTGTTGGCTTTGGCGGTGGCTCAACATACTTAGCACTTCTACTTATTTGGGATGTTCCTTATTATATCTTTCCAGTAATAGCATTGTTTTGTAACGTTATCGTTGTTTCCGGAAACTCAATTAATTATGTGCGGGCTGGCAATCTAAATCGAAGATTAATAATTCCTTATTTAATAGGTTCTATTCCGTTTGCTTTCTTAGGTGGTTCAATAAATATTGATAAATACATTTTTGAAATTTTATTATTTTTTGTATTAAGTGTTGCTGGGATATTGCTATTAATAAATAGTAATTCTTTTAAGTCTGAAAATATAAAAATTAATAAAATTAATAACTTTATATCTATCTTAATTGGTTCAATGCTCGGCTTTATCTCAGGTATAGTCGGTATAGGAGGTGGAATTTTTTTAAGCCCAATACTTTTTTTAATGAAAGCTGGGTATCCAAAACAAATTGCAACAACAGCATCTCTTTTTATTTTAATAAATTCTATTTCGGGAATATTGGGTCAATTAACAAAAGAAAACGTAATAAATGAGATTTTAAATTACTGGCCTCTTTTTATTGTTGTTTTAATAGGTGGTCAACTTGGGAACCTCTTAAATCTTAGATTTTTATCCAATAAAATTCTTGCTGTAATGACCTCTCTATTAGTTATATTTGTGGCAATTAGATTAGGTTTAAGATTATTAAGTTAAGGTTGATAATACGAAAAAGTACTATAATTAAAACGTGTGAAAAATATTAAACCATTCGGACCGTCTATTGGGATAACAAAAATTTCAAGAGGATTGATTAATAAGTTAAATAATCAATTAGATAAAAAATCTTCATATAAACAAATTGATTATTCATCAAAACTTGCAAGCCAAATTAAAAATGAAGTTCTTCTCTCAAAAAAATTTGTTGAACAAAATATTTCATCTGAACTAAAAAAAATTATCAAAAATTTTCTCCATAAAGAAAATGTGAAAAATGTAAAAGATATTAAGATAAAATCTCTATGGATTGTAAGACAATTTAAAGGGGAATATAATCCTATTCATTATCATCAAGGTGACTTGTCTGGGGTTGGTTATCTTAAACTTCCTAAAAATTTTTCAATCAATAGGAATGTTAAGAATAAGAAGATTAGAACTAATGGAACTATTGATTTTATTAACGGACAAAAAGGTTTTTTGAATAAAAGTATATTCAACTTTGTGCCGAAAGTAGGAAACTTAATTATTTTTCCAAATTATTTAATGCACACCGCATATCCTTTTAATGTTGATGGTGAGCGAAGGTCTTTTTCATTTAATGCTTCAATAATTTATAAAAGATAAATGGAAATAGATTATTTTAAAAAAGTAAGAATTCTTGATGGTGGTATGGGTCAAGAACTTTTAGCAAGAGGAATGAAGCCCAATGGAACTTTATGGAGTGCAAATGCTTTATTGGATAAAAATTATCATGAATTATTGTTAAATACACATCTAGATTATATTAAATCAGGAGCCGATGTAATTTGCACAACAACATTCACAACAAGAAGAGTAAGATTGAGAGATAATGGCGTTGAAGATAAGTTTGAATATCTTAATAAAAAAGCTGGTGAAATAGCAAAAAAGGCTCAAGAAAAATATCCTCATATCAAAATTGCTGGTGAGTTACCTCCACAAAATTTTACTTATGAGGCTGATAATCGTGAGACTGATTTAATTACAAAAAGTTTTAATGAACAGGCAAAAATACTTAACCCTTATGTAGATTTTTTTATCTTACATGTATTAAGTAGTATTAAAGAATTTGAATGTGCGATAGAAGCTATCAAAGAATTTAAAAAACCATATTTAATTGGAATACATATATCTGAAGGTACTAAACTTCCAAGTGGAGAAAAAATTTCAGATATTACAAAAGTATTTGATGAAAATTTATTAGGAGTAATTTTAACTTGTATTTCTCCTGAAAACTTTGAACAAAATTTTAATGAACTTGAAAATTTAAATATCCCATGTGGTTTTAAGTTTAATGCTTTTGAAACAACTCAACCAAAAGACGGATACACAGCTAGTTATGGAAAAAGTAATGGTAATCCAAATGAATTTTTAGGACAAAGAAAAGATTTAACTCCAGAAGTAATTGCTAAAATAGCCAAAAAATTCAAAGAGAGTGGTGCTACAATACTTGGTGGCTGTTGTGAAACAACACCTGCTCACATAGAGGCTATTAAAAAAATAATTTAGCTTTTAGTTAACCCAGCTTTTTTTACAAAATAAATTCCAATAATAACAGCAACTAATGCCACTAAAACTTTCACTGTAATTAATTCTTTTAAAAAGATGTAACTCAAAATAACACCAAAAATTGGAATTAAATATGAAACTTGAGACTGAAAGATTAATCCGTTAGTTGTTAAAATTCTAAATCTTAATAACCATGCAATTCCAGTTGAAACAAGACCTAAATAAATTACAGAGATAGTCGAGTCTAATCTTGGAACAATTTTCCAAGGTTGTTCAATAAAACATACCAAAGGTATTAAAATTATCGTAGCCCAAATTAATATTGAACCTGTTACATTTTCATTTTTCTTTTTACTAATTTTTAAAGTAAGAACTCCTCCAATAACATAACAAGTAGATCCTAATAAGATTAATAATGCAGAACCAAAATTATTCTCATTGATTAAAAAATTATCAGAAAATAAATATACGATACCTGAAAAACCAATTAACACTCCTATAGTTCTAGTAAAATTAAATTTTTCATTCTTGGTATAAAAATGACCAAGAACAGTTGAGCTTAAAGTTGTTGAAGACATTAAAATTGCAGCTAAATTACTTTGAACAGATTTAACGCCATATGCGATTAAGAAAAAAGGCGCAACAAGGTTTATAAAACCTATTAATGCAAACCACTGCCAATCTTTAGAAAAAGCTTCTATCTTTATTTTGTTAATATAACAAATTAACAATACAGGTAGAGCACCAAAAAAAACTCTTAAAAAAGCAATAGTAACGGGACCAAATGAATAAGTTGCAATTTTAATATTAAAAAAAGCAGAAGCCCAAATAACTGCTAGCAGTGTCAATAAACTGTAATCAATTAATTTTGGTTCTCTCATTCAACTATATCTTCAGCTTTACCTTTGGTCATTTTTAGTAAATCATTATAATTAATCTTAAATACTGCATTAGGATGACCTGCTGCACCAAATATGTCAGAAAATCTCTCTAGATTTTTATCTATATAAATATCACATTCTTTTAGGTGGCCAACTGGTGACACGCCACCAATTGTGTAACCTGTATTTTCTTTAACATCTTCTGGAGATGCCATTGAAACATCTTTTTCATTAAGTATCTTTTTTAATTTATTCAGAGAGCACCTATTGTCTCCAGCAACTAAACCGAGGATGAATTTGTCTCCAGCTTTAAACAATAGGCTTTTAACAATAGCTCCTACTTCACAACCCAAAGCTGTAGCCGCATCTTGTGCTGTCCTAGCTGATTGTTCAAGACAAACAACTTCTAATTTTTCATCAAATGTTTTAAGTGATTTCTCTGCTCTTTTTACAGGTTCTTTATCTAAAATTGCATTCATAATTAGCTATCTATGTAATTTTTGCATAGGTGTTATTTATTAAAAGAGCAATATTTATAAACTTTTTTTTGCTAAGAACCACCAAAATCAAAAGGAGTTAAAATGAGTGCAAGTAATGTTTTAAAATTTATTAAAGAAAAAGAAGCTGAATTTGTTGATCTAAGATTTACAGATCCAAGAGGAAAATTACAACACCTAACAATGGATGCAGGAATTGTTGATGAAGATATGATCAATGAGGGTGTGTTTTTTGATGGTTCATCAATTGCGGGTTGGAAAGCAATTAACGAGTCAGACATGATTTTAAAACCAGATACTTCTAGAATGTTCATGGATCCTTTTACATCACATAACACAGTAGTTCTATTCTGTGATATCTTAGATGCAATAAAGAAAACTCCTTATGAAAGAGATCCAAGAGGTGTAGCTAAAAAAGCTGAAGAATACCTAAAAGCTTCAGGTATAGGTGATAAAGCATTCTTTGGTCCAGAGCCAGAATTTTTTGTTTTTGATGATGTAAGAATTAAAAATGATATGAACGAAGCGGGATTTAAAATAGACAGTAAAGAAGGACCTTATAACTCAGGTAAAGAATACGAGAATGGAAACATGGGTCACAGACCTGGAGTTAAAGGTGGATACTTCCCTGTTCCTCCTGTTGATAGTGAACAAGACATGAGAGGTGAATATTTAAAAAGCTTAAAAGATGTTGGTATAAAAGTTGAAAAGCATCACCACGAAGTAGCTCCAAGTCAACATGAGCTAGGTATGTACTTTGGAACATTAGTTGATCAAGCAGATAATGTTCAACTTTATAAATATGTTGTACAAATGGTAACTCATTCATTTGGAAAAACTGCAACGTTTATGCCTAAGCCTGTTGCTGGTGATAATGGATCAGGTATGCATATTCATCAATCAATTTGGAAAGGTGATACACCAGTATTCTCAGGAGATGCGTATTCAGGATTATCTGAAACTGCATTACATTATATCGGTGGTATATTAAAACACGCTAAAGCAATTAATGCTTTTGCTAACTCAACAACAAACAGTTACAAAAGGTTAATTCCAGGATTTGAAGCGCCAGTATTACTTGCTTACTCAGCAAGAAATAGATCTGCTTCATGTCGTATACCAATTACATTGAGTAAAAAAGGTGCAAGATGTGAAATTAGATTTCCAGATGCTGCTGGTAATCCTTATCTAACTTTTGCAGCTATGCTTATGGCTGGATTAGATGGTATTAAAAATAAAATTCATCCAGGTGAGTCATTTGATAAAGATTTGTATGAATTGCCAGCTGAAGAAGTTAATAAAATTCCAACTGTTTGTGGATCTTTAAGAGAAGCAATGGAGAGTTTAGATAAAGATAGAGAATTCTTAACTCAAGGTGGAGTATTTACTGATGATCAGATTGATGCTTATATCGCTCTAAAGTTTGAGGAAATTCACAAGTTTGAACATGCACCTCATCCTGTAGAGTTTGAGATGTACTACAGTAGTTAATATAATTACTGTCTAGTTGTAGCAACTGTATCTTTGTTAATACCTTTTTTAACAACGTAGTCCTGTGTGCCGTTAGCACCAGTTTCTACTTCCTTACGCAAATCCTTTAAAAAAGTTTTTTGCTTTAAGGTGTCTCTTAAAGATTTAACTAAGTTTTTAAATTCAAATTTGTTCATGATTCAGATATTACATCAGATATGCATATAATGCAATACTGCTATGCTATAAGTGGGACAATTCAACCTAAGGTTTTTTAGACCTTAAAAGACTCTCCACAACCGCATCTTTCAGTTTCATTTGGATTATTAAATACAAAAGATGAGGAAAATTCCTCTTTTTTATAGTCCATTTCTGTGCCTAAAAGATAAAGAACAGCTGCAGAGTCTATAAAAACTTTAACACCTTTTTCTTCTACAATCTCGTCTGCTGGATTAGCTTCTTTAGTGTATTCCATCACATAAGACATTCCAGCACAACCACCTGATTTTACAGAAACTCTTACACCTAAAGCGTCTTTTTCAGCGTTAGACATAATTTCTTTAATTCTATCCGCTGCGTTATCACTTAGCTTAATAATTTGTGTCATTACAAATTTAACTCCAATTTAGCAGCCTCTGACATCATATCTTTTGTCCAAGGTGGGTCCCATACTAACTCAAGATCAACATCTTCTATTTCCTCTACTTGCATTGCTCCGTCTTTAACTTCTTTAGGTAAACTTTCAGCCACAGGACAATTTGGTGTTGTTAATGTCATTTTAATTTTTGCTTTCTTATCTTCAACTTGAATGTCATAGATTAATCCAAGTTCATAAATATTTACAGGTAACTCAGGATCATAAATTTTTCTAATCTCTTCTATGATTTTTTCTTTTATATTCATAATTTAATTTTCAGTATTTATTTCTTCTTGTTTGTTATCAATTGCTGAAACAAGTGTATGCCATGATAATGTTGCACATTTAACTCTCATTGGATACTGCTTTACTCCTGACAAACACATTAATTTTGTTTTTTCATCTTCTTTAAGTTTATCTGATTTTAAATCAGGATTTTCTTTTATCATTCCTAAAAAATCTTCAACTATCTCTTTAACTTCAACTTCTTCTTTTCCTCTAACTAGATCAGTCATGATTGATGCTGAAGCCATTGAAATAGCACAACCACTTCCCTCAAAAGAAATATCTTCAACTTTTTTATTTTCATTTAATTTCAAATAGACATGAACATTGTCTCCACATAATGGATTATTTCCTTTTGCATCTTTATTAAAATTTTCTGTCTTTCTTAGATTTCTTGGATTTTTACCATGATCTAAAATTATTTCTTGATATAATTCTTTTAAGTTCATTATATGTTAAAAACCTTTTTACAATTATTAATAGCCTCATTTAGTTTATCTAAATCATCTTTAGTATTATAAACACCCAAAGAAGCTCTTGCGCTTGCTGGTATTTCTAATTTGTCATGAAGAACTTGACAACAGTGATGTCCAGCTCTTATAGCAACACCATCTTCATCTAATATTGTTGCTATATCATGTGGATGTACTCCTTCGATTGTAAATGAAAGAACACCCCCTTTATTCTTAGGGTTACCTAATAATTTTACAGAATTATTTTTTTTCAAAATTTCCTGACCATATTCAACTAATTCTTTTTCATGTTTCATAATGTTTTCAATACCTATTGCTTCAAGAAATTTTATTGACTGATCAAATGCTATCACTTGAGCAGTAGCCATTGTGCCAGCTTCATATTTGTTTGGTAAATCTCCATACGTAATTCTATCTTTCTTTACTTCTCTGATCATTCCACCTCCTCCTTGATAAGGAGGTAATTGCTCTAACCATTTTTTTTTGCCATACAAAACACCTAAGCCAGTAGGCCCATACATTTTATGACAAGAAATTGCATAAAAATCGCAATCCAAATCTTGCATATCTAATTTTAAATGAGGAGCCCCCTGACAACCATCAACAACAACAATGATACCTTTTGAATGAGCTAATTGAGTTATTTCTTTAATTGGGAGTATTGCGCCTGTCACATTTGACAAATGAGTAATTGAAATTACTTTTGTTTTATTAGTAATTAATTTTTCAATATTCTCGATTGGGACCTCTCCATCTTCATTTATCTCAGCAAAATTAATTTTAATATTTTTTGATTTTCTTAAAAAATGCCAGGGAACATAATTTGAATGATGTTCTAATTCAGTAATAATTACCTCATCTCCAGGTTCAAGCACTGTTTGACCCAATGTATTAGCAACTAAATTTAGTGCCTCTGTAGCCCCTTTAGTGAATACAATTTCATTTTTATCTTTAGCATTTATGTACTTTTGGACAGAAGTCCTTGTATTTTCATACAAATTTGTAGCTGCAACAGCCAAATAATGAACACTCCTTCCCACATTTGAAAATTGCTTTGAATAAAATTCATTAATTCGATCTAATACTATTTTTGGTTTTTGAGAAGAGTTTGCGCTATCTAAATAAACGAGATCATTATTTTGAATTTTTTCGTCAAAAATTGGAAACTCTTTTTTAATATCCTTAATATTCATCGCTTATTCCTAATAATTTTTTAACAAAATCTTTAATGTCGTTATCTGTAATTTTTTCAACTACTTCAGCCACATAGCCATTAATCAATAATTGTTTTGATTGTTTGTAAGTCAGTCCTCTAGACATAAGATAGAAAATTGAATTTTCATCAATATTACCTGAAGTTGAGCCATGCGAGCACTTTACATCATCTGCGTATATTTCAAGTTCTGGTTTTGCATTAAACTCTGTGTCTTCATTTAAAAGCAGCGCTCTACTAAGTTGATATCCATCAGTTTTTTGAGCTTTAGAATCCACAAAAATCTTTCCTTGATAAATCCCTTTTGAACTATCGTTTAATACACATTTTATTAGTTGATAACTTTTGCAGTTTTCCTCATTGTGATTAACTACTGTCTTTATCTCGTGATGGTTCTCATTCTCAAGATTAATAATTCCATTAATAAAAATAGATCCATGATCTTTATTTAGTGAGCAATTTATTTCATTTTTCAAAAACTTTGCTCCAGCTGATAGAATAAAATATTCACAATGACTATTTTTATTCAAATCAATATTACTAAATGAATAATTCATATTCGTATTATTTTTGTAATTTAAAGAATAAAATTTTAAAATAGCATTATCACTCAAATAAATGTTCTGACTATTATTTGAAAAACTATTTATTGAATTTTCATTTGATAAATTAATAATTTTTAATGAACTATCTTT
>NZ_JBNGZG010000004.1:0-55555 GCF_052049815.1 Candidatus Pelagibacter sp.
TATAATACTAATTTTCATAAATTAACCTTTTAGAGCTTTAGATAAAAATTTAAACTCTAAATTACAATCACTATAACCACGTTTTACTATATTTAAGTATCTTTCAGTTGGGTACTTAAATGGAGTTTTTTTAGTCATTGTATATGTCATGACTTTTTTTCCATAATAATTGAAATAATATTTTTTATAAAGAATTGGAAAATCCTCATATACATCTAGTTTCTTCTCATCACTTTTAGATATTTCATATAAACCGCCTGGTACAATTGAGTTTTTTTTTGGCTCAATATCAGCAGCTCTATATTTGCTTCTGAAAGTTAAGCGAAAATCTTTTAAATTAATTTTTTTTAAAAAAATGCTGTCTTTACATCTTCTTTTCATTTGAAAATGATGGAGATTACTTCCGTATGCAAAATACAACATCTAATTTTATCTTTCTACGATTTCTATACTTTTTTCATTTACGAATTGAAGTATCTTAGAATTACATTCATCAATTTTACTTTGACTTTCAGATCTTAAAACAATTGAGACTCCAAGTTTTCCAGCATGAAAGAAAGGGTAGCTTCCAATTTCTACATCTTTATTTTCATTTTGAACTTTAGTTAAAGACTCTGCTATTTCACTTTCAACAGTTCTTAAACTTATCGTTTTACTTATAATTGGCTCACCACCAACAATGTCATTTTTCAATCCACCTAACATTGATTTTAGAATTGAAGGAACTCCTGGAAGACAATAAACATTCTCAACATTAAAACCTGGGGCTCCGCTAGTTGGGTTTAAAATCAAATTAGCATTTGAAGGCATCCATACCATCTTTTGTCTACCTTTGTTAAATTCTCCTGGTTTATAATATGCCTCTAAAATTTTGTAAGCTTCTTGATGAATTTCATATTTTAATCCAAAAGCTTTTGAAACTGATTCGGCTGTAATATCATCATGAGTAGGCCCAATACCACCAGTAGTAAAAACATAATTATAAATATTTCTTAAATGATTTAGAGTTGAAATTATAGTTCCTTCAACATCAGGTATTACTCTTACCTCCCCAACTTTAACACCTATAGAATTTAACCAAGTTGCAAGTGTGCTTGTATTTGTATCTTGAGTTCTTCCTGAAAGAATTTCATTACCAATTATTAATATAGCGGCATTAACTTTAGTTTCTTTGGTCATTTTAAGAATGTATAGTCTATATATGAAATTTACCAAGCCTTTAATCAAAGGCAAATTAATCAAAAGATATAAACGTTTTTTTACTGACGTTAATATTGATGGTGTCAAAGTAACAGCTCATTGTCCTAACACTGGATCGATGAAAGGTTTACTTGATGAAGGAAATGAAGTTCACTTACTAAAGCACAACGATCCTAAAAAAAAATTAAAATATGGTTTAGAAATAATTAAAGCAAATAAAAATCTTGTTGGTGTTAATACGCATATGGCAAACAAAATTGCTAGGCATGCTTTAGACAATAATCTAATTAAAGAACTTCAAAATCTTGATCAAATCAAAAGTGAAGTATTTTTTAACGAAGAAACGAGATTTGATTTTTATTTAGAGAAGAAAAAAACAAAGATTTTTTTAGAAGTAAAAAATGTCACTTTATTTAGAGATAAAAAAACTTCTGAATTTCCTGATGCTGTAACTGCTAGAGGCTCGAAACACCTATTAACTCTTATTGATGCCACAAAAAAAGGTTATAAAGCTTACTTATTATTTTTGGTTCAAATTCAAAATATGGAAAACTTTAAAATAGCTAAAGATATTGATAGTGAATATTACAATAATTATTTAAAAGCAAAGAAAGCTGGTGTTAATTTTTTAGTATATAGATGCAAAATAAACTCGAAAAAAATTTTTGTAGAAAAAAAATTAAAAATTATTGATGAGTAGTTATACAGAAAAATTTGAAAAAATGAGGGTTGCTGGAAAACTTGCGGCTCAAACTCTAGATATGTTAACAGACAACGTAAAAGAGGGAGTTTCGACTGATCAAATAGATAAACTTGGGTATGAATTTATAAGAGACAATGGTGGATATTCTGCTCCACAATTTTATAGAGGTTTTAAAAAATCATTGTGTACTTCTTTAAATCATGTCGTTTGTCATGGTATCCCTGGAGATAGAGTTTTAAGAGATGGCGATGCAATAAATATAGATGTGACTGCTATTGTTGATCATCATTATGGCGACACTAGCAGAATGTTTTGTGTTGGTGAAACTTCAGTTAAAGTAAATAATCTCATTGATGCAACTTATAATTCAATGATGAATGCCATAAAGATATTAAAACCAGGATTAAAATTAGGAGACATTGGTTATACAATTCAATCTTATGTAGAAAAAAAAGGTTATTCTGTAGTTAGAGATTTTTGTGGTCATGGAATAAGTACTATTTTCCACGAACCGCCAAATGTTTTACATTATGGAAGTAAAAATTCTGGAATGGAGCTTAGACCGGGTATGACTTTTACAATCGAACCGATGATTAATGCTGGCAAATTTCAAACAAAAATGTTGAATGATGGATGGACAGCGGTAACAAAAGATAAATCTTTATCAGCACAATTTGAACATACTGTGGGTATTTCTGAAAATGGATATGAAATTTTTACAGAATCTGCTAAAGGTTATACGAAGCCTCCATATTAATAATGATAAAAAGATATTCTAGAAAAGAACTCTCTGATATTTGGTCAGAAGAAAATAAATATAAAATCTGGTTAGACGTAGAAGTTGCTGCTGCTGAAGCAATGGAAAAATTGGGTCATATTCCAAGAGGTGTTGCCTCAGTTGTTAAAAAAAAAGCAAAAATAAATGTAAAAAGAATTCATCAAATAGAAGCAGATGTTAAACATGATGTCATTGCTTTTTTAACTTCAGTTACTGAAAAAGCTGGAATTAAAGCAAGATACCTTCATCAGGGCATGACTTCTTCTGATGTATTAGACACAAGTTTTAATATTCAACTAGTTCAATCTGGAAAAATTTTGCTTCAAGATCTTGATAAAATTTTAAGTGTTTTAAAAAGACAAGCTAAGAAACATAAGTTCACTCCTTGTATGGGAAGAAGTCATGGAATACATGCTGAACCAGTTACATTTGGATTAAAGCTTGCATCTTTCTATGAAGAATTCAAAAGGAATAAAATTAGATTAAAAAATGCAATTGAAGAAGTTTCGACGTGTGCAATCTCAGGAGCTGTTGGAACATTTGCTAACATAAATCCTAGTGTTGAAAAACATGTTGCTAAAAAACTAAAGATGAAAGTGGAACCTATTTCTACTCAAGTAATTCCAAGAGATCGACATGCTTATTATTTTTCAGTTTTAGGAATTATTGCAGGATCAATTGAAAGAGTTGCTATCGAAATAAGGCATTTGCAAAGAACTGAGGTTTATGAATTGCAAGAATACTTCTCAAAGAAGCAAAAAGGTTCATCTGCAATGCCACATAAAAAAAATCCGATATTAAGTGAAAACTTAACTGGACTTGCAAGAATGGTAAGGAGTGCTGTGATCCCTGCCCTTGAAAATATAGCGCTTTGGCATGAAAGAGATATTTCGCATTCTAGCGTTGAAAGAAATATAGGTCCTGATGCAAACATTACTTTAGATTTTGCACTTGTTAGGCTTTCTAATCTTTTGGATAATATGATTGTTTATCCAAAAAAAATGCTTGAAAACTTAAATTTAACCAAGGGGTTAATTTTTTCTCAAGAAGTAATGTTAGAATTAACTAAATCAGGATTAAGTAGAGAAAAATCTTATAGAATTGTGCAAAACTATGCAAAAAAATGTTTTAGTGAAAATCTAAATTTAATTGATGTAATTAGACAAGATAAATTCATAATGTCTAAAATTTCCGAAAAGAAATTTAAGTTAATATTTAGTTATGCAAAACATTTTAAAAATGTGAATTTGATATTTAGAAGAGTATTTAAATAATGAAAAAAGGTAAAAAACTTTACGAAGGAAAAGCAAAAATAATTTATACTACATCTGACAAAAATTTAGTTATCCAATATTTTAAAGATGATGCAACAGCTTTTAATAATCAAAAAAAATCTCTTATTGAAGGAAAAGGTGTTTTAAACAATAGAATATCTGAACATATACTTACAAATCTTAAACAAATTGGAATTAAAAACCATTTAGTGAAAAGATTAAATATGCGTGAACAAATCATCAAACATGTTGAAATTATTCCAATTGAGTTTGTACTAAGAAATGTTGCAACTGGTTCAATTACCAAAAGATTAGGTATAGAAGACGGGACAGTTCTTAAAGAACCTCTAATTGAATACTGTTTGAAGGATGACAAATTGGGTGATCCATTGATTTCTGAAGAACACATTTTGGTTTTTGAATGGGCTACTAAAAAAGAAATAGAAAAAATTAAAAAAATGGTTCTTCGTATCAATGATTTTATGGTTGGTATGTTTAGAGGTGTTGGAATTAAATTGATTGATTTCAAATTAGAGTTTGGAAGAATTAAATTAAATGGAAAAAATGAAGTTATACTTGCTGATGAGATAAGCCCAGATACATGTAGATTATGGGACAGTATTACTGATAAAAAAATGGATAAAGATAGATTTAGAAAAGATCTTGGTGACTTAATTCCAGCTTATACAGAGGTTGCTAGAAGATTAGGTATCTTGCATGAACAATCTAATGTATCAGCAGTAAATGTAACAAAACTTTCAAGTGTTAAGAAGAAAAGAAAATGAAAATATCGGTAATCATCACTCTCAAACAAGATGTATTAGACCCTCAAGGTAAAGTTATAAATCAAACTCTTACAGGTATGGGTTTTGATAATATTGATGAAGTAAGACAAGGAAAATATTTTGAAATTAATGTTAATGAACAAGATGAAAATAAAGCTAGAGCTCAGGTTGAAGAAATGTGTAAAAAACTTTTAACAAATCTTGTAATCGAAAATTATAAAATTCTTTAAACTCAATAATGAAATCAGCAGTCATTACTTTTCCAGGTTCAAATTGTGATAGAGATATGCATGTCGCTTTAAACAAATTTGGCTTTAAGAATAAAATGGTATGGCACAACGACAATGAGATCCCAAAGTCTGATTTAGTAGTGCTTCCTGGAGGTTTTTCTTATGGAGATTATTTAAGATGCGGAAGTATGGCATCAAAATCCAAAATAATGAAATCTGTAATAGATTTTGCTAAATCTGGTGGTTTAGTTATGGGAATTTGTAATGGGTTTCAAATTTTAGTAGAAACAGGTTTGGTCCCAGGTGTTTTACTAAGAAATAAATACTTAGAGTTTATTTGTAAAAATGTATTTGTAAAAGTTAACGACAAAGATAGCTCATATTTTAAATATCTAGATAAAAAGATATTGGAATTTCACATCGCTCATAATGAAGGAAATTATTTTTGCAGCAAAGATCAATTAAAGGAAATAGAAGATAACAACCAAGTTGCAGTTTATTATTGTAACGAACAAGGTCAAATTAATGATCAATATAATCCTAATGGATCAATAAAAAACATAGCAGGGATCTTTAACAAAGAAAAAAATGTTCTTGGAATGATGCCTCACCCTGAAAGAATGATTGATAAAAGTTTATCTGGAGAAGATGGCTCAATATTTTTTGAAAATTTAATTAATAATATCAAGTAATGGAAGTAAACGAGCAAATAGCAATAGATCATGGTCTTAAAAGAGATGAGTACGCTAAGATTTGTGAATTATTAGAAAGAACACCAAATATAACAGAGCTTGGTATTTTTTCTGCAATGTGGAATGAACATTGCTCGTATAAATCTTCAAGATTACATTTAAAAAAATTACCAACTAAAGGCAAAAAAGTTATTCAAGGACCAGGCGAAAATGCTGGTATTATTGATATAGAAGATGATGATGCAATTGTTTTTAAAATAGAAAGTCATAACCACCCTTCATTTATCGAGCCCTACCAAGGTGCTGCAACTGGTGTAGGTGGTATAATGAGAGATGTATTTACAATGGGTGCAAGGCCTATTGCAAATTTAAACTCTATTCATTTTGGCTCAACTCATCACAAAAAAACTAAAAATTTATTAAGAGGTGTTGTTCATGGAATTGGTGGATACGGAAACTGTATGGGAGTTCCAACAATTGCAGGTCAAACAAGTTTTGATAGTTCTTATAATGGAAATATTTTAGTTAACGCAATGACACTTGGTTTAGTTAAAAAAAATAAAATTTTTTATTCAAAAGCAGCTGGTTTAGGAAAACCTGTGATTTATGTTGGGTCAAAAACAGGTCGTGATGGAATTCATGGAGCAAGTATGGCCTCTGCAAGTTTTGACGATAAAATTGAAGAAAAAAAACCAACTGTACAAGTTGGAGATCCTTTTACTGAAAAGCTTTTACTTGAAGCATGTCTTGAATTGATGGCAGGAGATTCGATCATAGCAATTCAAGATATGGGAGCAGCAGGTTTAACTTCCTCAAGTATTGAAATGGCTTCAAAAGGGAATTTGGGAATTGAGATTAATTTAAATAAAGTTCCTTGCAGAGAAAGTAAAATGACGCCTTATGAGATAATGCTTTCTGAAAGTCAGGAAAGAATGTTAATTGTTTTAGAAAATGGCAAAGAAGATCTTGCAAAAAAGATATTTGATAAATGGAATTTAGATTTCTCTGTAATTGGTAAAACAACTGACTCAAAAAGAATAGAATTATTCTTTGATGAAGAAAAAGTTGCAAACATTCCTGTTAACATACTTGTTGAAAATTCACCCATGTATGACCGTAAATGGAAGAAGGCAAAATTACCTAAGAAAAACAAAATACCAAAAAAAGATTTAACTAATTTAAAATTTAAAGATGTTTTAAAGAAAATATTATCCAATCCAAATGTTTGCAGTAAACAATGGATATGGGAACAATACGATCATACTGTAATGGGAGATACTATTCAAAAACCAGGTGGTGATAGCGGTGTAGTTAGAGTTCATGGAACAAATAAAGCAGTTGCAGCTTCGGTAGACTCATCTGCTGTTTATTGTTGGGCTCATCCTCTAACAGGTGGAAAACAAGTTGTTTGTGAAAGTTGGAGAAATTTAATTTCAGTTGGTGCAAAACCAATTGCGATAACAAATTGTCTTAACTTTGGAAGTCCAGAGAATGAGGAAAATATGGGAGAGTTTGTTGAGTGTGTTGAGGGTATTGGAGAAGCAAGTAAATTTTTAAACTTTCCAGTGGTTTCGGGAAATGTATCTTTTTACAATCAAACAAAAGAAATTGGTATTAAACCAACTCCTGCTATTGGTGGTGTTGGATTAATTAAAGATTATTCAAAAATGATTACTATGGAATTTAAAGAAACTGGTAATATTGTTTTGGTTATTGGGAAAACTGAAGGTCACATTGATCAAAGTTTATTTGCAAGAAATATATTAGATGAGAAAAATGGTCCTCCTCCTGAAATCAATTTATTTAATGAAAAAAATAATGGAGAAACTTTATTAAAACTTATTGAAGATGGTTTAATAAAAAGTGCTCATGATGTTTCTTTAGGTGGAATAATTACAGCAATATCCAAAATGTGTATTAAAGGAGATAAAGGAATAAATATTAAAAAACCTAAGTCTTTAATTAATGAATTTGAGTATTTTTTTGGTGAAGATCAAGGAAGATTTGTGATTGAAGTAAGTAAAGATAATTTAAAAAAAGTAACAAATTTATTAAATAAAAACTCTGTTCATTTTGATCAATTAGGAGAAATTAAAGAAAAAAACCTGACAATTGATAAAAAAACAGATCTTTCAGTTGACGATTTGAAAACATTTAATACAAGTTGGCTAAAGGATTACATGAGCAAATAATATGGCAATGGATTTAAAAGAAATTGAAAATTATATAAAAGAAGCATTACCCAAGGCTACTGTAGAAATTCAAGATTTAGCAGGTGATGGAAATCATTATTCTGCAACTGTTATAGCACCTGAATTTTCAGGTAAATCAAAAATAGAACAACATAAAATGGTTTATAATTCTCTTAAAGGTAAAATGGGAAATGAACTACATGCACTAGCAATTAAAACAAAGGAAAAATAGATAATGAACGATGATATTAAAAATATGATACAAAATGAAATTGATAACAATGAAGTATGTTTATTTATGAAAGGCACACCAGATGCACCACAGTGTGGATTTTCAATGGCTGTATCTAACATGTTAAAAATTCTTGAAGTAAATTTTAAAGGTATCAACGTATTAGAAAACCAAGAACTTAGAGAAGGTATCAAAATATTTAGTGACTGGCCTACTATCCCGCAACTTTATATTAAAAAAGAATTTGTCGGTGGTTGTGATATCGTAAAAGAAATGTATGAAAATGGTGAGTTAAAGCAAACACTTGAAGCCAAAGGAATTAACTTTAAAAAATAACTATTTAAAAATCATTCGTACTTTTTTTGAAAAGAATTTTTTAAATAAATTTAGTAAACTTAGTTTTTCATTTACATTTTTAGTTTTATTTAAAAGAACATATTCTATTTTATCTCGCCAATATAGTTCTAATACAAAACTCTTTCTAAAAAATTGATGCATTTTTTTCATAGATGAAACTGTTAAAATTGGTTCTAAAACTTGAACTTTTGGGGAAATCTCTAACTTAGAATTAATGTCATCAAAATCCATATGCCATAAATGATCATTTTTATTTTCAAATACTAAGTTATCCTCTAATTTTGTTGGTAATTCGATATATCCTTGTTTTGAAACTCTTTCAATTTCACCAATAAAATTTTCAACATTTTCAACATGCTCAATTACATGGCTTGCAATAACAAAATCAAATTCTTTATCTTTGAAAGGTAATGTTTTTTTTTGTGGATCTAGCTTAATAAAATTTTTATCTTTGTAATAAGCTGATAAGTCTTGAATATCACAAATTACTTTTGCAGAAATATTTGCACCATAGCCACAGCCAATATCAAGAATATTCCAGTTAGGATTTGACTTTAATAATATGTTAATATGTTCTTTGGAAGATCTTCTTATCAAAGGGTTATCTTGAATAATATTCGATTACAAGATTTGGTTCCATTACTATGGGATATGGCACTTCTTCAAATTTTGGTATTCGCACAAATTTCAACTTCTTATTTTTTTCATCCATTTGAATATATTCTGGTATTTCTCTTTCTTTATTAGCAAGAGCGATATCAATAATAGCAAGTTGTTTTGATTTGTCTCTAATCTCAATTGAATCTTCTTCTTTCACTAAATAGCTAGCTATATTTACTTTTTTTCCATTTACTTTGACATGACCATGGTTGATTAATTGTCTTGCTGAAAATATCGTTGTTGCAAATTTTGCTCTGTAAATTACTGCATCTAACCTTCTCTCTAATAGTCCAATTAAATTTTCACTTGTATCCCCTTTAAGCATTGTAGCTTTTTGATACATATTTCTAAATTGTCTTTCATTCATGTTTCCATAATAAGATTTTAATTTCTGTTTAGCTTGTAATTGAATACCGTAATCTGAAGGTTTGGATGTTTTAGTTTGGCCGTGTTGCCCAGGACCATATGCTCTAGTGTTGAATGGGCTTTTTGGTCTACCCCATAAGTTCACTTTTAATCTTCTGTCTACTTTATGTTTAGAGTTTAATCTTTTTGTCATGTGATGACGGCTTTATAAACTTAGTTTTTGGTTTGTCAATCAACGTTTTTTCCCCAAACTAGCAAATACGCTGGATAAAATACGAGTTTCTTTATCTGATAATTCCATTTTATAGAAAATATTCCTTAAATTTTCCAACATAATAGGTTTTTTCTCTTTAGGCTTGAAAAAATTTATTGAATCGAGGTTTTGTATGCAAAGATTTGCCATAGCTAATATCTCTTTTCTAGATGCAGACTTTACTTTTTTTGATTTTTTATAATCAAAAGACTTTGATTTTAAAATGCTCGAAACATACTGGGCAATAATAATTAAACTATGAGATAAATTTAAAGATTTAAATTGAGGATTAGTTGGAATTTGAAGTGTATAATTTGCATAACTAATTTCGTCATTTGATAATCCCGATGCTTCAGATCCAAATAAAAAACCAACTTTCTTATTAAAATCAATTTTTTTCAAATCCTCTAATGAAATATGTTTGATATTTTTATTTCTAAATCTTGCTGATGTAGCTATTAGATAATCTATTTTTTCTACAGCAGGACCTAATTCGTCAAATATTTTAGATTTATTGATAATATTTTTGGCTCCAACTGAGGTTGCTAGTATCTTATCATTTGGGTAAATAGGTTTTGGATTAACTACACATAAGTTGGTAAAGTTAAAGTTCTTTAAAGCTCTAGCACAAGCACCTATATTTTCGGATAATTGGGGTTTATGAAGAATAAAAGTAATGTTATTTGCTTTCACAATTATTTACTAGCTGGAGCATTATCTTTAAATAATTTATAATCCAAACTATCTATTAATGCCTTAAAAGATGCATCAATTATGTTTGGAGATACACCAATTGTGAACCAATTTTTACCCTTTGAGTCTGTACTTTCAATTGAAACTCTTGTTACGGCTTCTGTTCCTGTGTTTAAAATTCTAACTTTATAGTCTACTAATTTTAAATCTTTTAAATACTTCGAATATTTTGAAATTTTATCAATATTATTTCTAATAGCATTATCTAATGCATTAACTGGACCATTACCTTCACCTTCACATACAATTGTTTCACCATCCACTTCTAATTGTGCTTTTGCAGAAGAAATAATTTCACCAGATTTATTTTTCTTAACCCCAACATCATACTCATTAATTGAAATATATCTTGGTATCTCACCCATTATTCTTCTTGCTAATAATTCAAATGATGCATCAGCACCATCGTAACTATAACCAATAAATTCTCTATCTTTTACTTCGTCTAATAATTTTTTTATTTTTGGATTATCTTCTTCAAAATCAACATTTAAACTTTTCAATCTTGAAACAATGTTTGATTTTCCTGATTGATCTGACACAACTATATTTCTTGAATTACCAACTTCTTCAGGATCGATATGTTCGTAAGTTTTGGGATCCTTTTGTACGGCTGAAACATGCAATCCTCCTTTATGAGAAAAAGCTGCTGCACCAACATAAGGTAAATGTTTATTTGGTTTTCTATTTAAAATTTCATCTAACAATCTTGAACATTGAGTTAGATTTTTAATATGGTCTGATTTGATATTCATTTCAAATTTATTAGAAAAATCTTTCTTCAAATAAAAAGTCGGAATTAATGACATTAAATTAGCATTGCCACATCTTTCACCTAAACCATTTATAGTACCTTGAACTTGTCTGACACCTGCCATCACAGCTGCTAAAGAATTTGACACAGCATTCCCAGTATCATTATGTGCGTGAATACCTAAATTTTTTCCTGGAATAAACTTTATTACTTCTGATACAATATTTGAAACTTCATGAGGTAAGGTTCCACCATTAGTATCACAAAGCACAATCCATCTTGCACCTTTTTCATAAGCAGCTTTTAAACAGGAAATTGCATAATCTTTGTTTGCTTTATAGCCATCAAAAAAATGCTCTGCATCAAACATAAATTCTTTTTTTTGTTCAACAAAATGTGATGCGCTCTCACTTATGTTGGATAAGTTTTCATCATTAGTAATTCCTAATGCAACATCAACATGAAAATCCCAAGATTTTCCAACTAAACAAACTGAATTAGTATTTGAATTCATTAAAGCAGATAAACCAGGATCATTTTCTGCACTTCTTCCAGATCTTTTAGTCATACCAAAACAAGTTAGAACTGCATTTTTAAAGTTATGTTTTTTTTGAAAAAATTCTGTGTCTGTTGGATTTGCACCTGGCCATCCACCTTCAATATAATCAACCCCCAGTTTATCTAAAGCAGAAGCAATTTTTTCTTTGTCATCTACTGAAAAATCTACACCTTGTGTTTGTGCACCATCTCTAAGTGTTGTATCAAAAATATATAATCTCTCTTTACTCATTTAAATTTCCAGATGGTTTTACCATCTTTGTCTTCTATTAAAATACCTTTGTCTAAAAGTTCGTTTCTTATTTCATCAGCTTTTTGATAGTTTTTTTGAGCTCTTGCTTTGTTTCTTTCATTGATCTTTTCCTCAATTTCCTTCTCAGATAAAGAAGTATTTTTTTTTTTATAACTGATCCATTTTTCTTTTGTTTCAGTTAAAAAACCCACAAACTTACAAGCAGAAACAAAAGCTTTTTTATCATCATCTGTTCCATTTACAGCACTTTCATATAATTTATGAAGATTGGCAATATAGCCTGGAGTATTTAAATCTTCATATAAAGGTGAAATTATTTCATCTGTTATATTAACTGTTTCAAATTTTAGATCATAAATTTTATACCATTTATCAAGTGTATTTTGACAATCTTTTAATAGTTTATCACTCCAATCCAAAGGTTGTTTGTAATGCGCACTCATCAAGGCAAATCTAATTACCTGACCACTAATGTTGCCTTCTCTAAAATCTTTTATCTTTATAATGTTGCCTTGAGACTTTGCCATTTTTTCATTTGACATTGTGAGGAAAGCGTTATGAACCCAATAATTTGCAAATGTCTTGGTGCTATTAGCGCATCTTGATTGGGCTATTTCATTTTCATGATGAGGAAAGATTAAATCTATTCCTCCTCCATGAATATCAAATTCATCTCCTAAAAATTTCTTAGACATCGCAGAACATTCTAAATGCCAACCAGGTCTTCCTTTCCCCCATGGAGAATCCCATCCTGGTTCATCTTTATTTGAAGGTTTCCATAAAACAAAATCCTCAGAATTTTTTTTATTATCACTTACTTCAATTCTGGAACCCGCAATTAACTCATCTAATTTTTTATTTGAAAGTTTTCCATAATCTTTAAATTTTTTAACTTCAAAATAAACATGTTTTTCATTTTCATAAGCAAAACCTTTGGAAATCAAATTTTTTGTCATCTCAATCATTAAATCAATATGTTCAGTTGCTTTTGGTTGATGATTGGGCTCTTCACATTTTAAAAAACTACAATCTTCAGCAAAGCTTTTAATAATTTTGTCTGTAAGTTCTTTTATTGAAACATTGTTTTCTTTTGAAAAATTAATGATTTTGTCATCTACATCAGTGATATTTCTTACATAATTTACAGATTTAAATTTATTTTTTAAAACTTTGTATAGAATATCAAATATGACAAGTGGCCGAGCGTTACCTATGTGAGGATCATTGTATACAGTAGGACCACACACATACATTCTAACATTATTCTCATCGATTGGAACAAACTGTTCACGCTTATTGGACAAATTATTCGTTAAATAAATTTCTTTAGCCATAAAAATATGAATATACTTAAAATTATGATTTGTGAATCAAATTGATTAGTTAGGAATTTTACACACTGGAATTGGCTCCATTTTGTGTAAATTTTGACTACGAATTTTTTCGTATTTTTCTCTGTGAGGAGAGCTCGGATTTACCATAGCGTCTTCAAGTTCAGGATATTTAAAACCTAATTGTCCTTCATCAGTTCTACCATCATCCCATAATCCATCGGTTGGATCAGCTTCAATAATCTCATCAAGTATACCTAGCTCTTTACCTAGTTCCCAAACTTCTGTTTTATTGCAATCTGCAATTGGAGAAATATCAACTCCTCCATCACCATATTTTGTATAAAAACCTACTCCAAAATCCTCTACTTTATTTCCAGTTCCAACAACAATACCTTTATTTGCAGCAGCTACTTGATAAAGAGTTGTCATTCTTAGCCTTGCTCTCGAATTTGCAAATCCATGTTCATTATTAAAATTACTTAAACTTTTTGTAAAACTTTCAAATAAATTATCTAAATTAATTGTATGTGCTTCTATATTTTTAAAGTTTTCTAATAACCATTTTTGATGTTTTAAACTTAAATCATGTTGATTTGATTTTTGTTTAATTGGCATAGTAAGCACAATAGTTTTTAATCCTGTCATAGCACTTAGAGTGCTTGAAACAGATGAATCGATACCACCTGAAATTCCGATAACTAAAGATTCAGCTTTTGATGGCATGCCAAGCGCATAATCTTTAATCCAATTGGAAATGTATTTAGCTTTTTCTGCAACGTTCATAATAATTAGATAAACAGACTATTGGTTAAATTCAATATCCTAAGATGCCGCTTGGACTGTGTTTTTAGAATAACTGCTATTCTTTTTAATCTCATCTGAAATTAAAAAGGCTAATTCTAATGCTTGATTACCATTTAATCTTGGATCACAATGTGTGTGATATCTAGAGGATAAATCTTCATCAGAAATTTTTTGTGCACCACCAGTACATTCAGTAACGTTTTGACCAGTTAACTCAATATGTAAACCACCAGCATAACTACCTTCGCTTTGGTGACATTCAAAAACATTTTTAACTTCTTTTAATACATCATTGAAAGGTCTAGTTTTGTATCCTGAAGTTGCTTTAATTGTGTTTCCATGACAAGGATCACAAGACCAAATTACGTTTAGACCTTCTTTTTTAATCGCTCTAATTAATTTTGGTAAAAACTTAGAAACTTTATCATGCCCAAATCTAGATATTAAAGTGATTTTACCTTTTTCATTTTGTGGATTAATTTTATTACATAAATTTATTAAATCCTGAGGTTCTAAAGTTGGGCCACATTTAATTCCAATAGGATTTTCAATTCCTCTACAAAATTCTACATGCCCACCATCTAATTGTCTTGTTCTATCTCCTATCCATATAAAATGAGCAGAGGTATCATGGTTTTCACCAGTAGTAGAATCTGTTCTAGTCATCGCCTCTTCATAAGGTAAATGTAAACCTTCATGTGAAGTCCAAAAGTTAACTGTTTTTAATCTTCTATTAAAATCAGAATTAATTCCACATGCGTCCATAAATGCTAATGCTTTTTCAATGTTATCTTCTAGTTCTTTAAATTTTTTTGCTTCGGGAGTATTTTTTATAAATCCTAAATTCCAAGTGTGAACTTTTTTCAAATCAGCAAATCCACCATGTGAAAATGCTCTAATCAAATTTAAAGTTGCAGCAGCTTGTGAGTAAGCTTTGAATAATCTTTTTGGATCTGGTATTCTTGCTTTTTCATTAAACTCAATACCATTGATATTATCTCCCAGATAACTTGGTAACTCAACACCATCTTTCACTTCAACAGGTGAACTTCTTGGTTTTGAAAATTGACCAGCAATTCTTCCAACTTTAACAACTGGTAAAGAAGCAGAATAAGTTAATACTAATGACATTTGTAAAACTAATTTAAATGTGTCTCTTATGTTATCTGGATTAAATTCTGCAAAGCTCTCTGCGCAGTCTCCCCCTTGAAGAAGAAACGCTTTACCATCAACAACATCAGCTAGTTGAGTTTTTAAATGTCTAGTCTCACCCGCAAAAACTAAAGGTGGAAAAGTTCTGATCTTATTAAGAACTTGATCCAACTCTGCCTGATCAGGATAATCAGGAATATGTTTTACAGGATAATCTCTCCAACTATTTATTTTCCAACTACTCATAAATTTTCAACTATAAAGTGTTGTAGCAGAGATTAGAATTTATTCAACTGTGACTGATTTTGCTAAATTTCTTGGTTTATCTATGTCGTAACCATTGTTTAAAGCAGAGTAATAAGCTAATTTTTGTAGAGGTATTGTTAATAGGAAAGGAAGAAGATCATCATCTGCACTTTCAACTTCAATTGTTTCCCAAATATTTTCAGGAATAACTTCGTCTTTGCTTTTATTTGTAATCAATAAAACTTTAGCACCTCTCGCAATTACTTCCTGCATATTAGAAATCGTTTTTCTGTAATAGTTATCTCTTGGAGCAAGCACAACAACAGGCATTCCTTCTTCAATTAATGCTAAAGGTCCATGTTTCATTTCACCTGCAGGATAACCTTCTGCATGAACATAAGATAATT
Organism: Candidatus Pelagibacter sp.; assembly: GCF_052049815.1. Lineage (GTDB taxonomy): Bacteria > Pseudomonadota > Alphaproteobacteria > Pelagibacterales > Pelagibacteraceae > Pelagibacter. The sequence continues at coordinate 15,984 of NZ_JBNGZG010000004.1, forward strand.
CTTTTAACTTTAATGCGCCCTCTAATGCGATTGGAAAAGAGAAACCTCTACCTAAAAACATTGATCCCTTTGCTTCATTAAATGTTTTTGAAATAATTTGTATTTTATTATCAAAACTTAAGGTTTCATTTATTAATTTGGGTAGTTTTTGAATACTATCAATTTTATCTTTATAAATATCTAAACTTAAAGTTTTATCTAAATTTCCAATTTTTAAGGTTAGTAAATATAGGACCATTAATTGTCCTAAAAAAGCCTTTGTTGAAGCAACTCCAATTTCAGGACCACAATGAATTGGTAAAACAAAATTAGAGTCTCTTGCAATTGAGCTTTCTACAACATTAACAACTGAGCAAGTTTTTAGATCATTTTTATTACATAATTCTAAAGCAGCATATGTGTCTGCAGTTTCACCTGATTGAGATACAAAAATATATAATCCATCTTTTTTAAATCTATTCTTTCTGTATCTAAACTCAGATGCGATATCGATATTTACATCTAGAGAAGTTAATTCTTCAAACCAGTATTTTGCCATCAAACAAGAATGGTAAGCAGTACCACAACCAATAAGAGTAATGGATGATATATCTTTTATATCCCAGGGAAAGTTATAAATATTTATCTCCTTATTTGCATTGTCGATATATTCTTTAATACAATTCTTAATTGTAGTTGGCTGTTCCTCAATTTCTTTAGCCATGAAATGTTTGTAATCCCCTTTTCCATAGTTTTCTTCATTTGAAGAAAGTTCTAAAACTTTTTTATTAACTTTTACTCCTTTTTCATTGAAAAATTCGGTTTGATCTTTTTTAATTATACAAAATTCACCATCATCTAAATAAGTAATTTTATTGGTCATTGATTTTAGAGCATAAGAATCTGAACCTAAGTAATTTTCATTGGGACCATATCCAACAGCTAATGGTGAGCCTCTTCTTGCACCTACAATTAAATCAGGCTCATCTTTAAAAATTATTCCAAGTGCAAAACTACCAATAAGTTGTTTTAAAGTTTTAGTAATTGCATCAACAAGATCTAATTCTTTTAAGTTTTCTGAAATCAAATGTACTATTACCTCTGTATCTGTTTGAGATTTGAATTTATAACCTTTGTTTAATAAGTATTTTTTTAATAATGTTGAGTTTTCAATAATTCCATTGTGAACTACAGATACATTTTCTGATGAGTGTGGATGAGCATTAACAGTGTTAGGAACTCCATGCGTTGCCCATCTAACATGACCAATACCTACAACACCTTCTAAATTTTTTAGTGAAACATTTTGTTCTAACTTATCAACTCTGCCTTCAGTTTTAACTTCATTAATAATACCATTAGATAAAGTGGCAATCCCAGCAGAGTCGTAACCTCTATACTCTAATTTTTTTAAAGAATTAATGATGGACGCTGAAACAGGTTTGTGACTAGTTATTCCAATTATTCCACACATTTATTTTTTCTTTCTTTTATAATTCTTTATTTCTAACTGATTTGCTCTTGTAAGTGCTAAAGATTTTTTATTTACTTTTTTAGTAATAACTGAACCAGCTCCTACAGTACTTTCATTTTCTATAGTAACTGGTGCTACTAAAGAAGAATTAGAACCTATGAATACATTATCTTTTATTTTTGTCTTATTTTTGTTTACCCCATCATAATTACAAGTAATAGTTCCAGCACCTATATTAACTGATTTTCCAATATCACTGTCACCCACATAAGATAAATGATTTACTTTTGAATTTTTACCAACAACACTCTTTTTAACTTCAACAAAGTTTCCTATTTTAGAACCCTCTTTTAGTATTGTTTTAGGTCTAATTCTTGCATATGGACCTATCTCAACTTTATTCATTATGTTACACTCTTCTAAGTGAGAAAAAGATTTAATCACTACATTGCTTCCAATTTTTACTTTAGGTCCAAAAACCACATAAGGTTCAATAGTTACATTTTTTCCAATTTTTGTATCTTTTGAAAAAAAAATTGTTTCAGGGCCAACCATTTTAACTCCCTGTTTTAAAAACTTGTCTCTAATTTGATTTTGAATTTTTTGTAAATTTGATTGTTTCATGTTTTAAAATCTTTATATTCATGTATTAGTGATACTTAACTCACAAAATATTTCTTAAAATAACCTTTTAATGACTAAAAACTTTACAATTTTATTTGATTTAGATGGAACATTAGTCGATACGGCTCCAGATTTAATGTTAGCGCACAATCATGTAATGAAAAAATTTGGCTATCCAACTAAATCAACTGAAGATATTAGAAATTTAGTTGGTAAAGGTGCTGGTGCATTAATTGGTAGATCTATTTGGGGTCAGGCAAAAAAAGAATTTGGTAAAGTTCAAGATGAAAAAGTTAAGAAACAAATGGTTGATGAGTTCATTGATTTTTATGGAAAAAATATAATTAATCAAAGTACTTTAATTAATGGAGTTTTAGATTTCTTAAAATGGTGCAAAGATAAAAAAATATCAATGGCCGTTTGCACAAATAAGCAAGAACATTTAGCGATTGATCTTTTACAAAAAATAAAAATTTATGATTACTTTGAATATGTGGCAGGATCTAATACTTTCGATTATTGCAAACCTGATCCAAGACATCTCACAAGTGTAGTAGAAATATTAGATGGTGATGTTAAAAAATCTTTAATGATTGGTGATAGTGAAACTGATGCCAATGCAGCAAAGGCTGCTAACATACCTGTAATTTTACTTGAAAATGGATACACAGAAAAAAATTCTGAAGAAATATATCATAATCACTTAATAAAAGACTTTATTGGTGTTGAAAAAATTGTCTCCACTTATCTTTAATATTGATTAATTAGATTTTAGGTCTAAAACACCGTCAGATTATGATAGTTCATAAAGTTAAAGTTTATCCTTCAAAAATTCACTTACCAAAAAAAAATCAGCTTGCATGGAAAATCGCAGAGATAGCAAGTGATAATGCAAAATTAGATAAGGCTGCAATTGAGATGGTAATCAATAGAATTATTGATAATGCATCAGTTGCAATTGCATCGTTAAATAGAAGACCAGTTATATCATCTAGAGAAATGGCTTTAAAACACTCTAGAAAAAATGGAGCAACATTGTTTGGAGTAAATTCTAAATTAAAGTTTGATTGTGAATGGGCAGCTTGGTCAAATGGAACTGCAGTTAGAGAATTAGATTTTCATGATACTTTTTTAGCAGCTGATTACAGTCATCCTGGAGATAACATTCCTCCTCTATTAAGTGTAGCTCAACAAAAAAAGAAAAGCGGATTAGATTTACTTCGAGGAATTATCACAGCTTATGAAGTTCAAGTAAATCTAGTTAAGGGAATTTGTTTACATAAACATAAAGTAGATCACATTGCACATTTAGGTCCAAGCGTTGCAGCTGGACTTGGTACAATGTTAAAATTAAATACAGAAACAATTTATCAAGCAGTTCAACAAGCATTACACACAACTGTTTCAACTAGACAATCTAGAAAAGGTGAAATTTCAAGTTGGAAAGCTTATGCACCAGCTCATGCAGGTAAACTAGCAATAGAAGCTGTTGATAGAGTAATGAGAGGTGAAGGTGCTCCAAGTCCAATTTACGAAGGTGAGGACAGTGTAATAGCAAGAATTTTAGATGGTAAAAAAGCTTTATATAAAGTTCCACTTCCAAAAAAAGGTGAGACAAAAAAAGCTATACTTGAAACATATACAAAAGAATATTCTGCGGAATATCAATCTCAAGCCTTAATTGATCTTGCAAAAATTCTTAGAAAAAAAATATCAAATCAAAATCAAATTAAAAAAATTGATATCTACACTAGTCATCATACGCATTATGTAATTGGTACAGGTGCAAACGATCCTCAAAAAATGGATCCAAATGCAAGTAGAGAAACATTAGATCACTCTATTATGTACATATTTGCTGTAGCCTTAGAGGATGGTGATTGGCATCATGTAAAATCATATACAAAAGCAAGAGCAAATAGAAAAAGCACACTTAAGATTTGGAGATCAATCAAAACTCATGAAGATAAAAAGTGGACTAAAAAATATCACGATCCAAATCCAAAAAATAAATCTTTTGGTGCAAAAGTTGTTGTTACTTTAAATAATGGTAAGAAAATTACTGAAGAATTAGATAGAGCAGATGCTCATCCATACGGAGCAAGACCTTTTAAAAGAGAAAATTATATTAATAAATTTAAGATTTTAACTGAAGGCATTATTGAAAAAAAAGAAAGTGATAGATTTTTAAGAGTAGTGCAAAATTTAAAAAATCTTAAAGCAGGTCAGTTAGATAAGCTAAATGTAGAAGTAAGAAAATCTAAAATTAAAAGAAATTTAAAAGTTGGAATATTTTAATGCATTTTGTTGAAAAAGAGCCAAGTCAAAAAAGAAAAGATTTTTCAGATAAATTAAAAAAAAATAAAATTTTACGAGTACCTGGCGCTTATAATCCTCTTACAGCAAAATTAATTGAAGAAATTGGGTATGATGCAGTTTATGTTTCTGGTGGAGTAATGGCTAATGATCTTGGTTTTCCAGATATTGGTTTAACAACTCTACAAGATGTAAGCACAAGATCATATTTAATTTCAAGAGTAACAAATCTTCCAACGATTGTTGATATTGATACAGGTTTTAAATCTTGTAAAGAGACAATTGAAACTTTTGAAGAATTTGGAATAACAGCAGTCCATTTAGAAGATCAAATAGAGAGAAAAAGATGTGGACATCTTGATAATAAAGAGCTGATCTCTACTGAAGCAATGGTTAAAAAAATTAAAGAATGTGTTGATGCAAAAAAAGATGATAACTTTAAAATTATTGCAAGATCAGATGCTAAAGGTGTTGAAGGCATCGATAAAATGATTGAAAGATGTAAGGCATACATTGATGCTGGAGCTGAAATTGTATTTCCTGAAGCTTTACATGATGAAAAAGATTTCGAAAAAGTTAGAAAAGAACTTTCATGTTATTTATTAGCTAACATGACTGAATTTGGTAAATCAAAATTATTTAATTATAAAGAATTAGAAAATTTTGGTTACAATATTGTAATTTATCCAGTGACAACTCAACGTTTAGCGATGAAAAATGTAGAGGATGGTTTAAGAGACATTTATGCAAATGGACACCAGAACAATATTATTGATAAAATGCAAACTAGAAAAAGATTATACGAACTTGTTGAATATGAAAAATACAACAGTTTAGATGAAAAAATTTATAACTTTAGTACGGAGGGACATGAATAATGAGCGAAGATATTAAAAAAGGATTACTAGGTATTGTTGTTGATGAAACTGAAGTCTCAAAAGTAATGCCTGAAATAAATTCTCTTACTTACAGGGGTTATGCTGCTCAAGATTTATGTGAATATTGTAGATTTGAAGAAGTGGCTTATTTAATTTTAAATAAAGACCTTCCAAATACAATTCAACTTAGAAAATTTGAAAAAGAAGAAAGAAGTCAAAGAGATCTATCAAAAGATTTATATGAAATTATAAAAAGAATGCCTAAAAAATCTCATCCAATGGATGTTGCAAGAACAGCTGTGAGTGTAATGGGATTAGAAGATAAAGAAACTTCAGACTCTTCACCTGAAGCAAATATGAGAAAAGCGTTAAGAATTTTTGCTAAAACACCTACTGCTTTAGCTGCTTTTTACAGAATTAGAAAAGGTAAAAAAATCATCAAACCTAAAAAAGATTTAACTTTTGCAGAAAATTTTTTCTATATGTGTTTTGGAAAAGTTCCTCAAAAAGAAATAGTAAAAGCTTTTGATGTTTCATTAATTTTATATGCAGAACATAGTTTTAATGTTTCAACTTTTACTGCAAGAACAATTACATCAAGTTTATCTGATATTCATGGTGCAATAACAGGTGCGATCGCGAGTTTAAAAGGGCCTTTACATGGTGGTGCTAATGAAGAAGTAATGCACATGATGAATAAAATAAAGAAACCAGAAAATGCTTTAAAATGGATCAATAATGCACTAGCTAATAAAGATGTAGTAATGGGTTTTGGTCATAGGGTTTACAAAAGTGGAGACTCAAGAGTTCCAACAATGAGAGAATATTTTGGCAAAGTTGCTAAAATCAAAAAAGATAAAAAGTTTGAAAAGATTTACGATATTGTAGAAAAAGTGATGATTGAAAAGAAGAATATTCATCCAAACGTAGACTACCCTACTGGACCTACATATCACTTAATGGGATTTGATACAGACTTCTTTACTCCTATCTTTGTAATTTCAAGAATTACAGGTTGGTCTGCTCACATTATGGAACAGCATGCAGCTAATAAATTGATTAGACCTCTTGCGAGTTATAAAGGAAGTAAACACAGAAAAGTATTAGAACTTAATCAGCGTTAAAATTATTTTTTTTCAATTAAAGCAAATCGATTATTGAGTAATATTTTTTTTTGAAAGTTATTTTTTTCAACATATTCATCTATAGCTTTTTTTACTCCTGGTGCATATGAAAGATCATAATCATCACATAAAATCACACCATTTTTAATTATTACATCTTTTGATAAATTTAAATCATTCATAACTGTATCATAATCATGTCCACCATCTAAAAAAATAAAATCTATTTTTTCCATATCTATTTTTTGTAAAACTGTGTTTGAATTACCTTTAATCAAATGAGCATTATCTTTAAATTTTTTCAATAAGTCTCTTACAGCTTCAATACTGTAAGGATTTTGTTTTTTGATATATTTAAAGTAAAATTGTTTCAGTGGATTTTTGAAAATAGTGCTTGGAATAATTTCATTTTCATTTTCTAAACTTTCTTCAAATAAATCTATACCAATATATTTAAAATTTTTACCATGAATTTCATATAGTAACTCACAAACATTTCTTGAAGTAACACCATGAAAAACACCTATTTCCAAAAAAACTTTTGGTTTCTTTTTTCTTATTTCTTCTAGAAAATAGTCACCTACGCCTTTTTGTTTAAAGCTAGTTTTTCTAAAATACTTTTTGTATTTCAACTTGATTAACTAAATGCTTCTGTCCAAGTTCCTTGTGTAGATGCTTTAGAATATTCTGTTGCACGTCCTTCAAAGAAGTTCATATGCTCTACTGCATTCAGCATCGTATCCAACCAACCAAGAGGATTTTTTTCAACTTTATAAATTGGTTCTAATCCTAATTGATCTAATCTTCTGTTAGCAATAAATCTAATGTAATTCTTAACATCTTGAGCAGTTAATCCTTCCATTGGACCCATTTGGAAAGCTAAATCAATAAAAGCATCTTCATGATGCACTATTGTTCTGCATGCCTCATAGATTTCTTTCTTTAATTGAGGTGTCCATGTTTCAGGGTTTTCTTTAATGAAATCTTTAAACAATCTAATCATTGAATTACAGTGAAGAGTTTCATCTCTTACTGACCAAGTAACAATCTGGCCCATACCTTTCATTTTGTTGTGTCTTGGGAAATTTAAAAGGATTGCAAAGCTTGCAAATAATTGAAGTCCTTCAGTGAAAGCACTAAACACAGCTATTGTTTTAGCAATATCATGATTTGATTTAACATCAAAGCCTTGCATATAATCATATTTATCTTTCATTTCTTTATATTTCATGAAAGCTGAATATTCTGACTCTGGCATACCAATTGTATCTAATAAATGAGAGTAAGCCGCAATATGAACCGTTTCCATTGAAGCAAATGCAGACATCATCATTAAAACCTCAGTTGGCTTAAATACATTCATGTAATGTCTAATATAACAGTTACTTACTTCAACATCAGCTTGAGTAAAAAATCTAAAAATCTGAGTAAGTAAATTTTTTTCTGATGGGCTTAAATTTTTTTGCCAATCTCTTACATCATCTCCAAGTGGTACTTCTTCTGGTAACCAGTGAATTCTTTGTTGTGTTAACCATGCATCATAACACCAGGGATATCTAAATGGTTTGTAGACAGGATTCCCTACTAGTAATCCATTATTATTTTTTGTTGTTTCCGTATTCTTAATATTTTCTGCTACTGACATGATAAACACTCCTCGTATTCTGGTTCACTACTTGTTGATTTATTTTTATAAACATTAGCAAGAACATCTGTAGATTTTGCATCATTAACGTTCTCCGCTCTCTGAATTGATTTTGATCTACAATAATAAAGGCTTTTTAGGCCTTTTTTCCAAGCATCAAAATGTATTTTGTGAAGCTCTCTCTTATGTACATCTGCAGGTAAAAATAAATTTACTGATTGCGCTTGAGATATATAAGGAGTTCTATCTCCACTTAGTTCTATGATCCATTTTTGATTTAACTCAAAAGCTGTTTTAAAAACATCTTTTTCTAAATCAGTTAAGAAATCTAAATGAGAAACTGAGCCTTGATTTGTAGTAATACTTGACCAAGTTTCTTCATCATTTTTTCCATGATTTTCTAAAATTTCTTCTAAATATCTATTTCTAACATTAAATGAACCTGACAATGTTTTGTGTGTGTAACTATTAGCAGCGATAGGTTCTACTCCTGGTGATGCACCACCACAAATAATCGAAATCGATGCTGTTGGAGCTATTGCTGTTTTATTAGAAAATCTTTCTTGATAACCATACTCAGCTGCGTCTGGACATGCTCCTCTTTCTTCAGCTAAATCTTTTGAAGCTTGATCAACTTGATCGCTAATGTGTTTAAATATTTTTTTATTCCATGACTTTGCCATTACCGACTCTAATGGAATTCTTTTTTGTTGTAAAAATGAATGAAAGCCCATTACACCTAAACCAACACTTCTCTCTCTTTCGGCAGAATATTTTGCGTCTTTAAATTGATCTGGAGCTTTATTAATAAAATCACTTAGAACATTATCTAAAAATCTCATCACATCTGGAATCATATCTTTGTCATCTTTCCACTCATCATATTTTTCTAAATTTAAAGATGATAAACAACATACAGCTGTTCTATCATTTCCATCTTTATCAATTCCAGTAGGTAAAGTAATCTCACTACACAAGTTTGAAGTTTTAACTGTTAAGTTTGCTAACTTGTGATGTTGTGGAATTTGTCTGTTAACTGTATCAATGTAAATAATATAAGGTTCACCTGTTTCTATTCTTGCAGTTAGCAACCTAATCCAAAGATTTCTTGCTGATATAGTTTGTTGTATTGAACCATCAGCTGGACTTTTTAATGCCCATTGATCGTCTGTTTCAACTGCTCTCATGAAAGCATCTGAAATCAGAACACCGTGATGTAAGTTTAAAGCTTTTCTATTTGGATCACCTCCAGTTGGTCTTCTCATTTCTATAAATTCTTCTATTTCAGGATGATCTATTGGTAAATAACATGCTGCAGATCCTCTTCTAAGAGAGCCTTGGCTAATTGCCATTGTTAACGAGTCCATTACTTTGATGAATGGAATAATGCCCGAAGTCTTTCCTACTCTTCCAATTTTTTCTCCGATTGATCTAAGGTTACCCCAATAACTTCCAATACCACCACCCTTAGCAGCTAACCAAACGTTCTCACTCCATAAATCTAAAATTCCGCCTAAACTATCCGAAGCTTCATTTAAGAAACATGAAATTGGCAAACCTCTTTTCGTACCACCGTTTGATAAAACAGGAGTTGCTGGCATAAACCAAAGGTTGCTAATGTAGTTATAAATTCTTTGAGCATGTAAATTATCATCTGCATATGTGCTTGCTACTCTTGCAAACAAATCTTGAAAAGATTCATTCTGCCCTAAATATCTATCTAATAATGTAGCCTTACCAAAATCAGTTAAATTACTATCTCTAGATCTATCAATTTTAATGATAATTCCTTTGTCATTTTGAAATAACTCAGTTTGATTATTTAATGAAAAGAGATCTGGTCTTTTGCTTTCAGAAGCTTCTTTAACCTCTGGCGTATATTCAGAGACAGCTTTCTTGATTGCTAATGACAATATTTTGTTCATAAATTCTAACTTTTTTTAGTATTTTGGTTAAAACAACTATATGTTGTATGCACAAATCAGTAATACACTATATGCCTAGTAATACAACAGAACATATATAGAACAATGAAAAAAAAGATCAATAAAATTATTGAAAAAAATGTAAGTAATTAACAGATGAATCGCAATATAAAAATCGACCCTTATGGCTTTAGAGAATATGACGCACGATGGCTATATGAAAAAGACATCAATAAAGATGGAATCATAAATTTAGGAAAAGGTTTAGGTACTCAAATAAAGTTACATACAAAAAAAGAAAATCCAAGAATTATAGTTGGACATGATTACAGGTCTTATAGTGAAGAAATTAAGTCAGCTTTAAAGGAAGGTTTAATATCAACAGGATGCAATGTTGAAGATGTTGGTTTGTCTTTGTCACCAATGGTTTATTTCGCTCAATTTAATCTAAATTCCGATGCAGTTGCAATGGTGACTGCGAGCCATAATGAAAATGGTTGGACAGGTGTAAAAATGGGAATTCAAAAAGGTTTAACGCATGCACCTGATGAAATGAAAGAATTGAAAGAAATTACTCTTAATGAAAAATTTCTAACTGGAAATGGAAATGAGAAACAAATTAAAGATTTTGATAAAATTTATAAACAAGATTTAATTGAAAAAAATAAAATAGAAAAAAAGATTAAAGCTGTTGTTGCATGTGGAAATGGTACAGCTGGAGTTTTTGCTCCTGATATTCTAAGAGGAATAGGTTGTGAAGTAATAGAACTTGACTGTAAATTAGACTGGACCTTTCCAAAATACAATCCTAATCCAGAGGATTTAGAAATGTTACATGCAATAGCAAAAGCAGTTAAAGATAATAATGCAGATATTGGTTTTGGTTTTGATGGAGATGGAGATAGAGTTGGAGTAATAGACGATAAAGGAAATGAAATATTTTCAGATAAAATTGGATTACTGATCGCAAGAAATCTAGCTACTAATCATAAAAATTCTAAATTTGTAGTTGATGTAAAATCAACTGGTCTTTATTCAACAGATAAAGTTTTAAGAGAAAATAACTGTGAAACAATATATTGGAAAACAGGACATTCGCATATTAAAAGAAAAGTAAATCATGAAAAAGCGCTTGCTGGCTTTGAAAAAAGTGGTCATTTCTTTTTTAATCAACCACTAGGATATGGATATGATGATGGAATAAATTCTGCAATTCAAGTTTGCCATTTATTAAATAATCAAAACAAAAAAATGAGTGAAATTATAAATGAATTACCAAAAACTTATCAAACTCCTACTATGGCTCCTTTTTGCAAAGATGAAGAAAAATATAATGTAGTTGAAAAATTAGTGAAAGAAGTTCAAAAGATAAAAGAAGACAAAAAACTTATAGATGATCAAAATATAAGTGAAGTATTAACGGTTAATGGTGTAAGATTTTCTTTTTCCGATGGATCTTGGGGTTTAATAAGAGCTTCATCAAATAAACCCTCATTAGTAGTGGTAACTGAAAGTCCAACCTCTGATGATAGAAAGAAAAAAATATTTGATTTTATTGATGATCTACTTCAGAAAACTGGTAAAATAGGTGAATACGATCAAAAAATTTAATTTTTTAAACTATTCAGACTTATTATCTTTTACATCTTCAGAAGTTGAATTTTTTACTTTATCGTAACTTTCGTCACTATAAAATTTCCTAATTAATTCCTCTTCTTTTTTTCGTTGTTCTTCATCGAATTTTCTTTCCCATTCTTTAATTCTTCTATTTTCTTCTTCTATTCTTTTTTCTTCAGCAATTTTTTCTTGGTAAGCTCTTTCTCTTTCTTCTTCAATTCTTTTTTGTTTTTCTTCCTCTAATCTAATTTCTTTTTCTCTTTCCCTTCTTTCATTTTCTTTTGCAATCTTTTCTCTTTCTTCCTCTTTAAGTTTTTCTTCTTTTAATCTTAATTCTTCCTCTTTAGCTCTTTGTTCGGCTTGTTCTTTTAAAATTTGTCTTTCTATCTCTTGTTGACGTTCAATTTCTAAATTTCTTAGTCTTTCCTCAGTTTCTTTAAGTTTTTCTTGTTCGTATTTCAATTTTCTTGCAGCTTCTCGTAATCTTTGTTCCTCTTCCAATCTTTTTTGTCTTTCAATATCTTTAAGTCTTAGTTTTTCTTGTCTTTCTTTTTCTTTTTCATCTCTAATTCTTTGCGCTTCTAATTCTTTCTGTTTTATTTGTTCCTCTTTAATCTTAATTTTTTCTTCTCTTACTCTCTGTCTTTCAAGCATTTTTATTCTTTGATCTTCTTCTCTAAGAATTCTTGCCTCTTCTCTTAATTTTTTAGCTTCTTCATCCTTGATTTTCTTTTGTTCAATTTTAATTCTTTGAGCTTCAATTTTTCTCCTCTTTTCTTCATTTTTTCTTTCTTGTCTCTCATTTTCAATTATGAGTTTCTTTTGAAGTAATAATTTTCTTTTTTCCTCTTTAATTTCATCTTGTTTTGCCTTTTTTTCTAATTTCTTCTCAAGAGCTAAATCTTTTTTCTTTTGTTTTGCTAAATCTTTTTCATATTTGGCTTTTTGTTTTGCTTTGTTTTTTTTGTAATCATTTATGAAATTGAATATTGAATCCTTTGTTTTTGATATAGGATCTTTTAGGTCTATTTTTTTCTTCTTATACATAATTAAAAATTATCAATTTCAAGAAATTTATCAAAGATTACGTGTGTCTGATTTGGGCTTAATAACTTCAAAATACAACTAACAAGTGTTCATAAAACTGTAAAGAATCATTTATTATTTAAAATGTGAGGTGATGGAGGGAGACTGAAGTCACCTCTTTTTTTTTGAGAAGACTTCTCTAATTTTACTTATATTAAAATCTAATTCTTTTTTTTTATAATTTTTTGCCTTAGCGACCCAAACAGGTAATGGCCAAGTTGCATCTGTTTTTTTTCTAGCAATTATATGGATATGTAATTGAGGCACAATATTACCTATTTTTTCAACGTTTAATCGAGATGTTTTAAAAACTTTCTTCATAATATTACTGCAATAAACAATCTCTTCTATTAATTGATTGCGATCATTTTTTTTAAGATCTGTAATATCTGTTACACTTTTTCTTTTCGGAATTAAGATAATCCAAGGAAAATTGGAATTATCAATTATTCTAATTGAGCAAAGTTTTAAATCAAAAATATAATGTGAGGATTTAAGGAAGTTTTTATTAACTTTGTTAACCATTCTATAATTTAAAATATTCGTATAAAAACTTTGAAGCTATTACCAATAAAAAAATACCAAAAAATTTACTAATTTTATTTTTATCAATTTTATGAACGGTTTTGGCTCCTATTCGTGCCATGAAAGTTGTAATTGGAATAAAGATTAAAAAAGCAGGTACATTCAAAAAACCAATACTTAAAGGCAAATTTGTCTTTAAATAGCTTCCAGAAATAAGAAATCCTCCCGCACCAAATAAAGCTATTAAAAACCCAATTGCTGCTGCACTTCCTATTGCTTTATTAATTGAATAACCAAAAAATTTCAAAATTGGAACGTTCATAATTGCTCCACCAATACCCATTGGAGCAGATAAAAAACCAACTATAAAACCAAATATTATTTTTAAACTTAATTTAATTTCTTTAATTACACTTTGTTCTTTCTCTTTAAGAAGAAGTAAATAGAAGCTTAATAAAAAAATAATTACTGAAAAAAATAAAACTAAAGCCTTAGTTTTTAAAGATGCAGCAAATATAGTTCCAGCAACTACTCCTGATACAACAAATAAACCATAGCTTTTGACTATTTCAAAATCTACAGCTTTAAATTTATGATGAGTCATAACAGATACAGTAGATGTTGGTATTATAATCGCAAAAGATGTGCCTACCGCAAGATGCATAACATATTGTGGATCAACTCCTAATTGATTAAAAATATAGTAAAGAAATGGAACTGTAATTAAACCACCACCAATTCCAAATAAACCTGCAACAAAACCTACTGGTATAGCAGTTAAAGCCATTAATAAAATTACATAGGAATATTCATATGATATAATTGAACTAAGCAGAAGTACCTACGCTACGATCAAAATTATTAAATTTTACTTTATCCATTATATGATCAATTTTTTTCACATCTGCATCACGTACACACATATTTTCACTTAAATACCTTTTCCAGAAACTTGCACCTGACTGACCATGAAATAATCCTAAAGTATGTCTCATTATTTGATTTAGTCTTGTTCCCTTTTTTAATTCAGATTTTACATAAGGAATAAGTTGTTCAATAACATCTTGTCTACTTGGTACATTTTCATTATCAAATATTTCTCTTTCAATATCAGCTAATAGATAAGGTGTGTGATAAGCTGCTCTTCCAATCATAACGCCATCAGTTTTTTCTAAATGAGGTTTGATTTCTTCAACAGAAGTAATACCTCCATTAATTATAATTTCATCTTCAGGAAAATCTTGTTTTAATTTATAAACATAATCATATTTTAAAGGTGGAATGTTTAAATTTTGTTTTGGAGTAAACTTACCTAACATTGCTTTTCTTGCGTGAATTATAAAAGTCTTAATACCAACTTTTTTTAATATCGAGATAAAATTATGAAAGTTTTCATAATCTTCAACATTATCATAGCCAATTCTTGTTTTGATTGTAACTGGTAGTTTGGTAACAGCTTTCATTTCAGCTAGACAATCTGCAACTAAATTTGGTTCCTTCATCAAACAAGCTCCAAATTTATTTTTTTCTACTTTTCTGCTGGGGCATCCTAAATTTAAATTAATTTCATCATAACCAAAATCTTCACCAACTTTAGTAGCTGATGCTAATAATTTAGGAGATGAACCACCTAATTGTAATGCAACAGGTTTTTCTTCAATGTTAAATTCTAAAAGTTTCCTTTTATCTCCTCTATTAATTGCTTCATCGACAACCATTTCAGTATACAAAAGAGTATTTTTTGAAATTAGTCTTAAAAAATATCGTTCGTGACGATCTGTGCAATCCATCATAGGAGCAACTGAAACTTTCCTATTCATAACAATGATTTTATATTATTTTATTAAGAGTTTGAAGTGTCAGTATCTTCAGTGTTTTCATCAGCAACTTGTTCTTCGCTAGCTGATACATCTTCTAAAGAAACTTCAGATTGATCAGATGGACTTTCTTGATCTGCAGTCTCGTCTGCAACTGGAGTTTCAACTTCCGGAGTAGCTGTTTGTGATAATTCGGCTAAATCCTCTTTTGATACTTGAATTTTTTCAGGAGTTTTTCTTGCTCTTTTAGATGGCAAAATAGGTGCACCACTTTTTGATATTTCACCTTTATATAAGCTTTCAAAATCATCACCAATTTCTTCATCATCTTCAGATCCATCATCAACTTGTTCTACATGTTTTCTTAGTTTGTATATTGCTGCTTCTGATAAATCTGGAACCTTAACTGTTTCTTCTGCTATTTCTCTTAGAGCAATTACTGTGTTTTTATCATTATCTCTATCTAAAGTCGGTTCAATGCCTGAACTTAATTGTGCAGCTCTTTCTTTGGCTACCAATACCAATTCATATGGACTTTCAACTTTATCGATACAATCTTCTACTGTTACTCTTGCCATGCGCAGTATCTACACAGGGATTAAAAGAAAAGCAAGGAGAAATTCTATAAATATTGAGGATTTAGTTTGTTTTTTATCGAAAATAATAGAACAAACATCAATAAAATATACGTTCCAGAAAAAGTTGCTATTTGCTCGATTGTAAAACCTTTATCAATAAGAAAACCAAATAATGCTGTACCAAATGCAGTTGAGAACACCATTAATGCTGAAGTCATTGCTTTAATCCCACCTATAAATTTAACTCCATAAAGTTCAGCCCAAGTGGATGAGCCCAAAACATTGGCAAAACCATTTGTGACTCCCATCAAGCCCAAAAATATAAAAGATGAAAAAGGATTGTCGAAAAAAATTAATATCAAAGTTGCAAGCATCAATGGGATATTGGTAAATATCAATAGTTTCCTGCTAGTAAACTTATCGATTAAAAAACCAGTTACAAATAAAGTAATTACAGATAATATTGAATAAGCCATAAAGGATTGAGCGATAACGTAAGGACCCCATTCTTTAGAGGACTGAACAAATGATTGAAAAACTGCAAAACCAGTAAAGATCCAAGGCATCGCCAATAAATTTCCACAAATAATGTAAAATTTATAATCTTTTAAAACTTCAGTTCTTTTCCATTGTTTAATTTTATTTTCATTTTCATTTTTTTTGTTTTCGGATTCTCTGGAATCTATATCTAATTTTCTTATCAAGAATACTGAAGATACAGGAAGAAATAATATAATTAATAAAGAAAAACTTACCCAAAGATCTCTCCAATCTAAAAAAGTTAATAGATATACTATTGCTACTGGTAATAAAAATTCTGCTGATGACAAACCTAACCAAGCAGTACTTAAGGCCTTTCCTCTAGATTTATCAAAAAATCTTGAAATTGTTGTTGTTGCGGTATGAGACATTAAACCTTGGCCAAACAATCTCATTAAAAAAATTGCTAAAAATAAAAAAACAATTGAATTTATTTTTGAGAATAAAAATGATGAAATACTTAAAGAAATTATAACAAAGAAAGCAAATCTAATTGCATTTACATCATCAATTTTTTTTCCTAACCATATTAATATAAAACTACTTAATAAAGTTGCTGAAGCATAAATAGAACCAAATTGACCATGAGATATAGAAAGTGCGTCTCTAATACTTGAATTAAATAATCCTAAAAAAAAACTCTGTCCAAAGCTTGAAAAAAATGTAAAAATAAACCCAAATATAATTACTTTTAAACTTAAACTTTTAAACATAGAAAAAAAATTATGACTTGTAATGTTGCTTTCATAGGTCTTGGTGTAATGGGCTACCCAATGGCTGGTTATATATCAAAAGCCGGACACAATGTAACTGTTTTTAACAGAACAACAGCAAAAGCTGAAAAATGGGTTAATGAATATAAAGGTAAAATGGCAGAAACGCCTGCTGAGGCTGCCAAAGATGCTGAATATATTTTTACATGTGTTGGAAATGATAACGATTTAAGAGAAGTTACATTTGGAGATAAAGGAGCATTTAAAACAATTCAAAAAGGATCTGTATACATAGACAACACTACAGCATCAGCAACAATTGCAAGAGAAATTTACGACCACGCAAAAAAAAGTGGTTTTGGTTCTTTAGATGCACCAGTGTCAGGTGGCCAAGCTGGAGCTGAAAATGGTGCGTTAACAGTTATGATTGGTGGAGATCAAGCTGACTTTGATAAAGCGAAAGATAAAATTGATTGTTACAGTAAAAAAATAAAATTACTTGGTAATGCTGGAAGTGGACAACTTGCAAAGATGGTAAATCAAATTTGTATAGCTGGACTTGTTCAGGGTTTATCTGAAGGAATTAATTTTGGAATGAAAGCAGGTCTTAATATGGAAGATGTAATTGAAGTTATTTCAAAAGGTGCCGCTCAATCTTGGCAAATGGAAAATAGATACAAAACAATGATTGATGATAAATTTGATTTTGGTTTTGCGGTTGATTGGATGAGAAAAGATTTAAAAATTGCTATGGAAGAAGCTAAAAATAATGGCTCGTCACTACCTATTACAGAAATAGTCGACAAATACTACGGTGAAGTTCAAGAACTTGGTGGAAATAGATGGGATACCTCAAGTTTAATCAAAAGATTTAGAAAGTAAAATTGTATGCAACCAGCATACTATGAAAATTTTGATGAAATCATCAAAAAGATCTGGCTTATGTTGGATGACTCAGTAAAAAATAGAAGCTCTCAATTTAGAATACCTACTTTCATTTGTGGAAATCAAAATGATTTAGATGGACGTATTGTTGTGCTAAGAAAATCAAAGCAAAAGGAGAGATTGTTACAATTTCATAGCGATATACGATCTGATAAAATTCTAAAACTAAAATCTAACAATAAGGCTGCTATGTTATTTTATGATAAAGACGAAAAGATACAAGTGAGAGCAAAAGTTGAATGTGTAGTTAATCATAAAAATGAAATCACAAAAGAGTCTTGGATAAACACGGGTCACATAAGTAGAAAATGTTACCTTGTAGACAGTGGACCTGGAACTGAGTCAGAAAACCCCACATCAGGCTTAAGACCAGAACTAGATAATTTCGACTATACTCATGAAGAGAGTGAAAAAGGTTATGAAAATTTTACCGTAATACAATGTAAAATAAATTCTTTAGAGTGGTTGTATTTAGCAGCCAAGGGTCATAGAAGAGCTAAATTTGAATATGGAGATAATTTAGGATCAGAAACTACATTCATAAAAAAAACTTGGCTTATACCTTAACAGAACATGAATAAAAAATTTAAAATAGGGATAGATTATGGTGGAACCAAAATTGAAGCTATTCTGATTGATGAGAATGGAAAAGAAATAAAAAGAGAAAGATCAGGTTATGACAAAAATTATAAGTCAGGAATAGAAACTGTAAAAAAATTTGTTGAAAATTTTAAACAAGAATCAAGTCAAGATGCAACAGTTGGCATAGCTATACCTGGTTTTTTATCAAATGAAACTGGCTTAGTTCACAATGCTAACTCTGATTGGTTAAATAAAAAATCTTTTAAAAAAGATTTGGAAAAAGAATTGAGCTGTGAAATTAAAATGATGAATGATGCTAATTGCTTTACGCTTTCAGAGTCTATTGATGGGGCTGGTAAAGATTTTAAAAGTGTTTTTGGTGTCATAATTGGAACTGGTTTTGGTGGCGGTTTATCCTTTAATAAAGAAATAATTGAAGGTGCAAATCAAGTTGCAGGAGATTGGGGTCACCAACCATTGCCCTATCCGACTGAAGATGAAAAAAATACAGAAATAAAATGTATTTCTCCAACATGTGGAAGACCATTATGTGCAGAACAATTCATTTCAGGAACAGGCTTTGCAGATAACTTTAACAAAAAATATAACACAAATTATAAATCACCCGAAATTGTAGAATTAGATAAAAATAATGATGAAAGAGCAAATAAAGAATTTGAATTATATGAGGATAGGTTTGCAAGACTAATTGGAGTAATGATTGGAATATTTGATCCAGAGGCAATTATTTTGGGTGGTGGAATGTCAAATGTTGAGAGATTATATAAAAATCTACCAAATATTATTCCTAAATATACTTTTTCAGAAAAGGTCAGAACTAAAATTTTAAAAAATAAACATGGCGACTCAAGTGGTGTTAGAGGAGCTGCCTGGCTGTGGAATTAAAATTTCAAACTATGGTTGTAAGTATAAAAGTAAGTAAAAATCGATTAAGCTTAATGCGACATATAGAACTATTCTATACATATAACTGAATTATAATTAAATTTTTGTTGTTAGAATTATTCAAGAAATTAAAATCCAAAATTATTAATTAATAAAGAGAGAGATATGAAAAATATAAAAAACTTAATTGTTGCATTATTTGCTCTTTTATTTGCTACTACTGCAAATTCAGAGACAATTAAAGTTGCAACAGTAAACAATGGTGACATGATTAGAATGCAAGGTCTAACAAGTGACTTTACTTCTAAAACTGGCATTAACGTTGAATGGGTAACTTTAGAAGAAAACGTTCTAAGACAAAAAGTTACTACAGACATAACTACTAAAGGTGGACAATTTGATGTTCTTACAATTGGAACTTATGAAGTGCCAATTTGGGGAGGAAAAAATTGGTTAAATGAATTAAAATTTAGCGCCGCTTACGATGTAGATGATTTATTACCTGCTATAAGAAGTGGTTTATCAGTTGATGGTAAATTATATGCTGCTCCTTTCTATGGTGAGTCTTCTATGATTATGTATAGAAAAGACTTAGTTGCTAAAGCAGGTATGACTATGCCTCAACAACCAACTTGGGGAGAAGTTTATGATATTGCTAAAGCAATCACTGAAGGAAACGATGGAGTTTATGGTGCTTGTTTAAGAGGTAAACCTGGTTGGGGTGAAGGTGGAGCTTTCATTACAACAGTTGCAAACGCATTTGGTGGAAGATGGTTTGATGAAAACTGGCAACCACAAATGAATAGCCCTGAGTGGAATGCTGCAGTTTCATTTTATGTTGACTTATTACAAAACTATGGTCCTCCAGGAGCATCTTCAAATGGTTTCAATGAAAACCTTGCTTTATTCAATGAAGGTAAATGTGGAATGTGGATTGATGCAACAGTTGCAGCAAGTTTTGTGACAAACCCTAAACAATCAAAAGTACATGACAAAGTAGACTTTGCACAAGCACCTTGTGCTGTAACTTGTAAAGGTTCTAACTGGTTATGGGCTTGGTCTTTAGCAATTCCAGGTGGTTCTAAAAAAGTTGATGCGGCTACAAAGTTTATTGATTGGGCTACATCAAAAGAATACCTTGAGTTAGTTGCTTCTAAAGAAGGATGGGCAAACGTTCCTCCAGGAACAAGAACTTCTTTATATAAAAACCAAACTTATTTAAATGAAGCTCCTTTTGCAGCTATGACTTTAAATGCGATCAATACTGCCGATCCATCTTTTAATGGTACTTTAAAAAAGAAACCATACATGGGTGTACAGTTTGCAGCTATTCCTGAGTTCCAAGGAATTGCAACATCTGTAAGTCAGCAAGTATCGTCTGCATTAGCAGGAAAAATTTCAGTGGAAAAAGCATTAAACAATGCTCAAAAGATTGCTGAAAAAGAAATGAAAAAAGCTGGTTATATCAAATAATTTTAACTAAGACTTTTTAAATATTAAAGGCCACTAATCTATTTGAATTAGTGGCCTTTATTTTATTTTAAACTAAATTAACTTAAAGTTTTCTTATGAAAAATAAGTTTATTTCTAGAGCAACATCCTATCCTACAATCACTCTTTTATTTATCTGGATGGCTGTACCATTGGGTATGACAATTTATTTTTCATTTCTAAGATACAGTTTAATGAATCCGGATGTTCAAGATTTTACTGGTATTTTAAACTACGAATATTTTTTAACTGATTTTGCTTTTTTAGAAGCTTTGTGGAATACATTCGTTTTAGTTTTTTCTGTTTTAATTGTTTCAGTATTGTTTGGAATTGCATTTGCACTGTTATTAAACCAAGACTTTTTTGGCAGAGGTTTCGCAAGAATTTTAGCAATAGCTCCTTTTTTTATAATGCCTACTGTTAGTGCATTAATTTGGAAAAACTTATTTATGAACCCTGTTTCAGGTTTATTTGCATGGTTACTATCTTTATTTGGTTTAGATCCTATTGACTGGTTTACACATGTTCCGATGCTTTCAATAATAATAATTGTTTCATGGCAATGGATACCATTTGCCACTCTAATATTACTGACAAGTTTACAATCAGTTGACAAAGATCAAGTAGAAGCAAGCAAGATAGATGGTGCAAATCAACTTCAAATTTTTAGATACGTAACATTGCCTCATTTATTAAGACCAATTGCAATTGTTATTTTAATTGAAACTATATTCTTATTAACTATTTTTGCTGAGATTTTTGTTACCACAACTGGTGGACCAGGTTTAGCCACAACAAACCTAGCATTTTTAGTTTTTACTGAAGCGTTATTAAAATTTGATATTGGGATAGCATCTGCTGGGGGAGTAGTTGTAGTAATCCTCGCTAATATAGTTGCGTTCTTTTTAGTAAAAATGATTGGAAAAAATTTACAATAATTATGAAAAAAAAAATTACTCTAACTTTTTTAGCTTGGTTAATTTCCTTGATGATGTTTTTTCCAATTTTATGGATGATTGTCACATCATTTAAAACTGAGTTAGATGCTGTAGCTATTCCACCTCTATTTTTTTCTTTTGAACCAACAGTTGAAAATTATGGAATTGTTCAGGAAAGAAGTAACTATTTTAGATTTGCTTTAAACTCTGTAATTATTTCTTTCGGTTCCGCAATATTAGGATTAATTTTATCTATACCAATTGCATGGTCTATGTCTTTTCATCCTACAAAAAGAACTAAGGGAACTTTGTTATGGATATTATCAACAAAAATGATGCCACCAGTTGGAGTATTAATTCCAATATATTTAATTTTTAGAGACTTATCACTACTAGATTCAAAAATTGGAATGATTGTAGTTTTATGTTTTGTAAATTTACCAATAATGATCTGGCTTTTGTATTCGTACTTTAAAGAAATTCCTAATGAAATTCTAGAGGCAGTAAGAATAGATGGTGCAAACACTTTTCAAGAAATAATTTATGTTTTGCTGCCACTCTCATTGCCTGGGTTAGCATCTACTACTCTGCTTTGTATTGTGCTTGCTTGGAATGAAGCTTTTTGGACCTTAAATTTAACATCAGTTGATGCAGCACCACTCACAACATTTATAGCTTCCTATTCAAGTCCTGAGGGTTTATTTTATGCAAAACTATCTGCAGCATCTACTTTATCAGTTTTGCCTGTTTTATTTTTAGGTTGGTTAACTCAAAAGCAATTAGTCAGAGGCTTAACTTTTGGAGCTGTTAAATAGATGATTTTGAAAAATGAAATAAATCAAAATTCTATACAATTAATTGAGAGTAGTTTTGAAAAAAAAAAATTAAAACCAGGTATTTTGCATATTGGTGTGGGTAATTTTCACAGATCTCATCAAGCTTACTTAGTTGATGAATATATAGAAAAAAACTCAGAATTTAATTGGGGAATTGTTGGATTAAATCTAATCTCAAATAGCTCGAATATTATTAATAATTTAAAAAAACGTAATGGTGATTATATATTAAAGACTATTTCATCAAATGGT
The DNA here is from genome assembly GCF_052049815.1 of Candidatus Pelagibacter sp. Lineage (GTDB taxonomy): Bacteria > Pseudomonadota > Alphaproteobacteria > Pelagibacterales > Pelagibacteraceae > Pelagibacter. The sequence goes on from NZ_JBNGZG010000004.1 coordinate 38,775, forward strand.
GATGTTAAATATAAAAATATTAAATCAATTATTGATCTAAATGACTGGTCTACTGACAAAGAAAATTCAGAAAAAATATTAAATAATGAAGATATTCATCTAGTAACAATCACAGTTACTGAAACTGGTTATTTTTTAAATGAAAAGAATGAGCTTGATCAAAATAACGAATTAATAAAAAATGAATTAAATAATAAAATATCTAATTCAATTTATTCGTATTTGAGAATTGCTTTAAATAATAGAAAACAATCAATAAACAAACCAATTACTATTCTTTGTTGTGATAATCTAAGAGAAAATGGAAAGATTTTAAAAAATTCATTAATTAAATACTTAGAGTTAATTAATGATAAAGAATTAATCAATTGGTTATCAAAGAACGTAACCTTTCCTTCATGTGTTGTGGATAGGATTACTCCTAGAACACCAGAAAACTTGGCTGCGGAAATAGAAAGTAATTTCAATGTAAAAGAAAATTGCTCAGTTCTTTCTGAAGATTTCATTCAATGGGTAATAGAGGAAGATTTTGCAGCTCCATTTCCCGCACTAGATCAATTAGACAATGTATATTTTGCATCAAATGTAATTAACTATGAAGAAACAAAGATAAGAGTTTTAAATGGTGGTCATTCATGTTTGGCATACTTTGGTGCTCTAAAAGGACTGAATACATTTGATCAATGTTTCAAAGAAAAGTTTTTAGACAACTTTTTTAAAGAATTAGAAAATGAAGAAATTTTACCTGCACTTGGAAATATGGATCCAATAAAATTGCCTGAATATCTCAATACTATTTATAATCGATTTAAAAACTTTTATATAAGTGATGCACTTGAAAGAATTTGTATGGATGGTTCAAGTAAATTTCCAATTTTTGTAATACCTACAATAGAAAAAAGTTTTTTGAAAAATAAAGAGCCTCATAGAGCTATTACATCAATCGCAAGTTGGTATATATTTATGAAAAAAATTAACAACAATGAAATAAAGTTTAATTACATAGATCCAAAATGGGAGTGGTTAAAATATTTTTTACAAGAAAATAGAATTGATGATTTCTGTTCAAATAAAGATCTTTGGGGCGATTTACCTGAAAGATTTCCTAGATTTAAAGAAATATTAAGATTAAAAATTAAAGATATTAACTTTTGGAATAACTTAAATGGCTGACATAAAAATTAATAAACTTAATAAATTTTATGGTGATTTGCACATCATTAAAGATATTGATATCGAAATTGAAGATAAATCCTTTACTGTATTAGTTGGTCCTAGCGGAAGTGGAAAATCCACAATGTTAAGGATGATTGCGGGCTTAGAGGAAATTAATTCTGGAGAGATATCAATTGATGATAAAATTGTAAATAAACTTGATCCAAAAGATAGAGAAATAGCAATGGTATTTCAATCTTATGCTTTATATCCACATATGAATGTTTTTGACAACATGGCCTTAGGTTTGAAATTAAAAAAAACTCCAAAGGATGAAATTGAAAAAAAAGTGCATGAAGCAGCAAAAATTTTACAATTAGATGATTATTTGGACAGATTACCAAAACAATTATCTGGGGGTCAACGTCAAAGAGTAGCAATTGGAAGAGCTATCACAAGAGATCCAAAAATTTTTTTGTTTGATGAGCCTTTATCAAATCTAGATGCAAAGCTAAGAGTGGAGATGAGAAGAGAATTGAAGAAACTTCATCAAAACTTAAAAACGACTATGGTATATGTGACTCACGATCAAACTGAAGCAATGACTTTAGGTACGAAAATAGCGTTAATGAATAATGGCAGAATAGAACAGTATGATACCCCTGCTAACATCTACAATAATCCAAAAAGTGTATTTGTGGCTGATTTTGTTGGGTCACCGCCAATGAATTTTATAAAAGGGAAAATTATTGATGAAAATAATAAAAAAAATTTTTTACCTGATGGCGCTGAGAGTAAATTTAAAATACTGGTTGATAATAAAGATTTAATTTCAAATAACACAAATCAAGTACTTTTAGGAATAAGACCAGAACATATTTTTTTTAAGAAAGAACATGCGGTAAGAGTATCTAAAGATGAGAATTTTGCTGAGATTAAAGTTACCCCAATATTAAATGAATACGTTGGGCATGAGCAAATTATTACTTTTGATTATTTGGGCCAAGAAGTACTTGGGAAATTTTCATCCTCAATTTCAATTGATATTGGTAGAGAAATAATTCTATACATCGACTTAAATAAAATATGTTTTTTTGATCAATAGAGGATAATTAAATTTTATTTTATAGCAGAGTACTTTTTCCAATTTTCTTGGTAATGCTTAGTATTTTCTAATACAGCTTTTTTCTCTTCTTCTGTAACTTCTCTGATAACTTTTCCAGGTGATCCTACTATTAACGAATTATCTGGTATCTCTTTATTTTCGGTTATTAAAGCTTTGGCACCTATAATACAATTTTTTCCAATTTTAGCTTTGTTAAGAATTACAGCTCCAATACCAATTAAACTATTATCTCCAATTGTGCATCCATGGAGCATAACCATATGTCCGATAGTTACATCTTTTCCAACTTTTAAAGGACAACCAGGATCCGTATGAAGAACGCTTCCATCTTGTACATTTGAACCCTCACCTATAAATATATTTTCAATATCTCCTCTTAAAACTGCATTAAACCAAATACTTGAATTTTTTTCTAATGTAACGTCACCAATTATAGTTGCATTAGGTGCAACCCAATTTTCACCTGAACTTTTTGGTTTTTTATCTTTTAAATCGTAAAACATAATTTATATATTAGTACATCATGCCCATACAAACTCCAATATGTGATTTTGGCCAAAAGGCTCACGACTTTGAATTAAAATCAACTGAAAATAAAATTTTGTCACTGAATGATATCAAAGGTGAAAATGGAACTTTAATAATGTTTATTTGCAACCACTGTCCGTATGTTAAAGCAATCACAAAAGATATAGTAGAAGATTGTGTTGAATTAAAAAAAATTGGAATTAACTCAGTTGCTATATGTGCAAATGATCCAATTAATTATCCTGAAGATTCATTTGAAAATATGATTAAATTTGCTGAAAAAAATAATTTTTCTTTTCCTTATTTAGTTGATGAAACTCAAGAAATTGCAAAGACTTACGATGCTGTGTGTACTCCAGATTTTTTTGGCTACAATAAAAATCTAGAGCTGCAATACAGAGGTAGAATGAGAGAACTTAAAAACCTAATTCCAGTTAGAAGTGGTGAAAGTGATCTTTTAAAAGCAATGAAACAAATAGCTGAAACTGGAAAAGGACCAGAGGATCAAATCCCAAGTGCTGGTTGTAGTATTAAGTGGAAAAATAATTAATGTATTTGATTGTAACAAGATCATTCCCTCCTGAATTAGGTGGTATGCAAAGTTTGATGTGGGGTCTTGCACGTGAAATGTCAAAAAATTTTATGATTAAGGTATTTGCTGATTATAAAGATGGACATAAAGATTTTGATGAACAAGCTAATTTTTCAATTGAAAGAGTTGGAGGAATAAAATTCTTAAGAAAAATCAGAAAATCTCAGTTAATCGATGAATTTACTAAAGAAAACAAAGTAAAAGGTATAATTGCTGATCACTGGAAAAGTTTAGAGCCACTAAAATCCAAGAATAAAAAATATTGTTTAATTCATGGAAAAGAAATTAATCATCCTAAAGGAAGTGGTTTAAATAAAAGAGTTTTAAATGTTTTAAATAATATTGAAAAAGTCATTGCAAATTCTCAATATACAAAAAATCTAGCAGTTGAACTTGGAGTATCAGAGGAGAAAATAATAGTAATCAATCCAGGAGTAGATCCAGCAAAAAGTTTGGATAAAAAGTCATTATCTAAAGTTGAAAGTTTATTAAAAATAAAAAAACCAAGATTAATTACAGTCTCTAGATTTGATAAAAGAAAAAATCATGACAAAGTAATAATGTCACTTAGAAATTTAAAACAAATCTATCCTGATATCGTTTACATATGTATTGGTTATGGAGACGAGGAAGAAAATATTAAAAGTTTAGTAAAAGAACTTGATCTCGAATCTCAAGTTATGTTTTTCAAAGATATTAGTGATGATTTAAAAAATGCTTTAATAGCAAGTTCAAATATTTTTATAATGCCATCTGTAATTCATAAAAAATCTGTTGAAGGTTTTGGTATTGCCTACGTAGAAGCTGCTCAATATGGAATTCCATCAATTGGAGGTAAAGATGGAGGTGCTGCAGATGCAATAGAAAATGAAAAAACAGGATTAATTTGTGATGGGAATAATTTAGATGACATATATTCATCTCTAATAGCAATGCTTAATAGTAATAAATACATTGAATATGGAAAAAATGCTAAAGAATATGTTTCTAAGTTTCAGTGGGAAAAAATATTAGACGAGTACAAAAAAATTTTTAACTAAGATTTTTTTTTGTTAAAGTTTTATAAATATGCCAAAAAACAATAAGTATTGTTGTTATTAATATACAAATTGTAAGAGTTCTATCCCATAAAAATTCCCAAGATCCATTACTTAAAAGTAAAGATCTTCGTAAATTTTCTTCCATTAAACCACCAAGAACAAATGCTAATATAAGTGGTGGCATTGGAAAATCATAAAGTCTTAAGAATGTTGCCACAACTGCTATTCCAATCATTAAATAAATGTCAAAATTATTAAATGACATTACATAAATACCTGTAATGGAAAAAAATAATATTAAAGGAATTAAATAATTTTTTGGAACTGCAAGAATTCTGGCTATGTATGGGATTAAAGGTAAGTTTAAAATTAATAGAACTACCATTCCAATGTACATCGACATAATAACTGACCAAAAAATTTCTGGATTAGTCATGTAAAGTCTTGGACCTGGCTGAATACCAAATCCTAATAAAGCACCCAACATTACTGCTGTTGTTCCACTTCCAGGAATACCTAAAGTTAACATTGGAACAAATGAGCCTGAACATGCTGCATTGTTTGCTGTTTCAGGAGCAGACAATCCATTTACACTACCCTTTCCAAACTTTTCTTTTTCTTCATCTTTAACTAAGTTTCTTTCCATTCCGTAAGCTAAGAACGATGCGATAGTTGCACCAGCTCCAGGCAAAACACCAATTAAAAAACCAATAACTGATGATCTAGGAATAGTTTTGTACATTTTTCCTCTTTCTTCTTTATTTATTTTAATTGAACCTAATTCAGTTAATGAAACTTGCTTGGCAGCAGCTGTTGGATCATTTCTTTTTAAAATAATTGTCAACGCTTCACTCATTGCAAAAGTTGCCATCACTACAAGAACGAAGCTTATCCCATCAGTTAAATTCATATTGTTAAAAGTAAATCTTGTAATATCTGATAAAGAGTCTTGTCCAACTGATGCTAGCATTAAACCAAGTACCACCATCATCATTGCTTTTAAAAACTGTCCTTTTGATGAAAAAGCTGCAATAGCAGTTAATCCTAAAATCATTAATGCAAAATAATCAGGTGATCTAAATGATAAACTCACTTTAGATAAACTAGGTGCCATAAATAATAAATAAATTGCAGATAATGTACCTCCTGCAAATGAACTCCATGCTGCAATAGCTAAAGCTTTTCCAGCTTTACCTTGTTGAGCCATTGGATAACCATCAAATGATGTGGCAACCGTTCCTGGAACACCTGGTGCATTTAATAAAATCGAAGATGTTGAACCACCAAAAACTGCACCATAATAAACTCCTGCCATTAAAATTAATCCAGTAGCAGGATCAAAACCATAAGTAATAGGGATCATCAAAGCGATCGCAGTCATAGGACCAAGACCTGGTAACATTCCAATTATTGTTCCAAAGAAACAACCAATCATCACCATGAAGATATTTTTAAATGTAAGAGCTGTTGTTATACCAATTAGTATTCCTTCAATCATCCCATCACTCCAATATATTTTAAGAAAGGATCTCTTAAATAGATATCAAGGATTCCATGTAACAAATACATAAAAGCTGCAACAAATGGGAAAGATAGTAGAAACATTAATATCCATCTTCTTTCACCCAAAAAATAATAAGAAGCAAACAAAAATAATGAAGTAGTTAAAAAATATCCAACTTTTAAAATTGTTGCACCGTAAATAATTGCGATAATAATTAATAAGGCAGTTTTTTTATATTCTAAATTTCTGTGTTCAACTTTAATAGTATCAGGATCAGGTAAAATTAATTTTAAACCAGAAAAAAATAAACCAGAGTAACCTAAATAAATTGGAAATGTTCTGGCATTAAAAGGTGCATTTTCATCAAATGCGAAAACTTGGATTTGATAAGCTGTATATAAATAAAATGCTGAAAAAATAAAAAAGAGCAGTGATATAATTTTTGTAGTATTTATATTCACTGCTCTTTAAATTAATTAACCCAAAAGGATTAAATAACTCCTAGTTTTTTCATAAGAGCTGTCATTTCTTTAGTTTGAGTTTTTAAAAACTTAACAAACTTTTTGTCTGGGTTATAAATATTAACCCAAGCATTTCTTGCTCTTACAGCTTCCCATTCAGGAGTTTTTTGTACATCACCTAACATTTTAGCAATAGCTTTTTTGTCTTTATTGCTCATGCCTGGAGGGCCAAAAAATCCTCTCCAGTTAACGAATTGTACATCATACCCTTGTTCTTTAAGTGTTGGTGCATCTGGTGCATCAGCAACTCTATCAGGTGCAGTAATACCAATAATTCTTACTTGGTCTCTTGCTCCCATAAGTTCACCTAAACCTGTAGAAATAATTTGTGTTTCTCCAGATAAAAGTCCAGCTAATGCTTTACCACCTGCATCATAAGGAATGTAAGCTACATCATTTGGATTTGCTCCAGCAGCTTGAAATGCTAAAGCACCAATTAAATGGTCCATACTTCCTCTAACAGAACCACCAGCCATTTTAATTGAGCTAGGGTTTGCTTTATATGCTTTCACAACATCTTCAAAGTTTTTGTAAGGCGAATCTTTAGCAACTGCGATTGCACCGTAGTCACCAATTACTCCAGCGATTGGCACAACATCTTTATAAGATAAAGTTCCACTACCACTTACATAACCTTTGTGTCTTGTGATTGATCTTAAAACTAATGGTGTAGATTGTACTAAGATAGTATTTTCAGGCTTAGTATTAATCATGTAAGCTAATGCTTTACCACCACCACCACCAGACATATTTTCAAATGATGCGCTTTTTAAAAAACCAGATTTTGTTAAAGCTTCTCCAGTGCCTCTAGCAGTTCCATCCCAACCACCACCAGCACCACCACCAATTACAAAGTGTAATTTTTCAATTGCAATTGAGTTAACTGTTGTTGTTGATAATAGAAGAGCTGCTGAGAACAAAACTGAAAAAAAAGATTTAATTAGTTTCATTATTTCCTCTCGTTGTTATATTTAATATGCCAAATTAAACATATTTTGAATAATATAGTCAACAACCAAAGATGGAATAAATGTTTAAAGCGATTCACTTTAACCGAGAGAATTTAAATCAAATATTTACAAAAAAATTCTTAATAGTAATTCTAATCTCTATTCCAAGTGCAATTGTTGCAGATTTTTTTAATATTCCTCTTGCTTGGATGATCGGTCCAATGATTGCGACATCTTTGATTGCTTTAAATGGCTTCCAAGTTTTAATGCCAAAAATAGCTTTGAGCTCAATATTAATTATCTTAGGACTTCATATTGGAAATTACATTGATCAAAATCTTTTTAGTCAAATGATTAATTGGATTTGGACAACCGTAATAATGTTTTTTTACATTGTTGTTAGTATTTTAGTTGTTTCAAAATATTTACAAAAATTTTCAGGATATAAAGAAAAAACATCAATATTTTCTGCTGCTCCAGGTGCCTTGGGTCCTTTAATGATTTTAGCTGAATATGAAAAATCAGATTTATCTCAAGTGGCAACAGCACATTTGATTAGATTAATAATTATAATAACTTTATTCCCTTTTATAATTGTTAATCTCTATCCCTCTGAAGCTTTGGAATTAGAAAAATTTGATTACATGTCTCAAAACCACTTGGATTTAGTCTTATTAATAATAGCTTCATTAATATTCATTTTCTTTTTTGATAAATTTAAAGTTCCAGCAGCACTCCTATCTGGAACATTAGTTGCAAGTGGTGTCTTACAAATATTTGATATTGCCTCTTATAAATTACCAGACTTCTCAATCAATTTTTGTTTATTAATTTTAGGAGCATCTGTTGGGTGTAGATTTGCTAATAAAACTTTTAAAGAGGTTGCAAGCAATTCTTTTCATGGATTAGTTGCGACCATACTTTTAGTTCTACTAGGTTTAGGCGCAGCATACATTGCAACTTTTTTTGTTGATAATAATTTTTTAAGTTTGATTTTATCTTTCTGTCCTGGTGGTATTTATGAAGTAGCTGTAATTGCTATTGCTTTTGACTTGGAGCCAGATTTTGTGGCTTTTCATCATATAATAAGATTATTATTCATACTTTTTACAGTTCCAGTAATTTTGAGAATATTTAACAAAAATTAAGAAATAGTATCCAATAATCTTTCAAAAACTCTTTCTGCACTTAGTTTGTTCAAATCTTCAACTTGAATTGGTTTAAAGTTTTCTCTTTCAATACTTACTTTGTAGGCAGTTGTATGTTTACCAAATAGAGTTAAACCTTTAGCTCCAACATGTGCAGCAATGTGTGCGGGTCCAGTATCATTTGCAATAACAAAAGAGCTTTTTTTAATAAATGCTGTAAGTTGTGAAATATTTAAAGCTTTATCATTATCTAATATTGGAATTGCTTTTAAGTTTTTAGCATCATCTATTTCGTTTGGTCCTGGAACTGTAATAATTTTGTATTCTTCATTAAATTTTTTTAAAATTAAATCAGTAAGCTCATCATAATAAGGCCATTTTTTTAATGTTAAATGGGGTGAGCAAAAAGGAAATAAAAGAATATATTTTTGTAAATTATATTTTTTTAATATTTCATCAATATTTGAACAAGCCCAATTAAAATCTGGTTTTAATGTATTATTAGTTTTTAAATTTGAAGTTTTTAATTGATGATCAAACCTCTCTAGAACTGAAATTTTGTCGAACTCTTCTTTATTTTTATCATCTGGTAAAGTTGTAATCGAACTAGACCAAATTTCACTTGTTGCTTTTGGGAATAAAATATTTTTATAAAAACTTGTTCTTGATGAATTTTGAAGATCAAAAACTTTTGTAAAATTGTGTTTTTTTAATTCTTTCATTAAAGAATAGAGATAAAAGATATTCATTCTTGACAATCTTTTGTCTAAAATAACTTCGTGAATATGAGGATTTTTCTTAAATAATTCGAAATATGGCTTTGTAGTTAATAAAAAAATCTTATCATTTGAATGGTTTTCAAAAATATCTTGAATAGCACCACTTGCTTGAGCTATATCTCCGAGAGAACCATGTTTGATAATTAATATATTAGACATTATTATCAATCTAACACAGAATTAATTATTATGAATAAAATTATAGTTGAAGTTTCAGTTGGTGAACTTTTAGATAAAATTTCTATCTTGGAAATAAAACAAGAAAAGATAAAGGACCAAGAGAAACTAAAATTTATTAATTTGGAACATAAGATTTTAAAAGATCAGTTAAATCAAAATGTTAAAACTGATAAAAAACTTGAAAATTTATTTCAATCATTGAAGGAAATAAATGCAAAATTATGGGTAATAGAAGATGATAAAAGACAGTGTGAAAAGGATAAAGATTTTGGTGAAAAATTCATTAAACTTTCAAGAGATGTTCATTTTTTAAATGACGATAGGGCTAAAATTAAATTAGAAATGAACAATTATACTGGTTCAAAAATAAAAGAAATAAAAGAATATACTAGTTATTAAAAGAATATTTTCTCTCTAAAAATTTAATAACATTGTGAACAACAAAAGTCATAAAAAGATAAATACTGCCAGCTAATATAAATACTTCAACAGGCTTAAAAGTTGTCGAAATGATGTGTTTTGCAACTCCTGTCAAATCCATAATAGTAACAGTACTTGCAAGAGATGTCCCTTTAAGCATTAAAATTATTTCATTCCCATACGCTGGGAGCGATTGTCGTATAGCAATTGGAATTTGAATTTTATAAAAAATTATTTTATTAGATATTCCTAAACTTTTTCCAGCTTCAATAACTCCTGGTTTAATTGTTTGAAAAGCTGATCTTAAAATTTCGGATGTATAAGCTCCTGTATTCAATGCAAAGGCAATTATTGCACACCAAAAAGGTTCTTTTAGAATTACCCATAAAAAAGTTGATCTAATAAATTCAATTTGACCAAGACCAAAATATATTATGTAAATTTGAACTAGTAATGGAGTTCCTCTAAATAAATATGAATATCCATATGCAAATCTATTAATAAAAATATTTTTATTTAATCTTAAGACTGCAAAAAATAATCCTATCAATAATCCAATAGCTAATGAAAATACCAAAAGCTTTACTGTAATTGCTGCTGCACCTAACATTTTTGGAAAACTAGAGATAATCAGTTCAAAATTCATTAATGACCTATACTATATTTAAGTTCTAATCTATTAATTAACTTCATACTGATGAACGTTAAAAATAAATATAAAAGAGCAGCTATTGAGTAAAAGAATAATGGATCTCTAGTTGATCCAGCTGCAATATAAGATTGTCTCATTATTTCAACTAAACCTGTTACTGAAATTAGTGATGTGTCTTTTAATGTTATTTGCCAAACATTACTTAAATTTGGAATTGCAAGCCTTAACATTTGAGGCATGATAACTTTGTAAAATTGACCAAATCTACTAATTCCTAAAACTTTTGCAGCTTCAAACTGACCTTTATCAATTGATTGAATAGCGCCTCTAAAAACTTCAGTAGAATATGCACCTGAAATAATTCCTATTGCTAAAGAACCAGTAATAAATGCATTGATTTCAATATATTCGAAATAACCAAAGATAGAGGCAACATACATAATTGCACTACTTCCACCAAAAAAGAAAAGATAAATTACTAATAACTCAGGAACACCTCTGATTACTGTTGTATAAAAATTTCCAATCAAAATTAAAGATTTATGTTTTGATAATTTTAATGGTGTAAAAACTGCTGCGAATAGAAATCCAATTAACATTGCTGTTATTGAAACAGCGATCGTCATCAAGGTTGCGTAAAATAACTCATCACCCCAACCTGTTTTTCCAAAAGCAAGAATTTCCATATCGAAAGGGCGGTTAATTAAATAACCGCCTTTTCAAAAAGACTATTACATAGAAGCGTCAAAACCAAAGTGTTTGATTGCAAGTCTGCTAATTACTCCATCTTTTCTTGCTTGATCAATTGCTTTGTTGAAAGCTTTCAAAAGCTCAGCATCTCTTTTACCCATAGCTGAATCTTCACCCATTTGAGCTGCTTGTCTTAAACCTACTCCTACACCATTTCCAAATGCACCACCTGAAAATGTTGGTCCAACTAATACAACATTTTTTCCAGATTTTTCTGCATAGTCAGAAAATGCAACCGCTGCAGCTAGCGCAACATCACATCTTCCTGAAGTTAAATCTAAATTTACCTCATCTTGTGTTTTATAAGTTCTTACATTAACGCTACCTACATCACCAGACTCTAAAAAGTTTTGGTGAATTGTTCCAGTTTGTGTACAAACTGTTTTACCCTCTAAAGCTTTAGTAATTGTTTTTAAGGCTTTTTTTGCAGCTGAGTTGGGTTTAGTTAAGTTGATACCTGCTGGAGTTTCCATACCTTCTAGGTCAGAACCTTTCATTACAGCAAGTGATGCAACTTCATCAGCATAACCTTGAGAGAATGTGATTACTTTTTTTCTTTCATCGGTAATCGACATACCTGCCATAATCGCATCATACTTTCTAAGTTGTAGAGCTGGAATCATTCCATCCCAATCTTGCTCAACAATCTCGCACTGTCTTCCTATATATCTGCAAAGAGACCAAGCCAATTCAACCTCGAAACCAATCAATTTACCTGCTTCGTTTTTTGAATTCCATGGAGGATAAGCACCTTCAGTAGCTATTTTAATTTTGTCAGTAGCATTTACATTACCTACAAATAATAAAACTGCTAAAACTGAAAAAATAGTTTTTTTGAATATATTCATTATTTACTCCTTTAATATTAATGTGAGAATTATTTCACAATTTTATAAAAGAAAAAAGTAAAATTAATGATTTATTGATGAGGAAAAATTCCAAGAACAGTCAAAACTTGGAATATATACTCTTGATAGTTTAGTATTTCCAAAATTTTCATTGAAAACATTCATCCAATTTTGAACTTGTTTTGGCTTTTTATCTTGGCTACCAACCTGTGCTGTTATAACTCCCTTTGGTTTTAAAATTCGAACCAAAGAATCCATATTTTTTGCAGCAAGATCTATACAAAATTGATCATCATTTAGATCAACAAATATATGATCGTATGTATCGTCCTCTATAGATTTAACACTTTCAAATGCATCGCCCCAAACACATTTAACAGAGTTTTTTTCTGTAGATTTTTTACCAATATCTCCAAGGTGCTTATTACAAACATCTACAACTTCAGGGTCTAATTCAAACCAATCTATAAAATTAAATTTCTTAGATATGCACTCTCTTGCAACCCCACCATCACCACCACCAATTATTGCAGCTCTCTCATTTGCTGGATTTAATTCTAAGCCAGCTCCAACAAAAGTAGAACTGTATAAATGTTCATCAGTTTCAGCTACTTGTATTTCATTATCAATAAATAATGCTTTACCAAATTGTTCTAATTCTAAGATCTCGATATGTTGACCTACTTTAGATTTAAAATCTTCTAGAACATCTTTTACGATATATGATTTTTTTAAACCAGGTGAGCTATAAATATCATTATAGAGAGAATTTGTATTTCTATCAAATTCTTTAATTGAAAGTCTTTTGTATTTAAATTCTTTTTTAATTATGTCTAAAGCAATCGAAGGACTTACTTTTCCACAAGTAAAAAAATCAAAACTCACAATCCCTTTTTCAGGAAAAGTATGAAAACTAATATGACTTTCTGCTAATAACGCTAAAATTGTAAAACCTTGTGGTTCAAATTTGTATTTTGATATATTTAAGATTGTTACTTTTGCTGCACTAGCAATATCTTTTATGACTTTTTCATATACAGAGGGATCATATTCTTTATTAGTTCCAATTATATCTACAATAATATGTTCTCCAACTTTAGTCATAATATATTATCCACTTTTATAATTTTTGACTTTATCCAAAATTTTATTCATTTCAGCTAATGATAGGTTTTTTGGCTGGCCCATCTTTAAAGCAATAACATACTGATAGCAAATATTTTCTACCTCTTGAGCAAGTTCAAAAGCTTTTGATAAATTTTCACCAAATGCAACCTGGCCATGATTTGCCATTAAGCAAGCTTTTCTATCTTTTAAGGCATTAATAATATTCATAGAAAGCTCATGTGTTCCAAATGTTGCGTAATCTGCACATTTAATATCTTCACCACCTGCTAATGCAATCATGTAATGAAATGGTGGGATAGATTTTCTGTGAGTAGATACAGCTGTTGCGTGTGGTGAATGAGCATGAACAATAGCTTTAGCTTCCCATTTATTTTTATAAATATCTTGATGAAATCTCCATTCGGAAGATGGATTTTTTCCAGAATTGAACCAAGCTAAAAAATCTTTATCCTCATCTAAAGATAAAAAAACAATATCCTCAGGCTTTAAAGTCTCATATTTTTTTCCTGATGGAGTTATAAAAAAACCTTCCTTATTATCTTCAAATCCTCTTACTGAAATATTTCCAGATCTTAAAGGCGATAAGTTTGTTTCATTTAATTTAATTGAAAACTCAATTACCAACTCTCTTTCTTTCAAGTTATTCATTTAAATAAACTTTTTAATCCTTCTGTAGATGCATCACAAACACCTTTTTCAGTAATTAGTTTTGTAACATATTTTGCAGGTGTAATATCAAACGCTAAATTCATTGATTTACTTTTATTTGGATAGATCAAAAAATTTTCAATTTCTCCTTTTGAATTTACACCATCAATATTCGAAAGCTCTTTAGAATCTCTTTCCTCAATAGGAATATCTTTTGAGTCTTTAATATTCCAATCGATAGTTGAGCTTGGCAGTGCTACATAAAATGGCACTTTATTATCATGAGCAGCTAGAGCTTTAAGGTAAGTTCCAATTTTATTACAAACATCACCATTTGATAAAGTTCTATCAGTTCCAACAATACACATGTCTACTTGATCTCTTTGCATCAAAATACCCCCAGTGTTATCTGCAATAATTGTATTGGGTATTCCCTCCTCATTTAATTCATAAGAAGTAAGATTAGCGCCTTGGTTTCTTGGTCTAGTCTCATCTACCCAAACATGTATGGGAATTCCTTTTTTATGTGCTTGATAAATCGGTGATGTAGCAGTGCCCCAATTTATTGTTGCTAGCCATCCAGCATTACAGTGAGTTAAAATATTTATTGTTTTATTTTTTGAATTATAAATCTGTTCAATAATTTCAAAACCATTTTGACCAATTTGTTGACAAAAACTAATGTCTTCTTCACATATTTTTTTTGCTTCATCTAATGCTGTATTAAAAAGATTTACAGGTTTACAAGATGAAAGTTTGTTTTTCATTCTATTGACTGCCCACTCTAAATTTATTGCAGTTGGTCTTGAATTAATTAAATTTTTTGAACATCTTTCCAAATATTCAAAATCATTATTTTTTTTCATTGCCAAAACCAACCCATAAGCAGCAGTTGCACCGATAAGTGGTGCTCCTCTAACTTCCATGACTTTAATTGCGTTTATTGCATCTTCCACAGTATTTAAATCTTTAATTATAAATTTATGGGGAAGTTTAGTTTGATCTATAATTTGAACATTTTGATTTGTCTCATTAAACCAAATTGTATTAAATTCTTTGCCTTCTATTTTCATTAATCACTCCAAATGACTGGAAACCAATCTTTTCTTAATTTTTGACCATTCTGTAAATTTATATCTTTATAAGGTGGAGATGTTTCTTCACCTCTATCAATATAACGAACATCATCTCCTATTAATCTAACCGAAAATGCTTTTCTAGGTTTATTTTCTTTATTACCTGGTGAATAATGTAATGATTTGAAATTAAATAAAATAGCATCTCCTTTAATCAATTCTTCATTAAAAATATTTTTATCATTTTCATTTATACTTGAGATCTCTATAAAATTATTATTATTTTTATACCATGATATGTTTGTGGACCATTTAGTTGGCTTAACTAATTTATCGAGCTTGTGAGATTTTTTTAAAACTTTTAAAGAATTTTCTTTTGAAACGTTTTCTAGTGGAATCCATATACTACCGGTATCGTTTCCATTAACACAGTAATATGGCAAATCCTGATGCCAGGGTGTTTCTTTTATAGTTCCTGGATCTTTAGAAAAGATATGGTCGTGAAAAATTTGTACTGAGCTAGATTTAGTTGCTTCTGCAACAATTTTAGCTGCAGGAGAGTTTAAAATAAAATCTTTAAATTCTGGAATTCTTTGCCAATTACAATAATCCTCAAAAAAACTACCACTATTTTTTTCTATAACATTTTCTCTGCCATGTTCGCTTGGATTTTTTATAACTTTTTCAAAACCTGATTGAAGTTTTTCAATCCAATTATCAAATAATCCTCTTAAAATAATTACGCCTTCATTTTGATATTCATTAATTTGATATGCATTTAAATAATCTTTTTTCACTTATTTAAAACTCTTCCAGCAACCGTATTAAGTTTTTGTATAGTTTTTTTTGTTCTTTTTTCTGGAGATGTAATTATAGCAACATCAAGACAATTATTAGTTGGATCTTTTGGATCTATATGATTTTCAAAATTATCTATTAAACATTTGATCATGTTTTTTGCTTTTTCAGCATTACCCAGTAAAACTTTAATTACTTGTTGGACATCAACATTTTCATGATCTGGATGCCAACAATCATAATCTGTTACCATAGAAACTGATGCATATCTAATCTCTGCTTCTCTTGCCAGTTTTGCTTCAGGCATATTAGTCATTCCAATCACATCGGCATTCCATGACCTGTACAAATTTGATTCTGCTAATGTAGAAAACTGAGGGCCTTCCATAACCACATAGGTTCCTCCTCTTTGATAATCAATTTTAGTTTCTTTAATTGCTTTTTCACAAGCATTCATCAATCCATTAGAGGTTGGATGTGCCATAGAAACATGAGCAACAATCTCTTCATCAAAAAAAGTTTTTTCTCTTGCAAATGTTCTGTCAATAAATTGATCAACAATTACAAATTTTCCAGGGGGTAAATCTTCTTTTAAAGATCCAACCGCTGAAACAGAAACAATATCTGTTACACCTAGTTGTTTTAAAGCATCAATATTAGCTCTAAAATTAATTTTAGTTGGAGATATAAAATGTCCTCTTCCATGACGGGGTAAAAAAAAGACCTCTTTATTATTATAACTAGTTTTTAATATCTGATCTGATGGACTGCCCCAAGGAGTATCTAAATTTATTAACTCTCTTTCTTGAAATTCCTCCACATCATATAATCCACTTCCTCCAATTATTGCTAATTTATTCATTCTTATGTTTAAAATTTAATTTATAAGTGTATTTATAGTTTAGAATGCGGATCTCGTTAGAACATATAAGATCGAT
>NZ_JBNGZG010000005.1:0-49385 GCF_052049815.1 Candidatus Pelagibacter sp.
TATTAATTTATTAAAAATGATTTAAAATGAATTATTATAAAAAATTTACTTATTAATCTTGTTCAATTATAAAAAATAGCGTAAAAACTCATGAAATTCATTAATGCCCTAGTGGTGAAATTGGTAGACACAAAGGACTTAAAATCCTTGCAGCTTGCGGAGTGCCAGTTCGAGTCTGGCCGAGGGCACCACTGAAATTATGACTAAACTGTTAGTTATCTCTGACAAAAATTCAAAGTCTTTAAAATTAAGAAATTCAATCTTAAAAAAAATTAAGAATTTTAAAAATGAATTTAAAAATATTGCAATAGTTATTGGTGGCGATGGGTTTATGCTTCAAACCTTAAAAAAAAATAATAATAAAAAGTTACGTTTTTATGGAATAAATTCAGGCAACTATGGTTTTCTTATGAATAAATTTTCATTGGAAAATTTATATAAAAATCTTAAAAGTTCAAAAGTAATATCTATTTCACCTTTAGAAATGATTGTTAAAAATAAAAAAGATATCTTAAAAAAATATTTAGCAATTAATGAAGTTTCAATTTTAAGACAAAGTAGACAAACTGCTTCAATATCAATCAAAAAAGATTCAAATTATATTATAAAGAAACTTGTATCCGATGGAGTTCTTGTTTCAACACCAGCTGGAAGCACTGCTTATAATTTGTCAGTTCACGGACCAATTTTGAGTTTGAATTCAAAAAAGCTTTCAATTGCACCAATAAGCACTTTTAGTCCCAGAAGGTGGAATGCAAAAATTGTAAGTGATAAATCTAAAATTGTTATAAAAAATCTTAATCCTTCTAAAAGACCTATTATGGCAGTTGCAGATAATATTGAAATAAGAAATGCAAAAGTTGTTTCAATTAAATCAAACAAAAAAATCAAATTTAATTTGTTATATGATAAAAATAGAAGTCTTCAAAAAAAAATCAAAATTGAACAATTAAAAAGAGAAACAAAATAATTTTCTTATGGATTTTCTTAAAAATTATAATCATGAAAAAAATATAAGATTTTCCTCATTTAAATTTGCATTAATTGAAGCTCAGAAAAGGAATTTAAAGAATTTTGTTGAAACTGGTGTTGCTCGAGGAAAAGTAAAATTTTTTTTTTTTACAAAAATAAACTGGAAAGATGGAATGAGCACCATGATATTTTCTGATTATGTAAAATTTATGAATGGCTACTTAACCTCGTGTGATATTGAAAAAAAAAATATAGAAAATGCAAAAAAGCTTATAAATAAGAAAAATAAAGATTTTGTAAAATTTATTGTAGATGACAGCTTAAATTTTTTAAAAAATTATGACAAAGAAATTGATTTTCTTTATCTAGACTCATTAGACGGCCATTTTAAACAAGCTTCAGATCATCAATTAAAAGAGATTACTATTGCTTATAAATATTTACATAAAAACTCCTTAGTTTTGCTAGATGATAAAGGTAGCAAAACTAATTTATCAATTGATTATATGAAAAAAAATAATTTAAGAATAATTAATGAGACCAATGAGCAAGTTTTATTATCTTTTTAGCTAATTGATAAGTGCTTTGACAGAACCTAATTTATGAATTTTGCCAACATAAAGGCCTTTTCCAAGTATCGGTACCACTCCAACTGTTGAACCTGTAAAAACATAAAAATTTTTGTCTAAATTTATTTTATCTTTTTTAATTTTATTAAGAACAAATCTTAACGAGTTTAATGGATTTACATAAACAGTATTAGTGTTTCCATCTACAGATTGTTTGAATTTTTTATTTTGGATGTTTGTTTTTAAGTTTCCAATATTAATTCTTTTGTATTTAATTTTTTTTCCTATTAAAAATTTGACGTTTGCTCCAAAGTCACTACACAAGTCTCCAAATCCTGTTACACCTTTTTTTCTTTGCCTATAACCAATCACCTCAATACATGGAGCCATATGAGAAATGTATTTTGAGATATTTTTCATTGTAATGTTATCTTTAGATTTAAAAAACTCTTTTTTTACTAAATAACAAACTTCAAGCTCTATGCCTAAAGTAGAGTTATTAATTTTAATTTTCTTTCCTGATTTATCAAAATTTCTCTTAAATATTGATGCGTAGAAGGGCTCTTTTTCTCCAAATTTTTTCATTAAAGGAAAACCTGTTCCTGCTGCTTTAAAACCAATTATTGTGTCTTTAACTTTACTCTCACATAGTTTTCTAAATTTTTCTGCGTCTTTTAATTTTTTTGTAAATTTTAATGGTAATGGTGAAATTATTTTATTTTTTATAAAAGCATTAACTAATTTATCAGAAGTTTTTTCAATTAAAGTTTTCATATATATTTTCTTAATTCAATACTGACATTGGATCAAGTCTTGTTTGAAACCAATTAATTCTAAAATCTAAATGAGGACCTGTTGATCTTCCAGTTGATCCAACTGTTCCAATTATATCACCTTGATTAATTTCGTCTCCAACACTTACATTTAATGTTTCTAAATGAGAGTATATCGTTGAAATGCCATGACCATGATCCATGATAATTGTTCCTCCCGTATAATATAAATCTGGTTCAGCCATCGTAACAACTCCAGACGCAGAGGATTTTATTTTTGTTCCTTTTTTTGCAGCTATATCAATACCATAATGAGGCCATTTAGGTTTGCCATTTAGTATTCTTTGACTTCCATAAACTCCACTAATTATTCCTTCAACTGGCATAATAAATTGATTTTTAAAAAATGTTAAATTCGAATTAATAGCCCTTGCTTCACCAATTTTATTATTTTCAGATTTTATTCTTTTATAAACTGACTCAGGAGGAGTTACCTTATTTTCTGGCAAACCATCTATTCTTTGAATGTTATATTTTCTCTTAAAAACTTTTTTAATTATTTTTTCTTTTTTTCCATTTGAAATTTTTGTGATTAAAACATCATTTTTTCTATCTCTATCTAACCCAAAAACAAAAAAACCATCCTTTGAAACTTTAACTTCTTTCTTTCCTACTATAATTTTAGAACCAGGTTCTGTTTTTCCTGTAATGAAGTGACCTTGGATAAACTTTCCATTAAACTCAATTGAATATGAAGGATAAGTGTAAAATAAAAATAAAAAGAATAATATTTTTTTCATTTACTTAGCTGTCCATCCCCCATCTATAATTATTGAAGTTCCCGTAATCATTGATGCAGCATCTGAGGCTAAAAAAGTAATAGCAGTAGCAACATCACTTTCAGTAGCAATTCTTCCTAGTGGAATATTTGATAATGCATATTTTTTAAAAGATTTATTAGCTAAATATTTTTTTGCTCTAGGAGTTGCCACAAAAGTGGGGCAGACACTATTCACTCTAATGTTGGATGAAGCTAAGTCAATAGACATACCTTTAGTTAAACCTTCTAAACCAAATTTAGTCATACTATAAACTGTTCTGTTAGGTCCTCCAACCAATCCAAACATTGATGATGTATGTATAATACTTCCACCAATTTTTTTTCTATTTCTCATTTTAAGCATCTTATCTGTACAGAGTTTAGCCATATTAAATGCAGATTTTGTATTCACATTTAATAATGTTTCTAATGATGTTTTTTTTACATTTAAGAAAGGTTCTGGAAGATTAGTTCCTGCATTATTGACTAAAATATCAACTCTATTTAATCCGTAGATAATTTTTTTAATTTTTTCATAATCATTGACATCACAAGAAAATATCTTAATTTTTGTTTTTAGTTTTTTTCTTAAAGTATTTAATTCTCTTTGATTTCTACCAATTGCAACAATATTTGCACCAACTTGATGTAATGCAATTGCTGTTGCTCTTCCAATTCCTTTCGTTGCCCCAGTTACGACAGCAACTTTATTTTTAAGGTTGATATCTTTAAGAAATTTACTCATTATTGTGCAGTCCAACCTCCATCAACCATTAAAGAAGTGCCTGTAATTGAATTAGAGCTGTCTGCTGCCAAAAAGGCTACAGCGGTCGATACATCATTTTCTTGAGCCACTCTTCCAAGAGGAATATTTTTAATCATCTGCGCTTTAAATTTTTTGTCTTTAAAAAATGCTTTAACCATGGGTGTTTCTACAAAAGTAGGACAAACACTATTTACTCTGATGTTATATTTTCCAAGTTCTAAAGCCATTCCTCTAGTTAACCCTTCTAGACCGAATTTAGTCATGTTATATACACTTCTTATAGGTGCCCCAACTCTACCAAGTTGGGATGACATGTTTATTATTGATCCTCCGACTTTTTTTCTACTTTTTAGTTGAACCATTTTTTTTGAACAAAGTTGAGCAACATTAAATGCAGCTTTCATATTTAGTTCGACTAAATACTCCATATTGTCTTTTTTAATTTTAGTGAAATGCTCTGGTCTATTATTTCCAGCATTGTTAACTAAAATGTCTAATTTATTTATTTTATTTAAAATATTTTTAAATTTATCTAAATCAGTTACATCGCACTCAAATTTTAAGCATGATCCTTTAGTTTTTTTTATTTCCTTTTCAACTTTGATTAAGTCCGAGAGAGTTCTACTTATAATTACTACTTTTGCACCAGCTTCTGCCAATGCTATTGCACAAGCTTTACCAATACCTTTTCCAGCACCAGTAACCATTGCTGTTTTTCCTTTAAGATTAATTTTTTTAAACATTAAATATTATTCTAATATCTGTATAGATTAGTTGAACTGCAACAATTAAAATTGCAAATAAACCAGCCCAAGCAATCCATTTATATTTTTTAATCCAACCAGATATCAAATTTGCAGCCGTTGCCATTAAAACTATCGACAAAGCTAAACCAAAAATAAGTAAACCATAATGATCACCTGCAGCACCAGCCACACCTAAAACATTATCTAAACTCATTGTAAAATCTGCTAGCAAAACAGTCCAAATAGCTTTCAAAAAACTTGAGTTATCTACTTTAATATCTTCTTCTTGTTCTGCACCTTTTATTACATCCACATAAAGTTTGTAGACTATATATAGTAAAAGCAATCCTCCGATTAATCTTAATCCTGTTATTTGCAATAAGTAAGCAGTTAAAAGAGTTAAGATAATTCTTAAAATTACAGCACCACCTATACCCCAAAAAATTACTTTCTTTCTTTGATCTGGTGGAAATTTAGATGCAACCATTCCAATAATAATTGCATTATCTCCAGCTAATACTAAATCAATGAAAATTATTTGACTTAAAATTGCAATTTGTTCTGGTGAAAAAAATTCTGCTAACATTATTTACCTAGTATCATATCAGCACCTTTTTCTGCAATCATTATAGTTGGTGCGTTTGTATTTCCAGATGTAATGTTTGGCATTATAGATGCATCAATTACTCTTAAATTTTCAACTCCATGAACTTTAAGTTGATCATTAACAACAGAGCTTTCATCATTACCCATTTTGCATGTGCCAACAGGGTGAAAAATAGTTTGAGCAAAATGACTTGATGCTTTAACAAGTTCTTCATCTTCTTCTAAATGCATTCCTGGTCTATGTTCCTCTGGCTCATATTGTTTAAATTCTTCAGTTTCCATTACAATTTTTCTTGCAAGTCTTAATCCATCTGCCGCAACTTTTCTGTCATCGTCTGTAGATAAGTAATTCATTTTTATTTTTGGATATTCTCTACTATCCTTACTTGAAATATTTATCTCACCTCTGCTTGTAGGTCTAATATTTGCAACTGTTGGAGTAAAAGCATCAAAATCATGAAGATCTGATGCACCAAGTTTATCCATACTTACCGGTTGAACATGAAACTGTAAATTTGGAGTAGCTCTTGAGCTATCACTTTTTGCAAAAGCACAAAGTTGACTAGCACCCATTGTCATTGGACCTTTTCTTAAAAACACATATTCCATTCCGATCATTAATTTACCAAAAATACTATTAATTTTTTTGTTTAGTGTTTTAATATTTTTAACTCTATAAACTGGCCTAAACATTAAATGATCTTGAAGATTCTTGCCTACACCTACCAAATCATTAATAACATCAATACCAAGCTGTTTTAATTTTGATGCCTCACCAATTCCTGAAACTTGCAATAATTGAGTTGAGCCAATAGACCCAGCACTTAGGATTATTTCTTTATTAGATTTCACATTAAATGATTTATCTTTTTTCCAATATGAAACACTTGTAGCTTTTTTTCCCTCAAAATTTATTTTTTCTACATGACAATTAGTTTCAATTTTTAAATTTTTTCTATGTTTAACTGGATTCAAGTACCCAACAGCCGTACTACATCTTAATCCATTTTTTTCAGTAACCTGAAAGTATCCACAACCAAAATTGTCTCCAGTATTAAAATCTTTAACACTTGGGATGCCAGCTTCTTTAGCTGCATTTCTGAATACATCTAAGATTGGAAGTTTAACTCTAATATCTGACACTGATAAAGGCCCACCAACACCATGAAATTCATTTTCTCCACGCTCTTGATTTTCTGCTTTAATAAAATAAGGTAGTACATCATTCCAGCCCCAGCCAGAATTCCCTAATTGTCTCCAAATATTATAGTCTTCTTCTTGCCCTCTAATATAAAGTAAACCATTTATTGATGAACTACCTCCCAATGTTTTACCTCTAGGATAGGGAATAGAAACACCTTCCATTGTTTCATCAGGTTCTGTTTTGTAGCACCAATCTGTTTTGGGATTGTGCATAGTTTTATAATAGCCAACAGGAATATGTATCCATGGGTATGTATCTTTTCCACCAGCTTCAATTAGTAAAACTTTGTTTTTAGGATTTTCAGACAACCTATTAGCAAGAACACATCCTGCTGATCCAGCTCCAAGAATGATGTAATCAAAAGTGTCCATTGAATGAACACTTATAGTGATAAATAACTAAATTTCTACATTAGAATCTTTTTAATCTTTAATTTGTGCCAATTTTTCACTTGTAGTCATTATTAATTTTTGAGAGGTTAATTGCTTTATATATATAAAAACTTAAAAGGGAAAAATAAATATGAAAAAAATCATATCATTAGTTGTAGGAACTCTTCTTTTAACTGTTATGACAGTTACAGGAGCAAATTCTGCACAAACTCTTAAGTGCCAAACTGTAATTAGTGCAAAAGCTGATGAAGTAAAAATGTTAAAAGATTTTACTGACACAGTAACTGAACTAACTCAAGGTTCACTTAAGTTTGAAATTATGCCAGCTGGAGCAGTTGTTGGTGTAAAAGAAACTCTAGACGCTGTTGATAAAGGTTTGATTGATTGTGGTTTCGCATGGACTCACTATTGGTCAGGTGATCACCCAGCTGCTATGTTATTTGGTTCGCCAGTAGCAGGTGCAGGTGTTGGTATCGATAACATAGCGTTCTTATCTTGGTTCCAATATGGTGGTGGTAAAGAGCTTTACGACCAATTATGGAGCGAAATGGGAAGAGACATCAAAGGTTTCATGTTACAACCAGTTGGTCCAGAAGCTTTAGGTTGGTTCAAAGAGCCGATTAATAGCATGGCTGACTTTAGAAAATATAAGTTCAGAACTCCTCCGGGAATTCCTGGTCAAACTTATAAAGATATCGGTGTAGCATCTGTTGCTATGGGTGGTGGAGATATTCTACCAGCTCTTGAAGCAGGAACAATTGATGCAGCTGAATGGTGTTGTCCAAAGCCTGACATGGTTTTCGGTTTACACAAAGTTCTTAAAAATTACTACTTACAAGGTCTTCACCAAGTAGTAGTAAATGCTGACTTCTATTTAAATGGTAGCAAATATAAGAAAATGTCTGCTATTGAGAAGAAAGCTTTAGAAGTTGCTGCAAACGCTTCTTTATCAAAATCAATGAGTTACAGAATATATGAAAATGGAAAAGCTCTTGCTGAGTTAACAACTAAGCATGGTGTAATTTTACAAGATACTCCAGCTGACTATTTCCCAGCATATATGGCTGCTGCTAAGAAAAGTTTAGAAACAAATGCTGCTAAGAATCCTTTCTTCAAAAAAGTATGGGACTCTCAAAAAGCATTTGCTGATATAGCAGTACCTTTCTGGTCTGGATCTCAAATGTCTAATGCGAAGCTAGGAATGGCTCACGCTGCTACTCTTAAGTAGTATTTAGATAAAAAATAATTAATAACTAGAGCGGGTTTAAAATCCGCTCTGGTTTTTTTTATAAAATTCTTATGGCTGAGGAACCAAATAAATTAGATATAACTGATGAAATGATCGCTGAAAGGCGAGGTGGTTCAGGAAAAATGCCGAGTGATATGCCAGGTTGGATGTCATCAACAATCTTAAATATTGATAAAATAAATAAGATTGTTGGAAACATAGTTTGTTGGATAACAATGCCATTAATTTTTGCAATGGTTTATGAAGTTCTAGCAAGAAAACTTTTTAACGCTCCAACTATGTGGGCTTATGACATGAGTAGATTTATGTATGGAGCTTTATTCATGTTAGGCGCAGGTTATGCTCTTTCAAAAGGAGTTCATATTAGAGCTGATTTTTTATACAGAAATTTTAAAACAAAAACACAAGGTCTAATAGACTTTTGGTTATATCTATTATTTTATTTTCCAGGATTGATTGTTTTTCTTTATATGACAACAGGGTTCGTTCAAGAGTCTATTATGAGAGGAGAAAGAGGAATGGACACAGCTTGGATGCCGCTAATGTGGCCGATAAAAGCTTGTCTGTGGTTAGGAATATTATTTTTATTAGTTCAAGGTGTTTCTGAGATTTTAAAAAGTTATTGGGCTTCTACAAAAGGTAAATGGCCAGGAGATGAAGAATAGATGTTAGCAGAGTTTATAGATCCAGCCATACTTGGTTTTATACTAATTGGTGTAATGTTATTTTCTATATTTGTAGGATTTCCAATTTCATTTACGCTTATATTTTTAGGATTTGTATTTGGATATTTAGGTTTTGGAAAATTAGTATTTTATTTAATGACCTTACAGTTTTCTATGGTCATGACAGAACAAACATTGGCCGCCGTCCCACTCTTTGTCTTTATGGGTATTATGATGGAGCAGTGTGGATTGATGGAAAGATTATTTTCAGCATTTCAATTAATTTTAGCTAAAGTAAGAGGATCTCTTTATTACGCTGTTTTATTTGTATCTGTAATTTTTGCAGCTGCTACTGGAATAGTAGGGGCATCCGTAACTATTCTTGGAATTATGGCTGCCAAATCCATGAATAGATCTGGTTATGATGTAAGACTGGCTGCAGGTACTATTACAGCTGGTGGAACTTTAGGAATTTTAATTCCACCAAGTATTATGCTTGTAGTAATGGGACCAATAATGGAAATCCCAGTTACTGATTTATTTGCAGCAGCAATTTTACCAGGTGTATTACTTGCCGTACTTTATGCAGGTTACACAACAGTTAGATGTATTATTAATCCAAAATTAGGTCCCGTGTTACCACCAGAACTAAGAGCAACTAGCATGAAACATGTTTGGATAGAATTTTTCTTAGGACTTGTTCCACCAGCTGCATTAGTTTTTGCTGCACTTGGAAGTATTTTGTTTGGTTTTGCAACACCAACAGAGGCAGCAGGTTGTGGTGCAATGGGTTCATTATTGTTAGCAATAGCATATAGAAAATTAACATTAAAAAAACTTCAAGATTCACTAGTAAAGACTTTAGAAATTTCAGCTTTAATCATGGTTTTAGTTGCAGCTTCAAACTTTTTTGGTGCAGTTTTTTCTAGATTAGGAACTCCGATGTTGCTTACTGACTTTTTATTAAGTCTTGAAATGAATAAATATTTAATTTTAGCAATAGTTATGCTTGTAATTTTTTTATTAGGATGGCCATTGGAATGGGTTCCAATTGTTATGATTATAGTTCCAATCATTTTACCTTTAATTGAAGCTTTAGGTTTCAATCTTACATGGTTTGCAATATTAGTCGCCGTCAATTTACAAACCGCCTGGCTCTCACCTCCAGTCGCTTTGTCTGCTTATTTCTTAAAAGGAGTAGTCCCAGAATGGGATTTAAAAGATATTTATTATGGAATGATGCAATTTATGGTAATTCAAGTAATTGGATTAATTTTAATTATAATATTTCCAAAAATTGTACTTTGGCTTCCAAGTGTCCTTTACGCATCATAAATTTTAGATTAATAAATAGTTGTGGCGAATTCAGATAAAAATGAACTAATTAATTGGGAACTTGTAGCAACAAATCCAAGTGATAAATCTTGGAATTGGAAGGACCTTTTTTGCTACTGGGGAGTAAATATTCAAAGTGTAATAGGTTTCTCGTTAATTGCATCTCTTTATTTAATATACCAATTAAATACTACTGTTGTTTTCCTGGGATGTATTCTTGGTTCAATATTAGTTTGGTTTTTTTGTAATTTGATAGGTAAGCCTTCTCAAATTCATGGAATTCCTTTTGTTGTGCTTTTAAGAACATCACTTGGTTTTCGAGGAGCTAAATATTTTGGTGCTTTAAGATTTTTAGTTGGAATTTTTATGTTTGGTATACAAACATATTTTTTGTCTAAAACTTTTAGCTACTTGATAAGAATATTGTTTTTTTCAATTGATAATGAGTTTTTAAATAAAGATATATTTTTGATTTTTCTTTCTGGTCTTAATATAATTGATTGGTTTTCAATTATTATTACAATTATTTTGCAAACATATTTTTTTAGATATGGTGTCGTATATAGTAAAAAAATAATAAAACTATCAGCTATAACTGTTTATTCTGGCTTAATATTATTTTTCTTAATTGTTTTTTTAAGCGATATAAAACTGACAATAAACGTTTTTTTAGAAAGTTTAAATTTTAGAGGTTTTTTATCAAGTCAAAATACAATTCCTTTACTAACAGTCGCTGGAACAGTTTTTGCTTACTTTTCAATCGTGATATTGAGTTTTGGTGATTTTTCAAAATATGTAAAAAATGAAAAAGAATTGAGTAGAGGAAACTTATCAATTTTAATTAATTTGGTTATATTTTCTTTTTTTGCTGTTTTTATAACTATTGGATCAGATATTTTTCTTAAAGATGATGCAAATAGCATCGTTAAGATACTTACTAATCCAACAGATATAATTGGTAAATTTAATAATATTCAATTAACGGTAATAGCCTTATTATTCATAATATTTGCTTCCGCATCTACAAATCTAGTTGCAAATTTTATACCTTGCCAATTTACATTAATTAATTTTTTTCCAAAAAAATTAAATTTACAAAGCTCCAGTTATGTAATTTCAATTTTAGGTTTATTAATTGGTATATTATGGCTACCTCTTTTTAGTCAAATAGGAATTTTAGCTTTTGTTGATACCTTTGGATCTTTTTTTGGTCCATTATTTGGTTTAATGATCACTGATTATTATCTTGTTAAAAATAAGGAACTTGTAAGCAAGGATATTTATTCAATAGAAAAAAATTCTACTTATTATTATTCTAACGGTTGGCATCTTAAAGCAATTTATTGTTTAATTTTAGGTTTTGTATTTGCCGCATCAACTATTTGGAATTATAATTTGATGTATCTTCAATCTTTTTCATGGATAATTGGTGCATTTATAACTTCTTTAACCTATTATCTATTAGCAAAAAAATAATATGAAAGCATTAGTTTACACTGGAACTCAAGAACTAGTTTATCGTGAAGAACAAAATCCAATTGAAGTTGACGGGGAAAGTATTTTAAAAGTACATGCCTCAGGTATTTGTGGATCTGATATGCATGCTTATCACGGTCACGATGAAAGAAGAATTCCACCATTAATACTTGGTCATGAAGTAAGTGGTGAAGTTCAAAATGGAAAATACAAGGGCAAAGATGTTGTTTTAAATCCTCTAATTACTTGTGGTAAATGTGAGTACTGTACATCAGGGAGAGAACATTTATGTCCAGAGAGAATGATTTTGGGCATGAGCAAACCTATAGAAAGACAAGGGGTGTTTGCTGAATATGTTTCAACACCTGATAAAAATATTTTTGAAATACCCAATGGTTTAGATAAAAATGATGCGCCTATTGCAGAACCTACAGCCGTTTCATTACATGCTGTTTTAATTGGCGAACAATCATTAAAAAAACCATTATCTGAGTGCCGTACTTTAATTCAAGGTGGGGGTGCTATTGGATTGCTTTGTGGATTGATACTCTCAAAAATTAAAAGTAACAAAAATATTACTTTATCTGACCCTAATAAGCTTAGATTAGTTGAGTGTTCAAAGTATTTAGATGCAAAATTTGTTGCTCCTAACCATAAAGAAATTCAAAGCAATAGCTTCGATATCATATTTGATACAGTGGGCCTTGAAATATCAAGACAACAAGCAATTGAAGTGGTGAAGCCAGGTGGCTCAATTATTCATATAGGGCTTACTCAACCAGCTGGTACTTTTAATTTTAGAAAAATGACACTCCAAGAAGTAACTGTTATTGGTACTTATTGTTATACAAACAAAGATTTTGAGCAAACATTATCAATTTTATCAAAAAAAGAGATTGGACCATTAAATTGGATTGAATTTAGAGACTTAAAAAATGGTGGAGATGCGTTTAAACAGATCCATGATGGAACATGTGTTGCACCTAAAATTATTCTGTTACCATAGAAAAATAAGTCTCATTTTTACTATATTTAGTTCTGCTTAATTTGAAATCTTTAGACACCACAGGTGCGAAAAGAATTACTGACCAGTAAATTAAAAGTATAAAAATTGAGATTGTCTTCATAACTTGTATTTAGAAAAAAATATTGAATATTGAATGTTTAAATTATGTCTAAATGTTGAAATAAAATAAATTTTAAATATAAGCATCTCATGTTCAAAAAAATATTATTAGTCTTTGGTATATTTATTTTGTCTACTCAATCTTATGGAGAGGTTGTAAAAGTTTTTGAATTTACAGAAAATGAACTGTCTAATCTTGAAGAAAAAAAGGTTAGAGGAGCAAAAAACAAGACTATTTTTTCTGTAGGCAATAATGAAAATGGAAATTTTCTTAAAGCAGTATCTTCAAATGGTGGATCAGGAATAGGAAAAGAAATTGAAATAGATTTAGATAAGACCCCATTTTTAAACATAACTTGGAAAGTTGAAAAAGATTTATCTGGAATAGATGAAAGAAGTAAAAAAGGCCATGACTTTGCAGCTAGAATGTTTGTTGTAAAAAAAACTGGTGCCACACCTCTATCTAATAGAGCTATAAATTTTGTATTTTCAAGTAATGAGGATGTCAATAAATCTTGGCCAAGCCCATATTTTAGTAAGTCAATTGACTATGTCTTATCATCCACAAAAGAAAATTTAAATGAATGGGTTAGTACAAAAGCAAATGTAAAAGAGCTATTTAAACAATTACATGATTTAGATCTTAAAAATTTAGATGGTGTAGCTCTAATGGCTGACACAGATAATTCTAAATTGAACTCAGTTGCTTATTACCAGAATATTTTTTTCTCAGCAGAGTAATCTACATCTTAAACTTTTTTTTTAATATAATTGAAAAGAAAGATAATAGTACAGCGATTATAACATCCTCCAAAGGTGTAGCATTTGGATATCCAAAATTCCATGCAATGACTAAAATTAACCAAACTACAAATACATTCATATCTGAGACTATATCTTACTTTGTATAATTTGTTTAATTTTTTGATATAATTAATCATGCACGAAAATTTTTTTCATAAAATAAAAGTTTATTATGAAGACACTGACTCAGGTGGGGTAGTTTATTATGCAAATTATTTAAAATTTTTAGAACGAGCCAGAACAGAAGCATTATTTTCTATAGGTTATAGTAATAAAAAAATTAAGGAAAAATTTAATTCTTTAATAATTGTTAAATCATGCAATATTGATTATAAAAAATCTGCAAATCTTGAAGATGAGTTAAAGATTAGATCTTTTGTCAAATCAATTACAAAAACTTCTTTTTTTATGAACCAGATTATTTCAAAAGATGAGGAAATAATTGTTGAGGCGCAAATACACTTGGTTTTTATAAATGAAAATGGAAAACCAGTTAAAATTCCAGATGAAATTTATTCACAATTTAAACCATATTTTTGTGACAGCATCAAAACTTAGCTATTTTTTTAGCTTCAACAAATAAATTAGTAATCATTTTTCTTGTGACAACTTTTGTATTTACATTTCTTGGACTTGGGTGATAACAAGCAATAATAATTCTATCATCTGGTAATAAATATTTTTTACCGTGTTTAAATTTAAAATTTTCTATTTGATCAAACTTTTCTTTATAAATCTTAACACAATTATCAAAAGCAACTTTCCCAAGTGTTACAATCACTTTTAATGCTTTAAGATTTTCAATTTCTGAATTGAAATAATTAGAGCAATTTGTGAGTTCATTGATTTTGGGTTTATCTTCAGGAGGCACACATTTCAAAACATTTGTCACATAAGTATATTTTAATTTTAATCCATCATTTAAATTTTTTGAAAAATTTTGATTTGAAATTTTAGCATCATAAAGACACTCAAATAATACATCTCCTGATTTATCCCCAGTAAATGCTCTTCCTGTTCTTGTTCCACCATGAGCAGCAGGTGCTAAACCTAAAATCATTAATTTTGAATTATCTTTGCCAAAACCTGTAACAGGTTTACCCCAATATTTCTCATTAATATTTTGAGGTCTTTTTTCTTTAGCAATTTTTTTAATAAATTTGTTTAGTCGTGGGCATTTTTTACATTTAATTATTGTTTTATTAAGATTTTTAAATTTAATGTTCATTAATGAGAATTTTTTATATTACATTATTAATTATTTTATCTTTTACTAATTCAATAAAAGCAAATGATAAAGATCAAACTATAAATATTTTACAAAAAGGTGGAAATCTAATTTTTATAAGACATGCTTATGCTCCTGGCGGGGGAGATCCAGAAAATTTTAATATAAACAATTGTGATACCCAAAGAAATCTAAATGATGACGGTAGAAAACAATCAGTAAAAATTGGAAATTTTTTTTTATCTAATGAAATACCGATTGATGAGGTACTTTCCAGTAATTGGTGCAGATGTAAAGATACAGCCAAACTTGCTTTTAAAGATTATAAAACAGTAAATTTTTTAAATTCTTTTTTTAGTTCTAAATTTGCCCATAACCGTGAACCACAAATGAAAGATCTAAAAAGTTATATCAAAAATTGGGATGGAAATAAAAATCTAGTTTTAGTAACCCATTATGTAGTCATAACCGAAACTTTAGGTTATGCACCTTCCTCAGGAGAAATTGTTGTTTCTGATAAAAAATTTAATAAAGTAGGAAGTATTAAAATAAATTACTAAGATTATGTCTTCAAAACGTGCAATGAAACAAGCGCAAAAAAAAGCCTACGCAAAACATAGAAGTAATATTACAAATAGTAGATTTAATTCTAAGAAATCGAAATTTTCCAAAAATAAAAAAAAGAATTAGCTTTCTTTTTTATATCTCTCTAAATTTTTACAAGAAGATATTTTGGTAATACCTTCTTCATTATTAATTACAGTTTTTATGAATATATCTTTGCTATCTTTTTTAAATAATAATTGTGTAAAAAATTGAGGATAACCCATTCTATCAGTTAATATATTTTCTCCTTCAATATATATAAAGCTTTCTATAGTATTTTTCTTCTTTGTGCTTAAATCGGTTATTCTATATCTTTGATAAGTTTTTTCATTAAATACATAGTTTCTTGTCATAGTGAGTTTCTCCAAATCAAGAATATATTCATTTTTTAAAAAACCATCCTTGAAGTTGTCACAAGAACTTAATTCAATAATTTCAGAATTTGCTATACTCACTTTGGATATAAAAAGTGTAATAAAAGATAAGTAGATGAAAAACTTATTGTCTTTCATCTTTTTCAACTAAGAACAGACCAACTAATAGAAAAGCAGTCCATATAATACCTATTAAAGCTTTTGGACTTGTATTTGCGCTCCATAAATCTAGCACTAATGCACCAAACACTAATCCTGCTATATAAACAATTATTAAAATTGTAGATTTATTCATTTAGTAATTTTTTTTTAAATAAAGATATACCATTTTGAATTTTGTATTCATATGATTCATTGAAACTTTCAAGTTGCCAACCAGTCAATCTTGATCTTATTTCCTTAATATTATTATCTTTCCAATCATCAGTCGTATCTTCTGCTTTCCAAATTTTTTTTTCATCATTGCTTCTTCCACACCCATAACAATAACCTGTTTTCGGATCAGTTCGACATATACTTATGCATGGTGAGATAATCATAATTAATAAATATAGTTGGTATTTATATAAAAAAAATAACGTTTTTCATTAGAATTGTCATTGGACAAATAGTTTCAATAATATATAAACCCTCTAAATTTGTGGGGCGATGGCGGAATTGGTAGACGCGTTGGTCTTAGGAACCAATATGGCAACATGTGAAGGTTCGAGTCCTTTTCGCCCTACCATTAAAAAATTATGAAAGTTACTGTAGAAAATAAAAAAGGTCTTAATAAAGACATCAAAGTATTCGTCGATAAAAAAACCATGGATGGATATATGGATGAAAAATATGAAGAAATTAAAGGCACAGTAAATTTAAAAGGATTTAGACCAGGTAAAGTTCCTAAAGAAATTTTAAAAAGACAATTTGGTAAAGCAGTGTTTGGTGAGGTTTTAGACAAAGTTTTAAAAGACACATCTACAAAAGCTTTAGAACAAAATAAAATCAAACCAGCTGGACAACCAAAATTAGATTTAAAAACTTACGGTGAAGATAAAGAGCTTGAATATATAATTTCTGTAACAGAACTTCCAAAAGTAGAAGTTAAAAATATAGAAAGTATTAAATTTGATGAATACACTGTTAAAATTGATGAGAAAGAAACTGATAAAAGAATTCAAGAGATTGCAAAAAATCAACCAAATTTTAAAGATGTAGATAAAGAGGTTAAATCAAAAGATGGAGATCTTGTTGTTTTTGATTACAAAGCAACAGTAGATGGAAAAGAATTCAAAGGAAGTGAGGGTAAAAATACACAATTAACTCTTGGTAAAGATTTATTTTTAAAAGGATTTGATAAACAGTTAATTGGAGTTAAGAAGGATGATGAAAAAAAAGTTGAAGCTGTTTTGCCTGAAAATTTTCCAGAAAAAGATTTAATTAATAAAACAGCAAAATTTGTATGTAAAATTACTGCAGTTAAAAAACCTGAGCCAGTAGAAATTAATGATGAATTTGCAAAAAATTTAGGAGCTAAAGATTTAGCAGATTTGAAAACATTAATTACAAAACAAATTAATGATGAATATAAAAATTCTTTAGAAAGATTATCAAAGAATCAAATTTTAAAAGAAATTGAAAAGTTTAAAGTTGATGAAATTCCTGAAAATTTAATTGAGGAGGAAGTAAAAATTTTATCACAAGGAATGTCTGAAGAAGATGCTAAAAAAAGTAGAAAAAATTTCGAAGATATTGCAAAAAAAAGAATTAAAGTTGGTTTAATCTTAAACGAATTTGGTGAACAAAATCAGGTTAAAGTTACTGAACAAGAGTTGCAAGCTGAAGTTCAAAAACAAGTAAGAATGATGCCAGGTCAAGAAAAAATGGTCATGGATTTTTATCAAAAAAACCCATCTGCAATTTCAAGTTTAAGAGGAACTGTTTACGAAGAAAAAATTATTTCCTTAATAAAAGAAAAAGCTAAAGCTAATAAAAAAGAAGTAAGTAAAGAGGAAGCTGAAAAAATATTAAAAGAAAGTCAAAAAGTTGAAACATCTTCTTCAGCAAAAGAAGAAAAACTAAAAGCATCCTCAGAAAAAAAAGCACCAGTTAAGAAAGCTGTACCAAAGAAAGCACCTGCTAAAAAAGCTCCAGCAAAAACAACTAAAGCGAAGCCAAAAACAAAAAAAGTTAGCAAAAAGTAAGCACAAGTTGTATAAGTAAAGAGAATCAACTTATGACAACAAATTTATCTGAACACATGAACACCTTAGTTCCAATGGTAGTGGAACAATCTAGTAAAGGTGAGCGTGCTTATGATATTTATTCTAGACTTCTTAAGGAAAGAATTATTTTTTTAACTGGTCAGATTAATGACAATGTTGCATCATTAGTTACTGCTCAATTATTATTTTTAGAAGCTGAAGATCCAAAAAAAGAAATTTATCTTTATATTAATAGCCCTGGTGGTTTGGTTACTGCAGGTTTAGGAATTTACGATACGATGCAATATATTAAACCTGAAATTTCTACATTATGTATCGGTCAAGCTGCTTCAATGGGATCTTTTTTGTTAGCAGCGGGCAGCAAAGGTAAAAGATTTTCACTTCCTAATTCGAGAGTTATGGTTCATCAACCATCAGCAGGTTTTCAAGGTCAAGCAACAGATATAGAAATTCATGCTAACGAAGTTTTATCTCTCAAGAAAAGATTAAACGAAATTTATTCAAAACATACTGGCAAATCTGTGGATGAAATCAAGTCTGCTTTGGAAAGAGATAACTTTATGACCGCAGATGCAGCAAAACAATTTGGTTTGATAGACGAAGTTGTTAATAAAAGATCTTAATATACAACATATAGAATCAACTATCAATAGAACTTGATCTAAGAGAGTTATTTATAATAAAGTATTTTTATTGATTCGTTAAAAAAAAATTTATGAACACAAATAATAAAAATATTCTTTACTGCTCTTTTTGTGGCAAGAGCCAACATGAAGTTAGAAAATTAATTGCTGGCCCAACAGTTTTCATTTGTGATGAATGTGTTGAGCTATGTATGGATATTATTAAAGAAGAGAGCAAAGATACATTTGTTAAACATCAAGATGGTTTACCTTCGCCAAAAGAAATTTGTACAGTTTTAGATGATTATGTAATTGGTCAAGCACATGCTAAAAAAGTTTTATCTGTAGCGGTACACAATCATTATAAAAGATTAAATTACGAGAGCAAAACAAGTAAAAATGTCGAGCTTTCAAAATCAAATATATTGTTAGTTGGTCCAACAGGATGTGGAAAAACTTTACTAGCACAAACATTAGCAAGAATTTTAGATGTCCCATTTACTATGGCAGATGCAACAACTTTAACTGAAGCTGGATATGTTGGTGAAGATGTAGAAAATATTATTTTAAAATTACTACAAGCAGCAGATTACAATGTAGAAAAAGCACAAAGAGGAATTGTTTATATTGATGAGGTAGATAAAATAAGTAGAAAATCTGAAAACCCATCAATTACAAGAGATGTATCAGGTGAAGGTGTTCAACAAGCATTATTAAAAATTATGGAAGGAACTGTCGCTAGCGTTCCTCCTCAAGGTGGAAGAAAACATCCTCAGCAAGAATTTTTACAAGTAGACACAACGAATATATTATTTATTTGTGGTGGAGCTTTTGCAGGTTTAGATAAAATTATTTCACAAAGAGACAAAGGTACTTCGATTGGGTTTGGTGCAGATGTTAAAAATACTCAAGATAAGAAAACTGGTGAGTGGATGAAAACTTTAGAACCTGAAGATTTACTTAAATATGGTTTGATACCTGAGTTTATTGGAAGACTACCTATGATTGCAACTTTAGAAGATTTGGATGAGAAATCTTTAATCAAAATTTTACAAGAACCTAAAAACTCACTTACAAAACAATATCAAGAATTATTTAAGTTAGATGGTGCGAAACTGATATTTAAAGACAATGCGCTTAAGGAAATAGCCCTTAAAGCTATAAGAAAAAAAACAGGTGCAAGAGGTTTACGTTCAATATTAGAAAATATCTTGTTAAAAACAATGTATGATCTCCCGAGCATGGATAATGTTGAGGAAGTAATAGTTGATTCTGGTGCAGCAAAAGGACAATCGCAGCCTATAATTGTACATGCCAAAAGTGACTCAAAGTCAAAATCTGGCAAAACTTCTGCCGCTTAGTCTTAATAACTAATAAAAACCTATTGCAAATCCAAATTTAATCTCCATATTTAGGATATGGAAGTAAAGCATTCATTACCACTGTTGCCACTAAGAGACATTGTTGTGTTTCCAAGTATGGTTATTCCATTATTTGTTGGAAGAGATAAATCTATTTCAGCACTTAATGAGGTGATGAAAAAAGACAAAAAAATTATTTTAGTTACACAGAAAAACTCAGAAATCGATGACCCTAAAAAGACTGATATTTTTATGTATGGTTGTGAAGGAAATATTCTTCAATTACTTAAACTTCCTGATGGTACAGTTAAAGTTTTAGTTGAAGGAATCAAAAGAGTAAAAATTTTAGATTTTAAAGATAATGAAAAATTTATAACTTGTGACTATTCTCACTTTAGTGATTTAAACGAGAAAAATGAGGATTTGTATCCTTTAGCAGTTACAGCAGTAAGAAGATTAGAAAAACTTACATCTATAAACAAAAAAATTTCTAACGAAACAATAAATACTATTAAACAATTAAAAGAACCTTCTCAGATCGCTGATAATATTGCGTCTCATTTAACAGCTACAATTTCGGAGAAACAACAGATTTTTGAAACAGTGGATATTAAGAAGAGATTAAATGCAATAATTAAGATCATGGAAAATGAAACAAGCATTATTGGTGTTGAAAAAAGAATTAGAGGAAGAGTCAAAACCCAAATGGAGAAAACTCAAAGAGAATATTACTTAAACGAACAATTAAAAGCCATTCAAAAAGAACTAGGTGAAATTGAGGATGGTAAAGATGAGAGCACAAGTTTGAATAAAGCAATTCTAAAGGCAAAAATGCCTAAAGAAGTTGAAAAAAAATGTCTTCAAGAACTTAAAAAACTAAAAAATATGAGTCCTATGTCTGCAGAGGCTACAGTTGTTAGGAATTACTTAGACTGGATGACTGAACTACCATGGCATAAAAAAAGTGAAGTAGATATAGATTTAGCTAAAGCATTAGATATCTTAGATAAAGATCATTACGGTTTAGAAAAAATTAAGGAAAGAATTGTTGAATTTCTAGCTGTTCAAAAAAGAATGGAAAAAATAAAAGGTCCTATTTTGTGTTTAGTTGGCCCTCCTGGTGTTGGTAAAACTTCTTTAGGAAAATCTATTGCTAAAGCCACAAATAGAGAATTTGTAAGAATATCTGTCGGTGGTATGAGAGACGAAGCAGAGATTAGAGGTCATAGAAGAACTTACATAGGTTCTTTACCAGGAAAAATTATTCAAATGATGAAGAAGGCTGGGACGAAAAATCCTTTAATTTTATTAGATGAAATAGATAAAATTGGAAATGATTACAGAGGAGATCCTTCTTCAGCGTTACTAGAGGCTTTAGACCCAGAACAAAACGTTACTTTTAATGATCATTATTTAGAAGTCGATTATGACTTGTCAGATGTAATGTTTGTTACTACAGCAAATACATTAAACATTCTTCCTCCATTATTAGACAGAATGGAAGTGATTAGATTAGCTGGATACACAGAAGATGAAAAAATTAGTATCGCAGATAAATATCTTCTTCCAAAACAAATTAAGGATAATGGTGTTAAAGAAAATGAGATGAAATTAGAAGATGATTTAATAAAAGAAGTCATTAGAGGGTACACTAAAGAGTCAGGTGTTAGAAATCTAGAAAGAGAAATATCAAAATTAGCTAGAAAAGTTGTTAAGAAAGTTGTTGCCGGTGAAGAAAAACAAGTGAAAATAAATAATAAAAATCTTTCAGAATTCCTTGGTGTAGCCAAATACAAATTTGGAGAATTAGAATCGCAAGATAGAGTAGGTATTGTAACAGGACTTGCTTGGACAGAATATGGTGGCGAAATATTAAAAATTGAAACTGTAACTATGCCTGGCAAAGGAAGAATGCAAATTACTGGTAAGCTTGGTGATGTAATGCAAGAGTCAGTTAAAGCTGCAAAATCATTTGTAAGATCAAAATGCCTACAGTACGGAATTATTCCACCTATATTTGAGAAAAAAGATTTTCATATCCATGTACCTGAAGGAGCAACTCCAAAAGATGGTCCTTCTGCTGGTATTGGTATGGTAACTTCAATTGTATCATCAATTACAAATATTCCAGTAAGAAAAGATGTGGCAATGACTGGTGAGGTTACTTTAACAGGACAAGTATTGGCAATTGGAGGATTAAAAGAAAAATTATTAGCAGCTCATAGAGCAGGAATTAAACAAGTTTTAATTCCTAAAGAGAATGAAAAAGATTTAGTAGACATGCCTAAAAAAATAATTGATGAAATCAAGATCACTCCTGTTGAATTTGCTGATGAAGTATTAAAAATTGCTCTTACAAAAGAACTGAAAAAAACTGAGTGGGTAGAAGTAGATTTATCTAAAAAAGATGATAAATCACAAGCAAGTATTCAATAATAATTAATTTACATTTTCTAATCGTTGATGTATTAGTAGCAGGTTTTTGGGCGGTTAGCTCAGTTGGTAGAGCATCTCGTTTACACCGAGGGGGTCAAAGGTTCGAGTCCTTTACTGCCCACCAAAAACTTAAAAGTGGGGGTGTAGCTCAGTTGGTTAGAGCGATCGCCTGTCACGCGATAGGTCGAGGGTTCGAGTCCCTTCACTCCCGCCACTTTAACTCTTCCAAAAACTCATAAAAACAACATTAAATAGTTGTTAAGTTATACTTGTAATGTGACCTATCTACACTTCATCAACTAAAAAAAAATGATATATAGATTTCAATGTTGTCTGAATTTTTAAAAGATTATTTACCAATAATATTATTTTTAATTATTGCGCTTGGACTGAGTTGTGCATTTGTTTTGGTCAATTTTGTACTTTCACCAAAAAATCCAGATCCTGAAAAACTATCAGCATACGAATGTGGATTTGAACCATTTGAAGATTCTAGAATGGAATTTGATGTGAGATTTTATCTTGTAGCAATACTCTTCATAATCTTTGATTTGGAGATTGCTTTTTTATTCCCTTGGGCTGTATCGCTTGGTAGCATTGGTATTTTGGGATTTACGTCAATGATGATTTTTTTATTTATTCTAACAATCGGTTTTATTTATGAATGGAAAAAAGGTGCATTAGATTGGGAATAGAATATGAATAACAAAATAGATCAAGTACCAGAAGAATTTAAAAAATTGGCAGAAGATTTTGGAAAAAATGGTTTTATAACCACTTCTTTGGACAATTTAATTAATTGGTCCAGATCAGGATCTCTTCATTGGATGACTTTTGGTCTAGCTTGTTGTGCAGTTGAGATGATGCAAACAGCAATGCCAAGATATGACCTTGAAAGATTTGGAGCTGCTCCAAGAGGATCACCAAGACAATCTGATGTAATGATTGTTGCTGGAACTTTAACAAACAAAATGGCTCCAGCTTTGAGAAAAGTCTATGACCAAATGCCAGAACCAAGGTATGTAATTTCTATGGGAAGCTGTGCAAATGGTGGTGGCTATTATCATTACTCATATTCGGTAGTCAGAGGTTGTGATAGAATTGTTCCAGTAGACGTGTATGTACCTGGATGTCCTCCATCAGCTGAAGCATTATTGTATGGTGTGATGCAATTGCAAAAAAAAATTAGAAACAAAGGTTCATTTACTAGATAATGTTAAGCACAATAGACTTAGAAAAAAAAATTAATTCAGAATTAACTACAAAAATTAATTCAACAATTATAAAACACAATCAAGTTTATGTTGAAATTGATAAAGAAGATCTCCTAGACGTAGTTTTATTTTTGAAAACAAATAAAGACACAAAATTCAGGCAATTAATTGATGTAACAGCAGTTGATTATCCCGAAAGCTCTAAAAGATTTAAAGTTGTTTACTTATTCTTAAGTCATGAATTTAATCAGAGAATAATTTTAAGTTATTTAATAAATGAGAATGAAATTATACCATCTTTGACAACTGTTTTTCCTTCGGCTAATTGGATGGAGAGAGAAATTTTTGATATGTATGGTATTAATTTTAAAGATCATCCTGATTTAAGAAGAATACTTACAGATTATGGTTTTGAAGGACATCCTTTACGAAAAGACTTTCCATTAACAGGTCATACAGAAGTAAGATATAGCGAAGATCAGAAAAAAGTTGTTATTGAACCAGTTAAATTAGAACAAAACTTTAGAAATTTTGATTACAAAAGTCCGTGGGAAGGAACAAGATATATTAAAGAAATAGCAGAAAAAAATGACAAAAAAAATTAAGAATTTAAATTTAAATTTTGGTCCACAACATCCAGCAGCGCATGGTGTTTTGAGATTAATTTTAGAATTAGATGGAGAGGTTGTAGAAAAAGCTGATCCACATATTGGTTTATTGCATAGAGGAACAGAGAAATTAATTGAAAATAAAACTTATATGCAAGCAGTTCCATATTTTGATCGTCTTGATTATGTAGCTCCCATGAACCAAGAACACGCATTTGCATTAGCAGTTGAGAAAATCTTAGATATTGAGGTACCCATTAGAGCTCAATTCATAAGAGTTATCTTCTGTGAAATTGGCAGAATATTAAGTCATATTTTAAACGTCACAACTCAAGCATTGGATGTTGGAGCATTAACACCTTCGTTGTGGGGATTTGAAGAAAGAGAAACATTAATGACTTTTTATGAAAGAGCTTCAGGATCAAGATTACATGCAAATTATTTCAGAGCTGGTGGTGTACACCAGGATTTACCGAACGGTTTAGAGGAAGATATTGCAAGATTTTGTGAAACGTTTCCAAAAATTATTAATGATCTTGAAAATTTATTAACTGACAATAGGATTTTTAAACAAAGAAATGTTGACATAGGCGTAGTTACAAAAGAAGACGCTTTGGATCATTCATTTACCGGAGTTATGATAAGGGGCTCTGGTATTCCATGGGATTTAAGAAAATCTCAACCTTATGATTGCTATGATCAATTAGAATTTAAAATACCAGTAGGTAAAAATGGTGATTGTTACGATAGATATTTATGTAGAATTGAAGAAATGAAAGAGAGTGTATCAATTATAAAACAGTGTTTAGCAAAAATGGAAAAAGGACCAATAAAATCTTTAGATGGAAAAATAAGCCCTCCATCAAAAAAAGATTTGAAACAATCAATGGAAGCTTTAATACATCATTTTAAATTATTTACTGAAGGTTATCGTGTTCCAAAAGATGAAATTTATACTGCAGTTGAAGCTCCAAAAGGTGAGTTTGGGGTTTACTTAATTTCTGACGGGTCGAATAAACCATATAAATGTAAAATAAGAGCGCCAGGTTTTTCTCATCTTCAATCAATGGATTACTTAATTAGAGGGCACATGCTGGCTGATGTTCCTGCAATTCTTGGTTCACTTGATATCGTATTTGGAGAGGTAGATAGATGACATTAAGAAGAATATCGAAAGAACAACCAGAAAACTTTGAATTTACAAAAGAAAGTCTTGATGAAGCAAATAAGATAATTGCTAGGTACCCAAATGGAAAACAACAAAGTGCGGTAATGGCTTTACTTTACATAGCTCAGAAACAACATGATAATTGGATCCCTTTATCAGCAATGAAGTATATTGGTAAACTTTTGGATATGCCTTATGTAAAAGTTTATGAGGTAGCAACATTTTATACAATGTATAATCTTTCTCCCGTCGGTAAACATTTTGTGCAAGTATGTACTACAACACCTTGCATGATTAGAGGTGCTTACAAAATTGTAGAAGCTTGCAAAGAAAAAATATCAGAAAATGAAAACGAACTTGTTAAAGAGAAAAATTGTTCATGGATGGAAGTAGAATGTTTAGGAGCTTGTATAAATGCTCCAATGATGCAAATAAATGAGAATTACTATGAAGATTTAGATAAAGAAAAAGCTCTAAAAATTTTAGATGATATAATAGCAGGTAAAACACCTAAACATGGTTCATTTAGAGGAAGATTGAATTCAGAACCCGAAAATAACAGAAAAACTTTATTGGATGTAAAAAATGCTTAGAGACGAAGATAGAATATTTAAAAATTTATATAATGATAGTGGTGCTGATTATCAATCATCCCTGAAAAGAGGTGATTGGTCAAATACAAAAGAAATTTGCGCCAAAGGAAGAGAATGGATAATAGAAGAAATTAAATCTTCAGAATTAAGAGGAAGAGGTGGTGCAGGATTTCCTACAGGATTAAAATGGTCTTTTGCACCAAAAGAAGTTGGTTCAAGACCACATTACTTAGTTATTAATGCAGATGAGTCTGAACCTGGCACTTGTAAAGATAGAGATATTTTAAGATTTGAACCCCATAAATTAATTGAAGGCTGTCTGATTGCATCTTTTGCAGTTAATGCTCATGCTTGTTATGTTTATATTAGAGGTGAATATTATAATGAAGGACAAAAGTTACAAAAAGCCATTGATGAAGCTTATGAAAATAAAGTCATAGGTAAAAATGCAAGTGGAACAGGATGGGATTTTGATATTTATATTCATTATGGTGCAGGTGCATATATTTGTGGTGAAGAAACAGCATTATTGGAAAGTTTAGAGGGAAAAAAAGGTCAACCAAGATTAAAACCCCCGTTTCCAGCTTTAATCGGATTGTACGGATGTCCAACAATTATTAATAACGTAGAAACCATAGCAGTTGTTCCAACGATTTTAAGAAGAGGTGGAAAATGGTTTGCAAATATCGGAAAACCTAAAAACACTGGTACTAAAATATTTTGTATATCAGGTAATGTGAACAACCCATGTAATGTTGAAGAAGAAATGGGTATTTCTCTGAGAGATTTAATTGAAACACATGCAGGTGGTGTTATTGGTGGATGGGATAATTTACAAGCTGTAATTCCTGGTGGTTCATCAATGCCTTTATTACCAAAAAATATTTGTGACACAATCACAATGGATTTTGACTCATTAATGGCTGAAAAAAGTGGATTAGGCACAGCAGGTATTGTTGTTATCAATAATGATCAAGACATAATTAAATGTATGGCAAGAATTGCTAGA
The DNA here is from genome assembly GCF_052049815.1 of Candidatus Pelagibacter sp. Classification (GTDB taxonomy): domain Bacteria; phylum Pseudomonadota; class Alphaproteobacteria; order Pelagibacterales; family Pelagibacteraceae; genus Pelagibacter. The sequence goes on from NZ_JBNGZG010000005.1 coordinate 26,931, forward strand.
TTTTACAAACATGAAAGTTGTGGTCAATGCACACCTTGCAGGGAAGGCTCTGGATGGATGTGGAGAATGCTTGAAAGAATGGCTAAAGGGGAAGCATCTAGAGATGAGGTTGATATGCTAATGGATGTTACAAAGCAAATTGAGGGTCATACTATTTGTGCTTTTGGGGAAGGGTCGTCATGGCCAGTCCAAGGATTATTAAGACACTTTAAAAAAGAAGTCGAGAAACGAAATAAGTTTGATCCAATTATTAGAGAGAACAAGGATATACCATATTTAGTTGATCAACATTTATTGGATAAAAAAAATGCCTAAGTTAAAAGTTAATGATATTGAAGTTGAAGTTGAAGAAGGTTTAACAGTTCTTCAAGCTTGTGAAAAAGCAGGTGTAGAAATTCCAAGATTTTGTTATCACGAAAAACTTTCGATAGCTGGAAATTGCAGAATGTGTTTAGTTGAAATGGAAAAATCTCCTAAACCTATTGCATCATGCGCAATGCCTGCAGCGGAAGGAATGAATATAAAAACTAACACTCCTAAAGTTGAAAAAGCAAGAAAAGGAGTAATGGAATTTTTGTTAGTTAATCATCCGCTTGACTGTCCAGTGTGTGATCAAGGTGGTGAATGCGATCTGCAAGATCAATCAATGTTCTACGGTGTTGATAAATCTAGATTTAAAGAAAATAAAAGATCAGTGCCAGATAAAAACATGGGTCCTCTGATCAAAACCCAAATGACAAGATGTATACATTGTACGAGATGTGTGAGATTTGCAACTGAAATTGCTGGTGTCCCAGAAATCGGAGCAATAGGTAGAGGAGAGGATATGCAAATAACAACATACTTAGAACAATCAATGCAGTCAGAATTATCAGCTAATGTTGTAGACTTATGTCCAGTTGGAGCACTTACCTCTAAACCTTACGTATTTGAAGCTAGACCTTGGGAACTTAAAAAAACAGAAACTATAGATGTGATGGATGCTGTAGGAAGTAATATTAGAGTAGACACTTATGGATGGGAAGTAAAAAGAGTTTTACCACTAATAAATGAGGATATTAATGAGGAATGGATTTCAGATAAAACAAGATATGCTTGTGATGGTTTATTAAATCAAAGATTAGACAAACCCTACATAAAGAAAAATGGAAAATTTGAAGAGAGTAATTGGAATGAAGTAAATAAGATAATTGTCAGCAAACTAAAAAATACTTCAAAAGAAAAAGTTTGTGGCTTTGTAGGTGATTTAACAAATATGGAAACATCATTTATATTTAAAGAATTCTTTGACAGAGTTTTAGAAACTAAAGCTTACGAAACAAGATCAGAAGATAAATATATAAATAATTCTGATAGAAAAAATTATTTATTTAACTCAACAATCAATGGAATAGAGGAGTCAGATTTAATATTTTTAGTTGGAGCAAATCCAAGATTTGAAGCAACAATAGTTAATGCAAGAATTAGAAAAGCCTTTTTAAATAATAATACAAAAATAATATCATTAAACGATGCTGGAGATTTAACTTATCCTTACACTCAATTAGATGGAAAAACTTTAACAATTAAAAATATTATTGAAGACAATCATGATGTTTCAAAATTAATTAAAGATGCACAAAATCCATTAATTATAATTGGAGAGTCATTATTAAAATCTGAATCTTCTGAATATGTAGTAACTTCATTACAAAAATTTTTAACAGACAATAATAAAATTAACGATAATTGGAATTCATTTAATATTTTAACATGTGATGCCTCAACCGTTGGTAATCTTGATTTAGATTTAATTAATTTAGAAAAGGGATGTTTTAAGAATAATATTTTAGACAATTTAAAAAATAATCAGTATGAAATTGTATTTCTTGTTGGCCAAGATAATTTAAGTTTTAATAAAACAAACGAATTTGTTATTTATATTGGAAGTCATGGAGATAAAGGTGCGGAGATAGCAGATGTAATTTTACCAGGTTCAGCATACACAGAACAATCAGGTTATTTTACAAATTTAGAAGGTAGAATACAAAAAGCATATAAAGCTTCCTATCCACCTAATCAATCAAAGGAAGATTGGGAAATTATAAATAATTTAGCTGAGCAAATGAATAATCGTAAACTTTTTAACGATAAAGATGAATTGGAAAGCAGCATGCTTAATTATTTAAAACTTAAAAATGAAAAAAATAAAACTTCTGAAATTTCAGTAAATAACTTTGTTGATGATACAATTAATATAAAAGTAAAAGATTATTATTTCTCAAATGTGATTGCTAGATCATCAAAAACTATGGTTGAGTGTAACAATTCTAAAATAGAAATAAAAAAAACAGGGACTGAAGGATAAAAAATGGAATATTTTAATGTTTTATTTAATGAAGTTTATAAAATTCTATTTTTATTAGTTCCAGTATTAGTTTCAGTTGCAATGATTGTTTGGCTCGATAGAAGGGTTTGGGCTTTTGTTCAAAAGAGAAGAGGACCAAATGTTGTGGGACCGTTTGGCTTGCTTCAATCTTTAGCTGATGCGCTTAAATACATTTTTAAAGAAATTATAATTCCTGCAAGTTCAAATAAAGTTATTTTTATTTTAGCTCCAATAGTCACTATGACATTAGCATTAATTGCTTGGGCCGTTATTCCTTTCAGCGAAAGTCAAGTATTAGCAGATATCAATGTTGGCATTCTTTATATCTTTGCAGTTTCTTCATTAGGTGTTTATGGAATAATTATGGGTGGCTGGGCTTCAAATTCAAAATATCCTTTTTTAGGTTCAATTAGATCTGCGGCTCAAATGGTTTCCTATGAAGTTTCCATAGGAGTAATTATCATAAATGTATTACTTTGTGTTGGTTCATTAAATTTGAATGATATTGTAATTGCACAACAAAATATGTGGTTTGTTATCCCATTATTTCCAATGTTTGTGATATTTTTTATTTCAGCACTTGCAGAAACTAATAGACCTCCATTTGATTTACCTGAAGCTGAAGCAGAATTAGTTGCTGGTTATCAAACAGAATACTCAGGCATGATGTACGCAATGTTTTGGTTGGGTGAGTACGCTAACATATTGTTAATGTGTGCATTAGGTTCAATTTTATTTTTAGGTGGTTGGCTTTCTCCTATTGAAATTTACCCATTTAATTTAGTTCCAGGTGCAATTTGGTTAATATTAAAAATTCTATTACTATTCATATTGTTTGCTTTAGTAAAAGCAATAGTTCCTAGATACAGATATGATCAATTAATGAGATTAGGATGGAAAATATTTTTACCATTGTCCTTAATATATGTTGTATTAACGGCTAGTTTTTTATTTTATTTTAACCTTTTACCAACAAATTAATTATGAAGTTATCTAGATTTTTAAAAACAATATTCATGATAGATTTTATATCTGGATTATTAATTGCTATTAAAGAATTATTCTCTTCCAAAAAAACTATTAACTATCCATTTGAAAAAGGAAAAATCAGTCCAAGATTTAGAGGTGAACATGCTTTAAGAAGATATCCTAATGGAGAAGAAAGATGCATTGCTTGCAAATTATGTGAAGCTGTGTGTCCTGCTCAAGCAATTACCATTGACTCTGCTCAAAGAGAAGATGGAAGCAGAAAAACCACAAGATATGACATAGATATGATGAAATGTATTTACTGTGGTTTATGTGAAGAAGCATGTCCCGTTGATGCTATCGTTCAGGGGCCAAATTTTGAATTTTCAACAGAAACTAGAGAGGAACTCTATTACACTAAAGAAAAACTTTTAGAAAATGGAGACAGATGGGAGAATGTTTTAGCTGCAAATATTAAAGCAGATAATCCATATAGATAAAATGTTAGCTCATACGATATTTTTTTATATATTTTCAATAATCGCAATTGTTTCAGCAATAATGGTAACTGTGTCTAAAAATACAGTTCACTCAGTTTTTTTTTTAATCTTAGATTTTATTAGTATTTCTTGTCTATTTATTATGATTGGTGCAGAATTTTTAGGCATGATAATGCTTATTGTTTATGTAGGAGCTGTAGCTGTACTATTTTTATTTGTTGTGATGATGCTTAATGTTGCACAACAGAAAAATCAATGGTTTGCCTCCCAAGAAAACTCAGGTCATATACCTATCGGATTGATTATAAGCACAGTTATATTTTTTGAGTTAATCATAGTTATTGGTGGATGGAAATATAAACCTGACCTATTAGAAATAAGCAACATTTCAGTTTCTCAAGATGTAAGTAATACTCATTCATTAGGAGCTGTGCTGTATACAGATTATATTCACATATTCCAATTAAGTGGAATGATACTACTTGTTGCAATGGTAGGGGCCATTGTGCTTACATTTAGACAAAGATCAGGTGTTAAAAAACAAAGTTATTTTAAACAAATATCAAGAGAAAGATCTGAAGGTGTTGATGTTGTTGAAGTAGAGTCTAATAAAGGAGTCAAAATAGATGGCTGAGATAGGTCTAGGACATTATTTAACTCTTGGAGCTGTAATTTTTTCAATTGGTGTAATTGGAATTTTTCTAAATAGAAAGAACATTATCGTAATACTAATGAGTATTGAGCTAATTCTATTAGCAGTAAATATTAATTTAGTGTCTTTTTCAATTTTTTTAAATGATATTGCTGGTCAGGTCTTTACACTTTTTATTTTAACAGTTGCTGCTGCAGAAGCTGCAATTGGTTTAGCAATTATTGTTGTTTACTATAGAAACTCTGGAACAATTAGAGTTGAAGAAATTGATAAATTAAAAGGATAATAAAATGGAATTAGCAATAATATTTCTTCCTTTAATTGCATCAATTATTTCAGGATTTTTTGGAAGATTTATAGGCGATAGAAATTCAGAAATTGTAACAAGTTTATTAGTATCAATTTCAGCATTGTTCTCTGTTTATGTTTTTTATCAAGTAATGGTTGATGGTTTCCAAGAAAATATTGTAATTGCTACATGGATTAACTCTGGGGAGTTAAATGTTAATTGGTCAATGAATATAGACCCACTTTCAGCAGTAATGCTAGTTGTTGTAACTTCAGTATCAGCCTTGGTTCATATTTACTCAATTGGATACATGTCTCATGATCCACATAAACCGAGATTTATGGCTTACTTATCTTTGTTTACATTTGCTATGTTGATGCTTGTAACTTCAGATAACTTTATTCAATTATTTTTTGGTTGGGAAGGGGTTGGATTATGTTCTTATTTTTTAATTGGTTTTTGGTTCAAAAAAGAGTCAGCAAACGCTGCAGCAATTAAAGCATTTGTTGTAAATAGAGTAGGTGATTTTGGTTTTGCTTTAGGAATATTTTTAGTTTTCTATCTATTTGGAACTGTTAATTATTCAGAAGTTTTTGAACAAATACCCACAATTACAGAAAAAAATTTAAACTTCTTAGGATTTGATATCAATGCAATCGATTTAATTTGTTTACTTTTATTTATAGGTGCGATGGGTAAGTCTGCACAAATATTATTACATACTTGGTTACCAGATGCAATGGAAGGACCAACACCCGTGTCAGCTTTAATTCATGCAGCAACCATGGTTACTGCAGGAGTTTTTTTAGTAGTTAGATGCTCACCTATTTATGAATATTCTGAATTAGCATTAAATTTGATTACCATAGTAGGAATGACAACAGCTCTTTTTGCTGCATCAGTAGCTATTGTTCAAACAGATATAAAAAAAATTATCGCTTATTCAACTTGTAGCCAACTTGGATACATGTTTTTTGCAACAGGTGTTGGAGCTTATAATATTGCAATGTTTCATTTATTTACTCATGCTTTTTTTAAGGCTCTGTTATTTTTAGGATCTGGCTCAGTAATTCATGCATTTAAAGATGAGCAGGACATAAATGAAATGGGTGGTGTATGGAAACACTTACCTTACACTTATGCAATGATGATCATTGGTACTCTTGCATTAACAGGTTTTCCTTTCTTATCTGGTTTTTATTCAAAAGATGCGATTATTGAATTTGCTTATTTGAGAGATAATACTGTTGGGTACTACGCTGCTGGAATAGGAATTTTTACAGCTTTTTTAACGTCAATTTATTCATGGAGATTAATTTTTAAGACCTTTCATGGTGAATACAACAATAAGAAAATGAAAATTTCAGAGACACACGAGTCTCCTTTAGTGATGTTGATACCCTTAGTTCTTTTATCTATAGGGGCAATTTTTGCGGGTATGCTATTTAAAGATTTATTTGTTGGTAATGGTATTGATAGTTTTTGGAAAAATTCTGTATTTTTTTTAGAACCTTTAAGTTCAGAACATCCACCAACATGGTTTTTATTATTAACACCGATTTTAGTAACTTTATCAATACCTATCTCGTATTATTTATTTGTTAAGAATAAAGAGATAGTTGACGATATAGTAAAAGTTAATCAGCCATTATATAAATTTTTAAAAAACAAATGGTATTTTGATGAATTATATGAACTTCTGTTTATCAAATCTTCAAAAAAAATAGGAACTTTTCTTTGGAAATTTTGTGATGTTAAAATAATTGATGGCTTTGGTCCTGATGGCATTTCCTCATTAATTAAAAGATTTTCACAAAAAGCCAATAAATTTCAAAGTGGATTTATATATCAGTATGCATTTGTAATGTTATTAGGTTTTTCTGCTTTATTAACTTTATTGATTGTAAAATAAAAAATGAATTTTCCTATCCTTTCATCATTAATTTTATTACCAACAATTGGCTCACTATTTTTATTTTTTTCAAAAGATAAACCGAACAATAATCAAACAATAAAATATGTAGCTTTATTTACATCAATAGTTAATTTTTTAATTTCAATTTATCTATGGTATCAATTTGATCCAACAACATCTGATTTTCAATTTGTAGAAGATAGACAATGGATTAAAGGCTTTATTAATTATAAAGTCGGTATTGATGGAATTTCAATATTATTCATTGTTTTAACAACCTTTATTACTCCACTTTGTATTCTTTCAGTAAATAATACAGTCAAAAATAAACTTAGAGATTTTCTAATAGCAATTCTTATCATGGAAAGTTTTATGATAGGTGTATTTTGTGCATTAGATTTAGTTATTTTTTATCTATTTTTTGAAGCAGGATTAATTCCTATGTTTTTAATCATTGGAATATGGGGTGGACCGAGAAGAGTATATTCAGCATTTAAGTTTTTCTTGTATACACTTTTAGGTTCTGTCTTGATGTTAGTTGCAATAATTTCAATTTATTGGATAAATGGAACAACAGATGTAGTTAAACTGTATGAACTAGGCATTGATGCTAAATATCAAAATTTATTATGGTTAGCATTTTTCAGTTCATTTGCTGTTAAAACCCCAATGTGGCCAGTTCATACATGGCTTCCAGATGCTCACGTTGAAGCTCCAACAGCTGGATCTGTTTTACTAGCAGCTATCCTTTTGAAAATGGCTGGATATGGCTTTATTAGATTTTCTCTAGGTTTATTCCCTGAAGCTTCAGAAACATTTACACCATTAATATATACCTTAAGTGTTATTGCAATCATATTCACATCATTAATTGCTCTAATGCAAGAAGATATGAAAAAACTTATTGCATATTCCTCAGTCGCTCATATGGGTTTTGTAACTTTAGGAATATTCACAATACAACAGCAAGGAATTGAAGGAAGTATCATTCAAATGATAAGTCATGGATTAGTTTCTGCTGCACTCTTTTTATGTGTGGGCGTTGTTTATGACAGAATGCACTCAAGATTAATAAGCACTTATGGAGGTATTGTAACTATAGTTCCTAAATATGCAGTATTATTTATGATTTTCACTCTAGCTGCTTTAGGTTTACCAGGCACAAGTGGATTCATTGGAGAATTTTTGATTTTGATGGGTGCGTTTAAAGATAATTTCCTAGTGGCAGTTTTAGCAAGCTTAGGTGTAATCTTAGGAGCTGCTTATATGCTTTGGTTATATAAAAGAGTAGTTTTTGGAAAATTAATTAATGAAGAATTAAAAAAACTAACAGATTTGAATAAATCAGAAATTGTAATTTTAATATCATTAGCAATACCAACTTTGTTTTTTGGATTTTATCCAGAACCTTTAATGAACACTATTGAGGTTTCTGTTAAAAATTTAATAGATATGTATAACTTAAATATAAATTAATATGGAAAACTTAAATTTAGTATTACCTGAAATATTTATATCCTTAGCTATAATGTTTTTATTGATTTTAGGGGTATTTAAAAAAGATAGCTCAAAACTTATTCACAACTTTTCATTAATAATATTACTAATTGCTGGTGGTATTATCTTTAATGAAACTTTAACTGTTGAAAATATATTGTTGTTCAATGGAAGTATTGTAATTGATTATTTAGCATCATTTATGAAGTTTATAACGATTATTGCTGCATTAATGGCTCTAATTGTTTCCTCAAATTATTTGAAGACTTTTAAAATATTAAAGATTGAATACCCAATATTAGTAATTTGTGCCGTTTTAGGAATGATGGTTATGATTAGTTCGAACGATTTAATTGTATTTTATATTGGTTTAGAGCTTCAATCATTATCATTATATGTCCTTTCATCATTTAACAGAGATGAAGTAAAATCTTCTGAAGCAGGTTTGAAATATTTTGTTTTAAGCGCATTATCTTCAGGTCTTTTATTGTATGGCTGTTCATTAATTTATGGTTTTTCTGGATCAACAAATTTTGAAATAATTGCTAACAATTTAGAATCAGACCAATATGTTCTCACCTTTGGTATTGTGTTTATTTTAGTTGGACTTGCATTTAAAATTTCAGCAGTACCATTTCATATGTGGGCACCTGATGTTTATGAGGGTTCTCCAACATCAGTAACCTTATTTTTTACAATTGTTCCTAAAATTGCAGCATTAACTGTATTTATTAGATTTCTTTATGTACCATTTATTAATCTGATCGATCAATGGCAAATGATATTAATTTTTCTTTCAATTGCCTCAATGGTCTTTGGAGCAGTAGCAGCTATTGGACAAAAAAATATTAAACGACTAATAGCTTATAGTTCAATTAGTCATATTGGTTATGCATTGGCTGGATTAACAACTGGAACCAATGAAGGAATACAAAGTTCAGTAATATATATAACAATTTATTTTGTAATGAACTTGGGACTTTTCTCTTGTCTTTTAATGTTAAAAAGAAATGATCAATATTATGAGACATTAGATGATCTGTCAGGCTTGTCTAAAAATCATCCATTATTATCTCTATCACTGTTGGTGATACTATTTTCACTAGCAGGTATACCACCATTAGCAGGATTCTTTGCTAAGTTCTATGTCTTCATGGCAGTAATTGAGCAATCAATGTATTTTTTAGCTATAGTAGGTTTACTATCAACAGTAATTGCAGCATTTTATTATTTGAGAATAATAAAAATAATTTACTTTGATCAAGAAAAAGAAAAATATGACTCAGACCATAGCTTTTGGTTAAAATTTTCTCTTACAGTTTCAACAATATTGATTTTGATTTACTTCATCTTCCCAAGTCAAATAATTGATGTAGTTTCAAGAATTAATATTATTTAATGAAACTAAAACAATTTAATTTTGTTAAAGTTAACAGCACTAATCAAACGGCAATAAGGATATTAAAAAAATCTAATACTGATTTTGGTATAATCATCACAGAAACACAAAAAAAAGGAAAAGGACAATATGGAAGAAAATGGATTTCATATAAGGGAAATATTTTTTTAACTATATTTTACAAACTTGAGAAGATCAATTTTACAATAAACAAATTAACTAAAACAAATTGTTTATTAGTGAAGAAAGTCATATCTAAGTACTACAAGAAAAAAATATCATTTAAATCACCAAATGATTTATTGATCGAAAAAAAAAAGATATGTGGAATTTTACAAGAAAAAATTGAAAAATTAGATCAAAACTATTTGATTGTAGGAATAGGATTGAATTTAATTAAAAGCCCAAAAATTAAGAATTATCCCACAACTAATTTATTAGAGTTAACCAAACATAAAATTGATAAAAAAATGTTTCAAAACCAATTAAAAATAACTTTTGAGAAATTTTTATCAAAGTACTATAAGTCTTATAATGTTATTACTAGGTGATATAGGAAATACAGATACAAAAATTTGCTTAATAAATGATAACTTAAAGATTGTTAAAAGAGTTATTATATCGAGTAAAAAATTTAAAAGAGGAGAATTGAACTCTTTTTTTAAGCATATTGATTTCAATCAAATTAAAAAAATTCTTTTTTGTAGTGTTGTGCCTAAAACATATAAAGAAATAAAGAAATTTATTTCAAAAAAAACTCAAACTAGATGCTATGAATTAAAAGAATTAAATTTAAAATCTTTCTTAAAAATTGATGTCAATTATAAACAAGTAGGATCAGATAGATTAGCTAATGCAATTAGTCTTGTTGATAAAAGAAAGAATTTTATTATTTTAGATTTTGGCACAGCAACTACATTTGATGTATTAATTGGTAATAATTATAAAGGTGGAATCATTTCACCTGGTATTGAATTATCGCTTAAAACTCTTTCTGATAAAGCATCTCTAATTCCAAAAATAAATTTAACAAAAATATCCAAAGTTATAGGTAAAGACACTATTTCAGCTGTAAGATCAGGTTTTTTTTGGGGATATGCTGGATTAATTGACAATGTGATAAATTTAATTAAGAAAGAAACCAGAAAATCTTTTCAAGTTATATTAACAGGTGGATTTTCTGAATTGTTTAAAAATTCAATTAAAACAAAAGTAAAACAAGATATTAATATTACAATTAATGGCCTTATTAGATCTTCAAGGTTAATTAAATAGGATGAAAGACGAATTTTTATTTTGCCCATTAGGCGGCTCTGGTGAGATTGGTATGAACATGAACTTATTTGGTTATGGTCAACCAGGTAATCATAAATGGATCATGGTAGATATTGGAGTAACATTTGCTGATGATACTATACCAGGTGTTGACTTGATTTATCCTGACCCCGGTTTTATTCAGGAAAGAAAAGATAATTTATTAGGAATAGTTTTAACTCATGCTCACGAAGATCATATTGGAGCAATTTCACATCTATGGCCAAAATTAAAATGTAAAATTTATGCAACACCATTTACAGCTGTTTTAATAAGAGAAAAATTTAGAGAAAAACATATTGATATTACAAATGACTTACAGATTGTAGAATTAAATGGAAAAGTTGATTTAAACCCTTTTGAGGTTGAATATATTACTTTAACTCACTCAATTTTAGAGCCTAATGGACTTAAGATAAAAACACCAGCTGGTGTAGTTTTACATACAGGAGATTGGAAAGTTGATCCTAATCCTTTAATTGGTGACAATATTAATTCCAAAAGATTGAAAGAAATAGGTGATGAGGGTGTTCTTGCAATGATTTGTGATTCAACAAATGTTTTTAGCGCTGGAAGATCAGGATCTGAAGCAGATGTTAGAAAAAATATGTTGAATATAATGAGCAGATTAAAAAAAAGAATAATCATAACATCTTTTGCTTCTAACGTCGCTAGAATGGAAACAGCTTTTTATTGTGCAGAAAAAACTGGAAGACAAATTTCTTTAGTTGGTAGATCAATGCATAGAATTTATAAAGCGGCAAGACAATGTGGATATTTGAAAAATACAATTGAACCAATTGATCCAAGAGAAGCAAAAAACATTTCTAGAGAAAAAATGGTTTATCTTTGCACAGGTAGCCAAGGAGAACCCATGGGTGCTATGATGAGGATCTCAAGTTACATTCATCCTGACGTTTTTATTGAAAAAGGAGATGCTGTGATATTTTCATCAAAAATTATTCCTGGAAACGAAAAGAAACTTTATAAACTTCATAATCAATTGGTTAAAGATGGTATTGAGGTTATTTCGGAGGAAAGTGAATTTATACACGTATCAGGTCATCCAAATCGAGAGGACTTAAAGGATATGTATGATTGGGTAAAACCAAAGTGTGTTATCCCTGTTCATGGAGAACACAGACATATGATTGAACATATTAATTTTGCAAAAGAAATGCAGGTCCCATATCCTGTTCAGGTCGAGAATGGTGATATAGTAAAGTTAGCTCCAGGAGATAAACCAGAAGTTTATGATAAAGCACCAAGTGGAAGATTGTATCTTGATGGATCTGTAAGTGTTGAGGAAGACAGTCAATCAATTAAAGAAAGAAAAAATTTAAGTGCGAATGGATATTTAGAAATTACAATTATGGTTACTCCAAAAGGAAATATACATAATAACCCTATAGTATCTTTTAAGGGTCTTCCAATTTTTGAAAAAGAGGAATTTATATATGGCATGGAAGATGAAATAGAAAGAACAACTAGAACTTTTAAATTAGGAAGTAAACAACAAGAACACAATTTGATTGATGCTCTTAAAATTGCTTGCAGAAAATTTTCAAAAGAAAAAACTGGTAAAAAACCTTATACAAATATTAATATAGTTAAAATTTAATGAGCGTAACTGGTCTTGCAATTTTATATGTAATCATTTGGTGGATCGTTTTTTTTTCAATATTACCAATTGATGTAGATAGAAATAAACCTATTGAAGTGGAAGGTGAAGACCCTGGATCACCTCAAAATCCAAAGATGTTAAAAAAATTTTTTCTTTGCACATTAATTACATCAGTAATTTTTGGAATTCTTTATGTATTAATGAGGTTTGAATATTTAAATTTAAGGAATATGATAAGTTAAAATGCACATTTCAAAATCATTTATTCCAATTTTAAAAAATAATCCATCAGAGGCCAAAATTAAATCACATCAACTAATGTTAAGGGTTGGGATGATTAAACAATCTTCAGCAGGTATTTATTCTTGGTTGCCTTTAGGCTTTAAAGTAATGAAAAAAATTGAACAAATAGTAAGAGAAGAACAAAATAGAATTGGCGTTCAAGAAATATTAATGCCCACAATTCAATCTAGTGAGATATGGAAAGAAAGTGGACGTTATGAAGACTATGGTGAAGAAATGTTAAGAATAAAGGACAGACAGGGAAGAGAAATGTTGTATGGTCCAACTAATGAAGAATTAGTTACAGAAATATTTCGAGCTTCAGTAAAATCTTATAAATCACTGCCTCAATTACTTTATCATATACAATGGAAATTTAGAGACGAGATAAGACCAAGGTTTGGTATTATGAGAGGTCGTGAATTTTATATGAAAGATGCCTATTCTTTTGACATAAACGATGATGAAGCATTTTTTTCATACAATAAATTTTTTCTATCTTATCTAAAAACTTTTAAAAGACTTGATTTAACGGCTATTCCAATGGCAGCTGATACAGGACCAATTGGTGGTAATCTTTCACATGAATTTATTATTTTAGCTGACACGGGAGAAAGTAAAATTTTTACAGATAAAAGAATTTTTGAGCTAAGTGGAGATGGTACTCCAATAAATAAAGATTCATTAATTGAATTAAGAAAAAAATATGAACAATTTTATGCTGTTACTGATGAGAAATTTAATAAAGAAGAATTTGAAAATAAAGTTACGGAGGAAAATAGGTTAATTACCAAAGGTATTGAGGTTGGTCATATATTTTATTTTGGTGATAAATATTCAAAACCTATGGGTGCTTCAGTTGATTTACCTGGTGGAAAAAAAGATTTTGTAAAAATGGGCTCATATGGAATAGGTGTTTCAAGACTTGTAGGTGCCATAATCGAAGCAAAATTCGATGATAAAAATGAGGTTATGAAATGGCCATTATCAGTAGCTCCATATGATGTAGCAATAATTCCAATGATTAATAAAAATGACTCATCAAGTTTAGAAAAGGCTAACAATTTAATGGCTGAATTAAACAAACAAAATATTGATGTAATTATTGATGATACTGATGAAAATTTATCTTCTAAAATTAAAAAGATGAATTTAATTGGATCTCCTTATCAAATAATAATTGGTAAGAAATCTGATGGAAATCTTTTTGAATTTAAGGAAATTGGAAAAGAAACACAAAATATATCTGTATCAGATATTATCAAGATTATATCAGAAGAAAAAAATAAAAATTGATTTCTCAATTAGAAAAAGAAGTAACTTTAAGGTTTTTAAGATCCAGAAAAAAAGATGGTTTCTTAAACGTAATTTCTGTTTTTTCATTTATTGGTATTGGTCTTGGTGTAGCAGTTCTTATCATTGTGATGTCTGTAATGAATGGATTTAGAACAGAATTAGTTAATAAAATTATTGGCTTTAATTCTCATTTAACAATTAAACCGTACTCAAAAAAAATTGACGCAAATAAGTTAAAAAATAAAAAAGTTTCAAACAATTTAAATTATTCTCTAGAGAGCAATTCTGGTGAAGCTGTCATTTTAAAAAATGATACTACAAAAGGAATTTTACTAAGAGGTTATTCGAAATTAGATTTTGAAAAACTTGAAATAATTAATAATGAAAATTTTAATGGCATTAAAAATAGTTTAGAAAAAGATGCTATCTCAATAGGAAAAGAACTGAGTTTTTCATTAGATCTTGAAATTGGAGATAGTGTAGTGCTTATGTCTCCATCTTCTTTAGACACAATCATTGGAAGTTTGCCTAGACAAAAAAGTTTTATTATAACTTCAATTTTTGATAGTGGCTTAGCAGATTTTGATAATAATGTTGCATTTATAAATTTGAATAGTTTAGAAGAATTTTTCAATTATTCTTCTGATGATAGAAATTTAGAATTATTTTTAAAAGATCCTCAAAATATTGAAAATCAAAAAGAAATTACACAAAGAATCTTTGAAGATGAGTTTGTCTATAGTTGGGCTGATATGAATAGTTCTTTATTTTCAGCACTAAAAGTTGAAAGGAACGTAATGTTTATTATTCTTTCATTAATTATTATTGTTGCTGCTTTTAATATAATTTCTGGTTTAACAATTCTTGTTAAAAATAAAACAAAAGATATTGGTATTTTAAAATCAATAGGTGTTCAAAATAAATCAATTATTAAAATTTTTTTCCTAGTTGGGATATTAATAGGCACATCTGCTACAATATTTGGAATTTTTCTTGGAGTTACTTTTTCATTATATGTTGAAAATTTAAGACAATTCTTAAGTAACACATTCAATATCAGTCTTTTTCCAGAAGAAATTTATTTCTTAAGTAAAATGCCATCAGAAATAAATGTTTCATCAATTACTCTTATTGCACTATGTTCGATATTAATAACTATAATCGTATCCATTTTTCCAGCTTTGAAAGCTGCAAAATTAGATCCAATCAAATCATTAAAATATGAATAATATTGTTGAATTAAAAAGTATCTCGAAAAGTTTTTCAACAAATAGAAAAATTCCAGTTTTAAAGAATTTATCTTACAAATTTAAAGCAGGTAAAATTTATTCTCTCATGGGTCCCTCAGGATCAGGAAAATCAACATTACTAAATATTATATCTATGATTGATAGACCTAATAATGGAATATTAAAATTCAATAAAATTAACATTGATTATAATGATAAAAATACAAATGATATTTTTAGAGCCGAAAACATAGGTATTATTTATCAACAAAATAATCTCTTAAGTGATTTTACCTCATTAGAAAATGTATATCTTGCAAATCTAGCAAGCGGTGAAAATAAATTTGATGCTAAAAATAAAGCAAAAAAAATAATCAATGAAGTTGGTTTATCCAATAGAATAAATCATTATCCATCAGAATTATCTGGTGGTGAGATGCAACGAGTTGCTATAGCTAGAGCTTTGATCAACAAACCAAAGATTATTTTAGCTGATGAGCCTACTGGAAGTTTAGATTCAAACAGTGCTAAAGAAATTTTTTCGTTACTTACTAAACAAATAACAAAAGAAAGAATTATTATTTTTGCAACTCACAATAGATATTTTGCAAATAAGTCAGATTGCATCTTGGAAATGGTTAATGGTAATATAAGAACCATTGATGCCAGAAATTAAATTACAAAATTTTAATCATTTAAAAATACATTCTCAATATTCAATTTGTGAAGGCGCAGTAAAAATTGATGACATTGATAAGATTTGTAAAGATAACAAGATTAAATCCTTAGGTTTAAGTGATACTTCAAATTTATGTGGAGCTTTAGAATTTTCTGAAAAAGTTTCTAAAGTTGGGACGCAACCAATTCTAAGCACACAAATTTATATCAAATATGGTGATACTTTTGGATTGCTTCCCCTATTTGCTATGAACGAAGAAGGTTATAAAAGAATTATTTATCTTTCATCTAAATCATTTCTTGAAAATGATAACTTGTCCGAACCTCATATTAATTTCGATGATTTATTAGAAAATAATGAAGGTGTAGCAATATTCTCTGGTTCTATAAATGGATTATTTGGTAAACTTTTTGACAAAGGAAAGTTTTCTGAAATCTCAAATTTATATAAATTACTAAAAAAAAATTTTAAAGATAGATTTTATATTGAAATACAAAGACATGAAGATGAAAATGAAAAAGGATTTGAAAAATTTAATCTTAATCAATCATTAAAAGAAGAAATTGCAATTATTGCCACTCATGAAGTTTTCTATATCGATAAAAATATGCATGAAGCTCATGATGCTTTAATTTGTATTGGAAATAAAACTTATGTTAATGAAAAAAATCGAATTAAATTTTCAAATCAACATTATTTAAAAAATGATAATGAAATGTCAGAATTATTTTCTGACTTACCTGAAGCGTTAGAAAATAATTATAATTTTCCTTTAAGATGTAATTTTAAACCCTCCTCATCAAAACCAATATTGCCTGATATTAGTTCTAAAAAAGATGGTAGTGCTGATGAAATATTAAAAAAAGATTCTATGGAAGGTTTAAAAATTAAATTTAAAGAAGTTTTTTTAAAAAATGAAAATGAACTAAATAAAGATGAAAAATATTTAAATTATAAAGATAGACTAGATCATGAACTAAGCATTATCATTGAAATGAAATACTCTAGTTATTTTTTAATTGTCTCTGATTATATCAAATGGGCAAAACAAAATGATATACCAGTTGGTCCAGGTAGGGGCTCAGGTGCTGGTTCACTAGTGGCCTGGTGTCTATCAATAACTGATGTTGATCCTATTAAGTTTAATTTAATTTTTGAGAGATTTTTAAATCCTGATAGAATTTCAATGCCTGATTTTGATATAGATTTTTGTGAGGAAAAAAGAGACTTAGTGTTTAAATATCTTACTGAAAAATATCAAAACAGCGTAGCACATATAATCACATTCGGTAAACTTAAAGCAAGAATGGCAATAAGAGATGTTGGTCGTGTTCTTGGTTTACCTTATGGTTTTGTAGATAGCATCTCAAAAATGATACCATTTGATCCGTCAAGACCACAAACTTTATCCGAATGTATCGCTGGAGAACCGAGATTACAAAAAATGATTAAAGAAGATCCGAGAGTAAAAAAATTAGCAGAAATTTCTTTACAAATTGAGGGATTAAATAGAAATGTTGCAACACATGCTGCGGGTGTTGTAATAGCAGATAGAAAACTCACTGATGTAGTTCCATTATATAAAGATAGTTCTGCAGATTTACTTTTGCCATCAACACAATTTGATATGTATTCTGCAGAAAATGCTGGTTTAGTAAAGTTTGATTTCTTAGGTTTAAAGACACTTACAGTAATAAACAATACACAAAAACTTATTAAAAAAATTGATAAGAATTTTAGTATTGATCAAATTAAATATGATGACCAAAAAGTATTTGATTCATTATCTTCTGGTAAAACTGTTGGGTTATTTCAGATTGAAAGTGCTGGAATGCGTGAAGCTCTTTTACAAATGAAACCAAATCATATTGAGGATATCATTGCGCTAGTTGCTCTATATAGACCTGGTCCAATGAGCAACATACCAACATATAATGATTGTAAGCATGGAAGACAGACTCCAGATTATTTACATCCATTATTAGAAGATATTTTAAAACCAACTTACGGTGTTATCATCTATCAAGAACAAGTAATGCAAATTGCTCAAAAATTATCAGGTTTTACTGCCGGACAAGCAGATATTTTGAGAAGAGCAATGGGAAAAAAGAAAAGAGCAGAACTAGAAAAACAAAAACAGAATTTTATTAATGGAGCTGTTAATAATGGGATAAGCAAAGATGTTGCAGCTGGTATTTTTTTAAAAATTGAACCATTTGCTGAATATGGATTTAATAAAAGTCATGCAGCTGCCTATGCCATTATTTCTTATCAAACAGCATATTTAAAAACATATTTTCCTAAAGAATTTATTGCTGCATCAATGACAATGGATTTATCTAACCAAAATAAATTAAGTGAATTCTATGAAGAATTAAGAAGGCTGAAAGTTGAAATTATTCGTCCGGACATAAATGAATGTTTTGCTGATTTTAGAACTATTGATGATAAATTTTACTATGCATTAGGATCAATAAAAGCTGTTGGATATGAAGCAATATCAAATATTGTAAAGGAAAGAGAAATGAATGGTAAGTTTGTTTCGATAAATGATTTTGTAAATAGAGTAGACCCAAAAGATATAAATAAGTTACAACTTGAAGGACTTGTTAAAGCAGGTGCCTTTGATAGCTTGGATAATAATAGACAAGCTTTATTTAATTCTATTCCAAATTTAATACTTAAATCAAAAAATTTATATGAAAATAAGATTGCTAATCAAATTGATTTATTTGGAGATGAATTATCAAAAAATGATGAAGAGTTAATTTTAAAAATTGATGATTGGAAATTTGAAGAGAGACTTTCAAAAGAATTTGAAGCCGTTGGTTTTTTTATTTCCGATCATCCTTTAAATCAATTTAAGGATATATTTGATGATTATAACATTACTAATTACCAGGAATTTTCAAATAATGATTTATCAAAAGAATCTAATATTTCAGCAACCTTATTAAAGCTTACAGAAAGAAAGACCGCAAAAGGGACACCTTATGGTGTAATCAAATTAACTGATTTAAATAGCGTGTTCGAATTATTCATTTTTTCAGATACTTTAGAATTAAATAGAGAGATTCTAAAAGAAGGAAATTCGTTATTGCTTACTTTAGTAAAAACAATTTCAAATGATGAAAACAAGACAAAACGAATTAATATACAAAAAATTGCTTCCCTAAAAGATTTAATTAATAAACCTATTTTAGAAGTTTTATTTAAAATTACTTCATCAAATCAACTTGAAAAAATTTCAAATGTATTAACAGAAAATGGAAAAACAATTGTTAATATAGAATTTTATAATGGTGAAAACAAAATGTTTTTTAAACTAGAAAATCCAAGAAAGCTTGATCGTAAAACTTTAAATTTGATTAAAAATCAACAAATTCAAGCAGAAATCAATTAAAAAATACTTGTTTATTAAGAATTTTATTGTAATAAAAGTCTAAATTAACAATACGCACACAGTATTTGGTTTTACACCTCCGGTCCTTTAGTGGCAATTACTGTGGTGGCTTAACCGGGAATAAATATGAAAATACCTAACTTATCAATACAACAATTATTAGAAGCTGGAGTTCACTTAGGTCATAAAACCTTAAGATGGAACCCTAAAATGAAAAAATATATTTTTGGGAAAAGAGATTCAATACACATTATTGATCTTACTCAAACACTAGAACTTACAAAAGTTGCTTTAGAAAAAGTTTATTCAACCATAGCAAATAATGGAAAAATTTTATTTGTTTCAACTAAAAAACAAGCTTCAGAAGCAATTGCAGAAGTAGCAAAAGAAACAGATCAATATTTCGTAAATTATAGATGGCTGGGTGGAATGCTAACTAATTGGGGAACTATATCAAATTCAATTAAAAAACTAAAAAAATTAGAAACAGATCTAACATCTGAAAACAGAGGATTTACAAAAAAAGAATTACTTAAAATGAGCGTAATGAAAGATAAATTACAAAGATCTTTAGGTGGTATTGCTGAGATGAAGAAAGTTCCTGATCTTGTGTTTATAATTGATACAAATTATGAATCTCTAGCAATTCAAGAGTCAGTTAAATTAGGAATTCCAATTATTGCGATATTAGATAGTAATTCAAATCCTGATGGAATTGATTTCCCAATTCCAGGTAATGATGATGCTAGAAGATCAATTGATTTGTATTGTAATCTAATTAAGGAAACAATTATTAATGCAAAATCTTCAATACCTGTACAAGAAAAACCTAAAGTAGAAACAAAAAAAAATGAAAAAACTTTACAAGAGCTAGATAGAGAAAAGCTTAACGAAAAGTTTGCAAAAGATAAAAAGGAAACCTTAAACTAATATGAGTGATATAGAAAAAGTAAAAAAACTTAGAGAAGCAACTGGTGCTGGATTTAAAGATTGTAATTTAGCAATTAAAGAATCTGGTGGAGATTTAGATAAAGCCGTTGAAATTTTAAGAGTTAAAGGAATTTCTAAAGCTTCAAAGAAAATGTCTAGAGATGCAAAAGAAGGTGTTGTTGCAGTTTCTGGCGATGAAAACAAAATATCAGCAATAGAGGTTAATTGTGAAACAGACTTTGTTGCTAAAAATGAAGATTTCATAAATTTCGTAAAAGAATTAAGTGAGATGAATAATGATAAAAATTCGAACATTGATGAATTAAATTCATCTCAAATGAAAAATGGCCAAACAGTTGCAGATAACCTAGTTGCCTTAGTTGCTAAAATTGGTGAAAAAATTACTATTGGGAAGTTAAAAACTATCAATAATAGTGGATCAACTAATTTTCATTATTTACATACAGTTGTTAAGGACAATTTGTCAAAGCTTGCAGTATTAGTTTCTCTAGAAACAACTGATAAATCAGATTCTTTAAAAACATTTGGAAAACAATTATCAATGCATATTGCTGCATCAAATCCTTTAGCATTGGACGCTAGTTCGTTGGATCAATCTATAATTGATAAAGAACAAGAATTAGTTACCGAAGAACTAAAAAATTCAGGAAAACCTGATGACATTGCAAAAAAAATTAGTATTGGTAAAATGAACAAATTTAAAGAAGAAAATTCATTATTGACTCAAGCTTGGGTTATGGAACCAAAGAAAAAAGTTCAAGATGTAATTAAAGATTTAGGTATTGCTGATTTAAAGATAAAAGAATTTTCAAGAATAAAAATTGGTGAATAATGTTTGAAGAAAAATCGTACAGTTCTAAAATGGACAAAACTATTGATGTTTTTGTAAAAGAACTTGCGTCTTTAAGAACAGGTAGAGCCAATGCTTCCATGCTAGATCTTGTTAAAGTTGATGTTTATGGTCAACAAATGCCAATAAATCAACTTGCGAGCATCACTACACCTGAACCAAGAATGATAAATATTCAAGTTTGGGATGTTAATAATGTTCCATTGGTTGACGCAGCAATAAAAAAATCTGAACTAGGTTTAAATCCTCAAATTGATGGTCAGTTAGTAAGATTGCCGGTTCCTGAGCTTAATGAAGAAAGAAGAACAGAGCTTAAAAAAATGATTAAATCAATGGGTGAAAAATGTAAAGTTTCTATAAGAAATATTCGTCGAGAAGCTAATGAGGAATTAAAAAAACTTTTAAAGTCAAAAGAGATTAGTGAAGATGAGGAAAAATCTAATGAAAAAAATATACAAACAATAACTGATAATCATATAAAAGTTGTTGATGAAAAAGTCTCCGCTAAAGAAAAAGAAATAATGACGATATGAACCCAATTAATCATGTTGCCATTATTATGGATGGAAATGGCAGATGGGGTTTAAGAAATAAAAGTAGTAGAAATGCTGGTCATAAAGCAGGATTAAAAACTGTTGAGAAAATAATTATAGAGTCTGTAAAACAAAAAATTAGACATTTAACTCTTTATACATTTTCGACAGAAAATTGGAAAAGACCAAAAAATGAAATTGATTTTTTATTCGGTTTACTTGAAAATTTCTTAAAAAACAAAATTGAGATCTTGGTTAAAAATAAGATAAAACTCAAGATAATTGGTGACAAAAAAGCTTTTTCGAAAAGTATAAAATTTCTACTTAATAAAACTGAGACTAAAACTTCCAAAAATAATGTTATGCAAATAAATCTTGCTTTGAATTATGGATCAAAAAACGAAATAATAAACGCAGTATCAAAATTGAATAATCAAAAATTAAAAATTTCAGAAGAAAATATTCAAAATAATTTGTTTACAAAAAATATACCAGATCCTGATATATTAATCAGAACAGGAGACACGAAAAGACTAAGTAATTTTTTATTGTGGCAGATAGCATATACTGAAATCTTTTTTGAAAAAAAATTATGGCCAGACTTTACAGAACATGATTTTAAAAAAATTTTAGAAAAATTTAAAAAATTAAAAAGAAATTTTGGAAATATATAATGAGTAAAGAATTTAGCTTAAGATTTATCAC